>NZ_JBHDYC010000036.1:0-18108 GCF_041894845.1 Natrinema sp. H-ect4
CATGATTTCAGTCACGTCGGAGTCACAGAGACGGGCAATCGTTCAAAACCGAGTTTCGACGCCTTGGGCTTTGGTGTCGCTTCGTCGTGACGGATCTCAATATCATCGACACGGTCGACGACTGTACGCAGTACTATCGGTCCTTCAAGACGCGCGAGCGGAGCGCCGATACAGACGTGTGTCCCGCTGCCGAACGCTAGATGGTCGGGATCTCTGTCGGGCACGAACGTATCGGGATCGTCATACTTTTGCGAGTCTCGGTTCGCCGCGCCAATCCAGAGGACGACGGATTCGCCGTCCGGGATCTCCATCCCGTGTAGTGTCACGGATTCGGTAGTCTCGCGAACCCGAGATTGCAACGGACTCCTGTACCGCAACACCTCCTCAAGCACGACCTCCATCTCGTACTGGATAGGCTGTTCGAACAGGCCGTGACGGTCGAAGAGAGAGAGGGCGTTTGAGAGAAACTCGGACATCGTTCCCTGTCCCGCCATGATGAAGTCGAAACAATTCGCGCCGATCTCCGCATCACTCAATTCGGATTCCACGACGAGACGGGAGATGAGATCGTCTTGGGGGTCCGTTTTCCGAGCATCTACCAACCGTTCGAAGTAGTCAACTGTGGCTTCCATCGCGGCCGGATTCTTGCTCTCGACAGCGCTGTACTCCGTGTTCATCACCCCCCGAAATGTCTCCAACCACGACAGCAGCTGCTTGTGGTCACGCTGTGGGATACCGACTAACTGCATAACGATCCGCAACGGGACGGGGACCGCGAAATCCGTTACGAAGTCGAACTCCGGGCCGTCCTCGAGTGCGTTGTCGAGTTGCGAGCGGGCGATATCCTCGATGGTGTGCCGAAGATCGTGTATCATATCCGGCCTGAAGTATTCGAACAGTTGATGCTTCATCTGGCTGTGGTCCGATCCGTCCGACCACACCATCGCGTTGTCGATGTACGAAAATGGGTTCGGAACCGTCATCTGGGGTCGAGAGAGTGGTTTGCGGACGAACCGCTCGTCGTCCTGTAAGGCCGATTTGACATGTTCATACGAGAATACGTCGTACACTTCCCGATCACTGTCGTAGTGGACTGGACTGGTTCGGCGCTTTCTGTTGTACCACTCGAAGGGGTCGTGTAACGCCTCCGAGGAGCATAACGGCTCCGGGTGTGATTCGGGAAACTCTCCGTTCCCGTTTGAATACGATTGTGAGGTCATATCTGCCAACAAGAATCGACCATCCTAAACTATTCCGTAATATATATGAATATCTCATTTGTGTTCTCAACATATTCGTATCTTGTACCCACAGTACTTGCTGTTCAGTGGTCGTATAAGCAATAGTATTCTCTTCTTTGTGTTTAAGGGTGGGACGGAGCCAGAAACGGGAGACTGCACGAAGAACTTCGTCCGCTTGACGCTGTCTCACGGCTTGGAAACGCGTTGCTGATATTCGTACACCATCGCACCAGTGGCTCTTCGACCTTCGTGTTGGAAGACATTGAGTATTCCACCTCATTCTTGCACAGACCCGAACCTCTTCCTTCTTTCACTACCTATTCGTAGTGTATACCGTCATGCTACCAACTCAGCCCGGTCCTCTCGGCACGACACCGGCGTTGCTCATCATCGACCCGCAGTACGACTTTCTAGACCCTAACGGAGCAGTGTATTGCCCGTGTTCGTCAGTCGATTCGACGGCACAGGTCGTCGAGAATATCCACTCGTTGGTCGCCGCCGCTCGCGGGGCAGATCTACCGGTGATCTGGACGAAAGAGTCTCACCGAGACGACCGATCGGATTACGGTGTCGAGTTGCTCTCTGTCGAGCGAGATCACACCCTCGCCGGTACCGAGGGGGAGCAGTTCCTGTCGACGTTCAACAGTGCGGATGACCTTCCCTCAGCGGAGTATCTGGTGCGAAAACGTCGCTACAATTGCTTTCACAACACTGATCTCGACCATCTCCTCTCGACGTTCGATATCGACACGCTGGTACTCGCCGGCGTCACGACCAACGTCTGCGTCCACTACACGGCTCAGGGCGCACACGAGCGCGACTACGTATTCCGTGTCGTTGAGGAGTGTACGGCCGGTACTAGCCAATCGCTCCATGACGCTGCCTTGGAGATGCTCACCTACCTACAACCGAGTGGCGTGCAGCCGCTCGAGTCAGTCACGGATGCGCTCGCGGACTACGATGGAAACGAGACTGTCAAACGCGTCAAACGGACCGGAAGCGTGGTCGATCTCGAAAAGTAAGTCTCAGTCAGTCACCCAGTCGCCCTTGTTCGGGAAGTCGAGGTACGCATCTAGTTTCTCGCGGGCGTCCTCGAGCACGGAGGAGCCGTGGAAGACGAGTCCGACATCGAACGCGTAGTCCTGCAAGCGCTCGGCGTTGCGTTCGGCCGCACGGAGGTCGTCCGAGTAGACCCCTTCGACCAGAACGAAATACCCCGCTGGAAGGCCCCGCCAGTCGGCGCCGATCAGTGCGTCGCCCATGATTGCCAGGTTGTGCTCCGGTGCGACCAACGCGTAGTTATCATCGGTGTGACCGGGAACGTGGACGGCCGTAAACGGCTCGAGCTGGTCCTCGTGGCCGTACCGCCGGTCGGGATCGTGTTCCGTTTCGAGGCAGGACTGTTCGGGGACCCACGTTGTCGGGTCGTAGCGATCGACGACCTCGTCGAATCCGCCGACGTGATCGTGATCCGCGTGCGTGAGGATGAGCCGCTCGGGAGCAACGTCACACGTGGCGATTCGATCGAGCAGCGTGTCGCTCGCCTCGGCGGGCCCGCAATCGACCAACGTTGGGATGTCCCAGTCGAACAGGTACGCCCGGTACCGTGCCGGCTCACGCGTGAGCGTGAGGTCGTAGACGCCTTCGCTTATCTCGGTGACCGGTCGGCACGTATCGGATCGGTCAGTCATCAGCAGAACTGACGTTCGACGAACCGGGTGATCGCCATTGCCCCGAGCATCTGGGTCGCATCGGTCGGGTCGAGACGGGGTGCGACCTCCATCATGTCCATCGCCTGAATGTCGGAACAGGCTCCTAACAGGTCCATCGCGGTGAGCAGTTGAGCGCTGGTGAGACCACCCGGCTCCGGCGTTCCGGTCCCCGGCGCGAACGATGGGTCTACGGCGTCGATATCGACGGTGAGGTACACTGCATCCGTGCCGTCCGTCGCATGTTCGATGGCGTCCTCGACACAGGTTCTAATCCCTTTCTCTCGAACGTCGCGAGCATAGTCGACCTGAATGCCGCGATCCGCGACGATATCAGGGAAGTCGGCCCGCTCGTAGCTACGGATCCCGATCATGGCGTGGTTTTCGTACCCCCCTTTCGGAAGGTCGTCGATGCGGGCCATTGGAGAGCCATGCCAGTGTGGTCCGTAGATCTCTTCGTCGTCCATCGTGTCCGAATGTGCGTCGAGGTGGATCAGCCCCACATCGCCGTCAATGGTGTTCGCGACGCCCGCAAAGGACGGGTATGTGATGTAGTGGTCACCGCCGAGGATAACTGGGAACGCGGTCTCGGCAACAGCCTCGACGTAGGCCGCGACGTGATCGCGGGTCTGCTCGACGTCGTTCGGGACGGTCGGCGCGTCACCGCAGTCGCGCATGGTGATGTCGTTGTGATTGACGTGGCGATCAGTGTCGACGTTGTGCGTTCCGTCGGGCTGGCCGCCGAAGTGGTTGTACCAGCTACTGGCCGACCGAAGTGCGCTCGGACCGTACCGAGTACCGGGCCGGCGCGATACCGAGCCGTCGAAGGGAACGCCAACGAACCCAACGTCGATATCGGGGGTGAGCCCCTCTGGTTCGGCCGTCTCGGCACCGAGGAAGGTGTCGATACCGGCGTAGGAGAGTTCTGGAAGTCGATTCGTCGGTTTAGTGATGTCGTTCGTCATTGGTGGATACTGTGTTAGTTGGTTGGTTGCTGTTCGATACGTCACTGTGCGAGAATCGCTCACTCAGTCCCATACCCCCCCTGTCATGCGATCGACGGCGGTCATGAGGACGAACGTCGCCACGATGAATATCAGACTCACGGCCGCGATGACCGGTGAGTAGGTGTACCGGAGACTGGTGAAAATCTGGATCGGGATCGTCTGGAACGAGAACCCGGAAATCAGCCAGCTGATGATGTACTCGTTGAGCGAGAGGATGAACGCGAAGATCGCTCCCGCAAAGACGTTCGCCCGTAGCAAGGGGAGCGTCACCGTTCGGATCACGGTGAGCGGTTGCGAACCGAGATCGCGAGCCGCTTCCTCGTAGGTCCGGTCGACATCGTTGAGGCCTTGGGAAACGAGGATGAACGGGAACGGGGCGAAAAAGATGCTGTGGGCGACCGCGAGCGTCCACAGCTGTCCGCCGACTCCAATGGCCCCGAAGAAGATGACAAACGCCACGCCGACGATCACCGGCGGTAGGAGGGTCGGTAGCACTGCTACGCCGGTAAACGCCCAATCGAATCGGTAGTCGTATCGATCAAGCGCGAACGCCGCGGTCCCACCGATCGACGTTGCACCGAGAGCTGAGATCGTAGCGATGAGCAGACTGTTCTGCATCGCCGTGAGCCACGTGAGCGAACTGAAGAATTCCCCGTACCACCGGAGTGACACTCCTTGTGGTGGGAACTCCATGAACTCGCCCGGCGTAAACGACATGACGCCGATAACGATCAGGGGAAGCAGAATGAACCCGACTACCAGCCACGTGTACGCGCCGAGTAGCGCTTTGATGATCGCGTCGCGGCTAGTCCAGCGATTTGCTGTCACGCATCGCCACCTCCGTTGCCGAGTTCGAACGTCCCGACGCCGGTGAGTCGGACGGTTACCAGGACTAGGAGGACGACGACGAGCATCAGGACGATGCTAAGTGCCGCTGCGAACGGGACGTTCGATTCGATGGTCACCTGATTGCCGATGACAACGGCCAACGTCCACTGCGGTGGGCTACCGAGAATTCGCGGAAGGACGTACACGCCCAGCGAGAGGACGAACACCAGCAACGATCCGCTGACGATGCCGCTTTTCGTCAAGGGGAGCGTCACATGACGGAACGTCGTGACCGGACCGGCGCCGAGATTCTTCGATGCTTCAAGTAACTCAGTATCGACGTTCTTGATACTCGTGTACAGTGTCAACACCATGAACGGTAAAAACACGTACACCATGCTAACGACGAGGGCCCAATAGCCCGGGACAAATGAGACGGGTTCGTCTAACAGGCCCACACCGGCGGCGGCAACGGGAATCACCCCGTCACTGCTCAGCATCACAGCCCATGCGTAGCCCCGAATGATGAACGTGAGCCATAAGCTCGAGACGATGATGGTCAGCACGGTCCGTCGAACCCGCGAGCGACGCGTTCTGGCCAATCGATACGCGAGTGGATATCCGAGTAGCAACGAAACGATAGTCGTCATCGCTGCGATTCGGAGCGTGAAGACGAGCCGATCCAAGTACAGCGGCTCCCGTCCCAACCGCAGGTAGTTTGCCAGCGTCAGCGTCCGCTCGAGGTAGCCGCCGCTAACGTTCGTATAGAAGCTGTATACGAACAACAGGCAGAAGGGGACCAGAAATAGCAACACGAGTACCGTAGCCGGGTACGAAGCGACGAGATACTTCGTCTGCGGTACCCTCCCGGTCCAACCCGTTGCTTCCGGGGTATCGGTCCCGTGAGACATCAATCAGTCACCACCAGGCAGTCCTCGGCGTCGATCCCGACGGTGACCTGACTACCGGTCGTCGGCGACGGGCCGTCCGGCGTGACTATGCCGACTGCCTCGGTTCCGGTGGGGAGCGAGATATGACACTCCACGTGGTCGCCTAAGAACCGGCTCACTTCCACGTTGCCCTCGATGACATTCGCAGCTTCGGTAGTCGTCTCTACACGGGTATGTTCGGGACGAACAACGACGCTAACCGTCTCACCGACGGTGACGCCGTCGTGTGGTGTCGCCAGGATTTCGAACGCGCCACAGTCGACGGTGATTTTCTCGGGTGACTGATCGACGACGGTCCCGTCGAAGATGTTTGCAGTTCCGACGAAATCAGCGACAAACCGCGTTTCCGGCCGATTGTATACTTCCTGAGGCGTTCCAACCTGATCGAATTGGCCGTCGTTCATCACTGCGATTCGGTCCGACATCGTCAGCGCCTCTTTCTGGTTGTGGGTTACCAACACAGTCGTGATCCCGACGCGTTCCTGGATGCGACGCAGTTCGACCTGCATGCTCTCGCGGAGTTTCTTGTCGAGACTCGCGAGTGGTTCGTCCAGTAACAACACTTCAGGCTCCGGGGCGAGCGCGCGAGCGAGGGCGACGCGCTGTTGCTGGCCGCCCGAGAGCTGTTCGGGGTCGCGGTCGGCAAACCCCGGCAACTCCACGAGCTCGAGCATTTCCTCGACGCGGTTCTTCGCGTCCGCTTCGTCCCAGCCGCCTCCGATGGTCAACCCGTACGCGATGTTCTCACCGACGGTCATGTGGGGAAACAGGGCGAAGTCCTGAAACACCATGCCGGTATTGCGCTCGTCGGGTGGGACGTCGGTCATGCCGTCACCGCCGATGCCGACCCTCCCGTGGGTGGGATGCTCGAAACCTGCAATCATCCGTAGCGTCGTCGTCTTGCCACAGCCCGATGGACCGACGATCGTCACAAACTCTCCGTCCTTGACGACCAATGACGCCCCCGTAACTGCCTCGACGCCGCCGGGATACACTTTATCGACACCTTCGAGAACGATGTCACTCATTGATTATGAGTTCGTTCCACTGTTGGTTGATGAACTGCTGGCGATCGACGTACATCTCGAAGTTCGGCGTGATGGCCGCCTCCAGTCCGGGTCCGGCGATCTTCTGGTAAGTCTCGTCGTCCAGGTTCGAGTGTTGGGCCTCTATCGTCGGGACCGTGTACAGGTTCTCGGAGACCCGGTCCTGGACCTCCGGTTTTGAAGCGTAATCGATGAACTGTGTGACCGCATCGTGGTTTTCCGAGGTCCGTGGTGACACCCAGCGTCCACTACCGAGCACGGACCCTTCGTCGACGAACGTACTCTCGACGGGAGCACCCTGATCCTGTAACACCAGCGTGATATCATTGTACAACATCCCCATCGGAACTTCGCCGTCCGCCAGTCGCGACTGGAAGTTCGCTTCGTTGGTGTACCACATGTTCGCCTGTGATTTCACTTCTTGGAGCTTTCCGAAGACCTCGCGAATTCCATCTTCAGTTTGGAGCGACTCGGCGCCGTCGAAGTGGACGTGTGCCGTGATATCGAGCATGTATCCGGTGACGGCCGGCGTCATCATCGCCATCTGGTCCTCGTACGAAGAATCCCAAAGTGCCTCCCAAGAACTCGGTGAAGCGTCGGTTGCCTCGGAGTTGTGGACGAGATTGATGAGCCAGCCCTGAGAGCCGACTCCGACGAGATTGTCCTCGTCGTCGTACTCGTTGAGATCGTCGGAGATGTACTCGAGGTTCTCGAAGGACGACTCGTCGAACGTCGCCCAGAGATCCGAGTTGAGTCCTCGCAAGACTCCGGGCACGGTCATAATCAGCAGGTCCACCGGCGCATTACCGTTCTCGACTGCGCTCCTGATCCGTGGGAGCACTTCGGACGTCCCTCCTTGGGCTTGTGATTGTACCGTGATATCAGTCTCTTCTTCGAACGGACCGAACAACTGCTCGTCGAGTATTTCCTTGAACGCGCCGCCGAAACTCGAGACTGTCAGGGTCGTCCCGTCCGAACCGGCGAACATCGAGACACATCCGCTCAGACCGGTGAGCCCTGCCGCACCAGCAGTGCCTGCGTATTTAACAAAATCTCTCCTCCGCTTCGATATTGACTCATCTTTTTCTCGCATCATTGTGTAGTGCGCAAGCTTTGTTGCGACATAATCAGACAAACAGAAGATATTGAAAAGACTTCTCCATATATGCGGGTGATATCTCTTATCGGTTCCAGTAGGTAGGTGTCGTCGGAGGGAACATGTGTACCTAATATACACCCATACGAATACTAGGTACGCTCGTATCAACGGATTCCTCTATTACTCCCCTACTGGCCTAGGGGAAGGTTCAAGCGGACGTTCTCGAGATGAAGCTGATACGTACCATGTTACCAATGACCAACTCACCGGTCGGTGGAACTCCGGCACTGATCGTAATCGATGCCCAACAGGGAAGTTCCGATCGATCGGACCAGATGCACTCCGGATCGGGTTCCGTCCCAGGCGGACGCGAGGCAATCCTCGAACGAATCAACGAGGTCGTTTCACACGCCCGAGCTGCCGACGTCCCGATCGTCTGGGGGAAAGAACTCCACCGGCCCGACTTCGCCGACTACGGGGCGGAGTTCGAGTCCAGTGAACCCGAACACGGACTGTATGGGACCGCTGCAGAACATCTAGACGACCGACTGGCAGTAGACGAGGACGATATGGAACCCGCCGAGTACGTCATCGCCAAACGACGGTACAATTTCTTTCACCGGACGGACCTCGAGCATCTACTCGCAACGTACAACGTCGACACCGTCGTACTCGTCGGGTTCATGACGAATATCTGCGTCCACTACACGGCTCACGGCGCACACGAGCGCGACTACGCCTTCCGCGTCGTCGAAGAAGGAACGGGGGCACCGAGCGACGAACGCCACGAACTCGGCCTCCGATGTATCCGGTACCTCCAGCCGCGGGGGGTCCGTTCGCTCGAGGCCGTCACAGAATCGTTCGACGCATACGAGGGGAACTCGGTGGTCCAACGGGTCAAAGAGACGGGACGGGTGTACCCGGACACCGGACCGGTCACCCCGGGGAGTGAGACGTGACATCGACGCTCTCAGACATCGCTGCGGAGTGGGGGATCGACCTCACTGCCGCGGAACGGGAGGACTATCGGACGCTAGTCGAGGAAATGGAGTCGGCGTTGTCGGCCGTCGAGTCGATGTCGCCGCCGCGTTTCGAAACGCTTCACGGATCGCCTGACCGGCACGGCGGCCGTGACGGAGCCACGCAACCGGGAGCCGACCGCGACCCGTACAACGCCTGGCTACGTCGGTGCCGAATCGACGGTACGTCTGGAGGGCCACTCGACGGGTATACGCTCGGCATCAAGGACAACATTGCCGTTGCGGATATCCCGTGTACCTCCGGATCACGGGCATTAGAACGGTTCGAACCGGAGATCGACGCGACAGTCGTCGGCCGCCTCCTCGATGCAGGGGCGACGGTACTCGGCAAGACCAACATGGACGCGTTCGCGATGGGTGACGCAGGCGAACTCCAAGACTACGGTCCGACGGTGAATCCCTCCAATGACGATATGCTCGCGGGAGGGTCGAGCAGCGGTTCCGCCGCCGCTGTCGCGGCCGGTGACTGTGACGCCGCTATCGGGACTGACCAAGCGGGATCGGTCCGTACTCCGGCCGCTTGGTGTGGCGTCGTCGGCTGCAAACCCACCTATGGACTGGTCCCGTACACCGGAATCTTCGGGATGGATTTTGGTTTCGATCACGTCGGCGTTATCTCGCAAACGGTCCGGGATGCTGGGCGGGTTCTCAACGTAATCGCGGGCGAGGATCGACAAAACGGCTGTCGGCTCGATCCACGCCAACCGAGGAGTGTCACGCCAGACAACTACGTTGCGGCATCAAATCGCGACGTGACGGAGAAGACTGTTGGCGTCTTGAAAGAGGGGTTCGACTGGCCCCAATCGGAGCCTCCAGTCGACGAAACGATCCGGAAGGCGATCGATCGGCTCGAAAAGTCTGGCGTCGAAGTCGTCTCTGTCTCCGTTCCTGATCATCGACTCGCACCGTCGCTCGTAGGCGTTACGGCTGCGATCGGGGCAGCTATCACCTACCGGCAGGGAGGTGTCGGAACGACAACGCCCGGGTGGCACTGGACGGATGGCCGTGTGGCCTTCGAAGGGGCTCTCGACGACTTCCCTGGAGCGCTCTCACCCGCAGTCGTCGCGTCGCTACTTTTCGCCCGTCAGTGCTGGAAGACAACGGGGTGGAGCGGGTATGCCCGCGCCAAGAACCGCGTACTCGCACTCAGCCGGGAGTACGACGAGAAACTCACCCGATGCGACGCTCTCGTCCTTCCAACATCGCCAACGACGGCAGTCGAACACGATTCTGACGCCGACCGCGTCAAGCGGGTCGAACGACTATCAACGATCCCTGTCAACACCGGTGTATTTAACCAGACCGGCCATCCTGCCATGTCGGTGCCGTGTGGAGTGGTCGACGGATTGCCAGTCGGTCTCCAACTCGTCGGCCGCCGATTCGACGAGTCGACCCTGTTCCAACTCGCCGCTGCAGTCGAAGCCGATTTCGACGGAGCTGCTGCGCTCTAAAAAGTAGACGTTCAGTCGTCCGCTTGCGTCTCAACCTCCTTGCTCGGGCCCAGCGGTTCCTTCGGTTTTATCGGTGATCCTTCCTCTAGCCCCTTCTCTGCGAGAGCCATGCTCCCCATCACTTCGATGATGAGACGGTTAGCGAAGCCACTGGTGATTCCACCATTGTAGGAGTTCGAATCACTCACGTCGTACGCCGGCGAAACCTCGACCACGTCGAAGCCGAATTCGGACGGCTCGAGCGCCTTTACGACTTCACGAACCATGTAAATGGCTTCGCGGGGGATGAGCCCGCCCGGTTCAGGCTCGCCGGTGCCCGGTGCGTAGGCTGGTTCCATCACATCAACGTCGAAAGAAACCCACACTGCGTCGGTTCCATCCGTGGCACGCTGGACCGCATCGGCCACGATCTCATCGAGGTTCATCTGCCCGACTTCCATCGCGGTGTACCACTTCATGTCCGCCTCGCGCATATCCTCGTACGTGTCGGGACCGGGCCAGAAGCCACGCGGACCGATGAGTGTATAGTTCTCGCCGGCCATTAGCTCGTCGTCGAAGACGCGTTTGACCCACGCGCCGTGGTCGTACTTGAAGCCGGTTAGCCCGTCATCGCCGGTATCGGCGTGACAGTCGAAGTGAATGAGGCCGATGTCTTCGTAGCCGTTGGCTTCCGCCCAGCCCTTGATATCGGGGTAAGAGATGGAGTGGTCACCGCCGATGACGATCGGCGTGGCCTGTTCGCTCACTTCCGCGACGGCGTCCTCGATGTTCAGTTGACTCTGTCGTGTATCGCCGGGAGAGACCGGAGCGTCGCCGGTATCTGCGACCTTGAACGTATCGAACGGATCGATGCCGGTCTCGATATTGAAATGCTCGTACGGCGGTGATGGGACTGTCGAGGCCGCGCGAACAGCACGCGGGCCGTAGCGAGTTCCGGGACGAATCGTCGTGGCCGTATCGAGGGGGGCACCGATGATACCGATGTCGACGTCCTCTTCCGCTAGCTGGTCCCGTTCGACCTCGGGGAGCTTGAGGAACGTCGGGATGCCGCTGAAGATGGGTTCGTTTGCTTCCTTGTACTCGTCGCCGTAGATATCTTCGCCAGATCGTTCGTCAGTCATGTGTTAGTTTGTCTTCTTCCAGCGCAATTTAGAGTGTATTCGTACTCTTCCTTGCCCATCAAGTACCAACATCAGATTGTACTAAAGACTTTCTTGAGATATGTTCCAACTATTCGCATGAGTGTGTGCACGCTCGAACAATTCGAGTGTCATAATACACCTTAAGGCCCGAACTCGGGTACGAGCGCAACATATAGCAAAGCGCACTGTGAACTACCCCACCCTACCGCTCGCCTGACGGCTCGCGCTTGAGGGTAGCGTGAGACCAAAGGTCTCACGGACCATGCGAACGGGCGCGAAGCGCCCGTGAGCAGATGGGGCTTCCTGCTTCAACGACGCGCTTTGCAGGAACCGAAGTGGTTCCCGTAGGGAGCGCAGTCTCCACAGGCGTTGATTCGGAGCATCCCGCTCCTAACTGCTTGATACCGCGAGAAAGAATGTTCCACGCTGCGTTCCAGTCCCTGTCAGCGGTGAAGCCACAGGAGGGACAGGAGTGTTCTCGGACCCACAACGGTTTGTCGGTCGAGACACCGCACGCTGCACACTCTTTGGTCGTTCCGGCCGGATCGACAGCCACGAGGTGCGTGCCTTCGCGTTCGCACTTGTACTCGAGCATTCGAAGGAACGTTCCCCACGCTGCTCCGGCGCGGTTCCGAGAATTGCCGTCGAGTTCGACAAGACCTTTCGCGTCAAGGTTTTCGACCGCGACGAGATCGTACTCTCGAGCGTAGTAGTTCGAGAGTTTGTGAAGGAAGTCGCGGCGCTTGTTCTTCAGGTCGGCGTGACACCCGGCCACTCGACGGCGTTGCTTCTCGTAGTTGTTCGATCCGTGTTGCTTCCGCGAGAGTTTCCGTTGCTCACGCTCGAGTCGGTCGCGTTCGTCCGAGAGATCGGCTGATTCGATCGCGTGGCCGTCGGTGTCGTGGGCGTACTTCAGGATACCTACGTCAATGCCGACGACGTTCTTCGGCCGGTCGGGCTTTTGCGGTGGCTCTCGGTCGACTTCGACACCGAACGTGGCGAACCACTCGCCCGTCGGTTCCTTCTTGAGTGTGACCTGCTTGAGTGCGGCGTCGTCGGGGATCTCCCGGTGGACTCGGATCGGAATGTCCGCGAGTTTCGAGAGTGACAGCACAGTCTGACCGCCCTTCTTGTCGAGCTTGAAGCCAGACTGATTGTATATGAAACTGCGGAACTCGCGCGGCGGCTTCCACTTGAGTTGGCCGACGCCGTAGCCGTTCTGCTTGAGCGCAGAAAGACTACTGAGGTTGTCGAACAGCCGTTCGACGACGGTCTGGAGAACCTTTGAGTACACGTCCGAGAGACCATCCCACCACTGCTTGAGATCGGGAAGCTCCGACCGAAGCGTGGTCATGGACGGCAGTTCACCGTGGTTCTCTCGGTATTCGTTGAGGCGGTAGCGAGTGTGATTGTACAGTTGCCTACAGATATCACGGTGGCGGTCCAACTCCTCGCGTTGGGCATCGGACGGCTCGAGGCGATACTTGTAGGCATAGTACATCAGTTCTCGCGTTCCTCGATGAGTTCGTCGAGTTTCTCTTGGACGAACGACGAGAGGTTGAGGTGCTGCTCCTCGATCCACTCGTCTTGGTCCTCCCGAATGGTGATAGTCTTCCGTTTCACCGTATGCACACAATGCACGCTATACGTAAAGAATTACCGATTACGTGGGCCTGTGAGCCTGCTGTAGAACAGTCCAAGAAACACGAGCGGCGCTGTATCCCCTCCCTGCTCGCGCCTTCGGCGCTCGCTGAGGAAGGGGGCTTAGCGCCTCAATTCAGCTAAACGCTCGTCTCTCGAGGAGCGATCCGGGTCGGCGGTGAGCGAGTCCGGGCTGTTCCCCCAACGTGAGGAATCCTCGCGCTCTAGCGGTGGCGGTGAGGGTATCAAGCCTGCCCTGATGGACCGACCGAGGGCGGGGAGGAGGCCGGCTATAGTAGCCACTGAAAGTCAATGGACACCTGATCGCACGACTGCGTTGCGATCAGTGTGTAGATCGTTTCAGTGGCTACTATAGTTCACCGCGGTGAAGATATCAAGCCGAGTCCTGTCTGACGACGTCTGGACTCTCCCTGAACGCGAGATGAGTCGCCACATCCAGCGTGTCCCCAGCGTGACGTGCGCTCCGTTCGAGGAGGAAGTGAACCCGGTTGAGAGCGAGTAGCGGTTCGGGACGTTCTTTTTCGAGCCGGTCGATGGCCGCTGTCGAGTGATCCTCGACACGTTGGAGACTCGTGCGGGCGTCGGTCACCAACTCGTAGTCCGGATCGATAACGGCTTTCCGAACCTTCTCAGCAGCTGTATCGAGTGCGTCGTGGACTGATCGGACATCGTCTGCGACCGGGTCGTCGAGCGGCTCAGTCACTCGCTCGGTGGCGATTGTCGCAATATCATCGGCGATTCCGGCCATCAGCGACACGTCCTGAGCGGCGGAGCGGTAGCCGATGAGCGGGAATCCCGTTCCGATACCCACCGCTTGGTTGAGCCGCGGATTTCGGTACGTGGTGAAGACGAGTCTGAGAAAGAGAGAGAAGAGTTTCTCGAGTTGCGAGCCCCGATTACGTGCTCGCCGGGCTGCGTCGGCGTCACCGTCTAACAGGGCCGAGACGGCACTCGACCGAATCGTCGCCTCCGTGCGCCCTAATCGGCCGAGCAGTGTCGGGAGATCGAAGTCGTCGGGATCCACCGAGCAGCGGACGGTGATATGGTTCGTCGTCTCCTCGACGATGCCGAGTCCCATCAACCGGCGTTCGGCCTCGAGGACTGCGTCGTAGTTTTGCGGGTCTAGCGCCTCCGCCGCCTCGATGCGGATGAGGCCGCGGCCGAGAACGTACTGCGTGATGACGGCTCGGGAGAGCGCGTCCGTACTCATTGCATCGGCGTTGATCGTCGTTTCGACATCCTCGACCGCGGGTTGATCCGGTGTGACGAGAAGCGAGTTGCCGTTCTCGTCACGTTGCACGATCAGTTCGTCACCCTTCGTGAGATCGTGGTACTGCGCCCATTCAGCGGGTACCGATACTGCGAGCGTCGAGGAGCCCAACTGCTGGGCCTTCCGGCGAATGCGCAAATCGCTCCCCTTCATCCACGCCACCTTAAAATACTACTAACTCGAACCATTGGGGCAGATACTACAATGTTACTCATGCATATATATCTATAGGTGCCATACTGTAGCCGTATATGCTATTAAAGTGAACGCACACCGTTATTCATCCTCGTTCTCCCCGGCTGCGACGATGGTTCGGCGCCCCTCTCGATTGAGGGTGCGCGCTTCGTGAGTCTCCTTCGTTGCGTAGGCGACCGTTACGAAGGTGACGAGGCTCACTCCCGCCGCAATGAACGTCGGCAAGCCGTCGAAGGCGGCCGTAAAGACGTCGTTCGGGATGTAGAGCAGGGTATTCTCGTAGGCGTACGTCGTCGGTAGGAGGACGAAGAAGAACAAGCGCGTCCCCGATCCGGCGAGCATGGAGGTAAGCGCCGCGGGCGTGTTCGCCATGTCTGACCAGTAGAGTCCCATCACGAGCGGAACGAACGCGCCGGCGAGCATGATGTCGAACGCCAGAACGAGCAACATCCCGGTGGCAGAGACCTGAATCGCGAAGAAGATACCGAGCAGCGTGATCGGAATCGCCATCAGACGGGTAACGGTGAGCAGTTCATCGCTTTTACTCCCGAGGACTCCCTCGTCAACGCCGCCGTCCGCCGCCGCTGCGGGCGTGCTCTCGTCGACGCGAATACCGCCGATGTTTCGTGCGATGACCGATGAGGTCCCCAATATTGCACCGTCGCTCGTCGAGAACGACGCGGCGACGATGCCCGCGATGACGATCGCCGCGAGCCACGGCGGGACCGCGTTCTGTAACAGCACGTACAACACCGCTTGATTACCGGCTTCGACGCCCAGAGAGGCCAGAATCGAGTTAGCCGAGAGCGCCACGATCGAAAACGGCACCCCGATTATCAGCGTGCCGGCACCGCCGATGAAGCAGGCCTTCTGTGCGGTTTCGGGACTATCGGCCGCGAAGACGCGTTCCATGAAATCGATAGCCACGATGTCGCCTAGACCGAGCGCGACGATCGTGGCGAGATTGATGTACGCCCCCTGACTCGGATCGGTGAGCTGTCCCAGGTTCGAGGGCCCCATCCCGGTGGGGATCGTGATCCCGTACTGCGTTGCGACGAAGACGATGAGTGCGATCGAACCGACGAACGCAATGCCGGCCTGGAGCACGTCGGTGTACGCGACGGCGAACAGGCCGCCAGCGAGGGTGTACGAGAGAACGAGTCCGGCGATGATGAAGACGCCGAGTTCGAAGCTCGTTCCGACGAAGATCTGGAAGAGGTAGCCGCCGGCGACGAGGTTCCCCGCCAACAGGAACGCGTAGGCGATCGACATGATGAAACTCGCGACGATCTCCGTTGTGCGACCGTACTTCCGGCGGAAAAAGTCCGGAAGCGTCGTGAGGTTCATTCGGTTCATCGGCTTGGCGAAGAACAGGCCAGTGAGGAAGAGACAAAGCGCCAAGCCGATGGGCAACGCTGCGCCGGCCCAGAAGCCGGCGGCCGAAGCGAGGTCGGTGTTCCCGAGGGTGGCGTTCGAATCCAGCGACTGGGCCATCAACGTCGCCGCAGCCAGCGGAAGGATCAGTCCTCGACCCGCGACGATGTAGTTGACGCTGTCGCCTTTGACCTTCCGGGACACGTAGAAGCCGATAGCCAGCATTGCGACGATGACGGCCGCGATCACGTAGGTGATGACACTCACTGTCCGCTCCCCCGCTCCCTCGCCAGATTTGATGAGTGTTCGTCTACTTTTTCTCGACTACTGCGTTCTTCCGTGAGCATATTATCGACATATCTTGAGATATATTCACCGATGAAAAGGTTTGGCCTGTATTTGTATATTTAATTGTGTAGCGAGGGTACACGCATGAACTACCCATGCCTGTTGGTGAACGGTTATACAATATATATCCGTAATCGGATACCGGAACTGTGTGGATTACGTCGGGTTCGTGGCGACTTCGACGAGGAGTTCTCGCCAACGGAGCAACCCGCGCTTGAACGTTCGGTAGCTGAGCGCCGTTCCGTGGGGGGCGAAGATCACGAGAGCAAACGGCTCGGGAATCGATCGTTCGTCGACCGTGGAGAGGCCAGAGGGTGATCGTGCGCTCGTGTGAGAGTGGTAAAACACTCGCGGTGGCGGCGGAACACGCCCGTCGACGACCGTCTCGAAGCGGGTCTCCGGCGTCGACGACCCGTTTGGAACCGGGACGTGACGCGTCGCGTGCAACCGGTTACTGCGTCGCTCACACGCGAGGAAGCCGCCCGCCTCGTGTGGGTGTTCCTCGGCGACGTGACTCTCGATAGAGCGACGTATACTCGACGAGATGACGATCCCTCGTACGGCCCACGGGAACACGGTATGAACTATCCGCGACTGCGGTACAGTCCTTTCGAAAGGCCAGTCAGTTCGGTCGAGCACGTCAATCGAAGCGGTCTCGCAGCTGGGCGACGTAGGGGCCGGTTCCCCGGCTTCGGTGTGGACTACTCGTTGCTAACAGCGCTCGGGCCTCCTCGTGGGTCGTCTGACCGTTCCGAGCGTCGCCACAGATGAGCCGTGGTGTGAGGACGATCCACAGCACCTGCAACACCGCGTGGATCAACGCGAAATTCGTCCCGTCGAACTCGTCGGTCGGAAGCCGTCGATGGCGAGGGCGTTTGCGAGGACGAGCCCGTCGTCGAGGCCGAGCGTCGGGAGACTACAGCGGGCGCAGATCTAAATCGGTCCCTCGAGATGACTATGTTCGACGCGAAACCACCTGAGCCGGGCGGGACCGAAGGTCCTGCTGGAATGAAACGCCGGCCACGCTGCGAGCGTGTCGACAACGAGTCCGCAGCCGTCGTAGGAGTATGGTCGCGCTCGTCGGGATCCAGCCGGTGATAACACAGTCGACACAGATCGAGTGGATGACTCGTTCGCCCTGCCCTCGGGTATCACTCACTCCGTTTCTCTCACGGTAATCACAGAAACGGGTGCCGACCGAAAAGCCTTCTCAGCTACACTGTCAAGCGTGATTCGCTCAGTACCTTGGCTTCCCGCCTCCCAGTACGACAGCGTCGATACCGTTTGGCCCGACACAACCTAAGATTATTTCGACAGGCGACCCCTGCTCAAGACGCCGGACAGCGGCCGTGGTTCTTCACTCCGTCAAGACGGGCCGCAGTTACAGTCCGAATTCGTTCAGAGGCCAAGATAGCCTGCGTTGGGGAGCAACCCGAGCAGATAGAGGACGCCAAGAACGAACATGAACGCCGCGATCGCCATCGCCGGCGGGTCGACGTGCGTTCCGGAATGCGAGTAGAACACTCGCTGGCTCAGTTCGCCGAGCAGTCCGCTGATCGCGCCGAACGCGCCAGCGACGAGCAGCACGATCGGATCGCTCCCGACGGCCGACGCTGCGATCACCGCACCCGTCGAGCCCAACAGCGTGATGTGGTGGGTGACGGGAATCTTCTCGACGCCGAGGTTGAGAAACAGCAGGCTCATCGCGGAAATCGCATAGCCCATGAAGATGCTCCCGGTCTCGAG
>NZ_JBHDYC010000037.1:0-13404 GCF_041894845.1 Natrinema sp. H-ect4
AGCCCTCAGTTTTAAAAGCGTATCCACAGCGATGCAGAAGTTCACGCGACGCATAGGGGAAGTGGTGTTTTCTCGGTCCACTCGATCACTTTGGATGGTCACTGGGACGTCCCGGTCAACGATAATGGCGAATTGGAGACGACAAGGGCGTTTCGAGACGAAGGCGTCGCCTGGATCAGTATTGTTGGCAACGGCGACTGGTCGATTACGATCGAGTGAGAAAAGCGTCATCCGACTACGTCGCGACGAGAAACGCTGGAGCAGGAACGACTCTATACAGACAGCGACAGGGTTGTGTTTCGACGTGTCCACCTACACACGGAGGACATCGTCAACGTTCTTGAAGAGCGTGAGATCGAGTAGCGACTACCGCCACTCGTGATGTACCCAGTCGAGTTCGTCGCAGTGCACTTCTAGCCAGTCCTCGAGATCGACATCGTTCTCGACCCGTCCGCCGTAGACCTGAGTGCCATCAGTCTTGATCTTGTAGGTATCGAGCGTTGCCCCCATCGCGAAGAACTCGTTTGATCGGTAGACCACTGCCTCGCGGCCACGCTCGCGTAATGCAACGAGATTTCCCTCGAACGGCGTGGCGAGCGCCTCAACCATCGGCCCCACGTCACCGTCACGGAGCTCCAGGAGTCGCTTCCCGAGCTCGTATCTAATGACGCGTCGATTCTGTTCCTCCTCGTGCATACCCAGAGAACGGTCACGACACCTCTTAGAGCTGGCCGAGCCGGTTCCGATTCTTCCGATTCCACTCTATAACCACGACGACCAGTTCCAGAAACTCAAGAGGACCCACGACAAACTACTCGGAGATGACTGACTCAGACGGCCACTCCAGCGTTCGGATCTACGAGTGTCCATCGCCCGACGACTGCGACTTTACGGCCGGCGGTACAGCCGAACTCCTCGAGCACGTCAACACCGAACACGCCGAAGAGTATCAGCGGGAGGACTGGCCGGCTACCGATGTCGCCCAGGAAGAACGGGATCTGGACGAGGATGACAACGACGAATCGGCCGACGAGTAACGAGGATTCTCTTCCGTTCATCCGCTGGTAACATCGTTGTTACCAACTTATCTGGCCAATAGAGTTATTCAAAAACGGACTCAACATGATGGTGACGAGGGGGAATGGGTTCAGTCGTTGCCCGACAGAATCCGCCCGACCCGAGACATACGGTCCCTCGTCTTCCGAGATCGGATCACGTTCCGACGTGAAGCCAATAGCCAAATTGTCAAACCTGATCTCGGACCCACCCAAGTCGATACCCATTGACGTTGGATGGGGGCTCAACGCTGACATCCCCTGTCGGCGTTTCTGTGACGCGAGAATTTATATACGGAGCCGCGGCCAACGCCGGCGATGTCTCTCACCAATCGTCGCGAAGGTCTCTTGATCGCCGTCGAACTGACCGAGTTTAGCGTTCACAACGAGGATGCCGATTCCGAACTCGCCGAGCACGCCTAGCAGCTGGCTGCCGATCGCCTCGTCGATCACGATATTGGACCTGCCGAGGCCGTCGACGCGCTCGAGATCGGGTAACTATCGCTAAGCGTATAATCGCCTCGAGAAACCTCAAAAGGCCGCCCGGATGGGCGCAGGGGGATAGCCGCCGGACGGAATAGGGACAAGGTCCAGTAGGGTTGGATGCTGATTGGATCGTGTCGCGCGGTGGGAACGCGACAGTGAATATGTCAGGCCAGTTCTATATCAATTCCGCTCCGATTCCAAGTGTGTTGGAACCGTCCTACTGACCCATTCAGATCCCGCCGAGCTCGGGTAGCTACTCTTCTTCGAGTTCGACACGCCAGCGATCTTGGTAGCTGGCGAACGACAGCCGCCAGTTATAGATGAGATACGTCCCCGATTCGAAGCCGGCTGCTTCCGGCGCGTCGACACCGTCTGGGCGCCCCCCACTCGAGTCCACGTGGAGAGCTGCGTCGACGACGATATGCTCCACTGTCCCGTCCACCTATTCCCCTGCAATCACTGCCAAGAGGCGGACTCGGACGCCGATGATGACGCGGAACTCCACTGCCAAGGCCACCTCGAGACGTGTGGTGTCGCTGACGAACGACTGTGTTCTGATCACGCCACGGTAGATCCAGTGTCCGGGAAATCGGTCTGTGATGATCACCGCGAGGAGTGTCGGATCTGCCGGCAGCGCGTCGCGACGGACGCAATTCAGGACGGAGAATGTGAGACCTGCCGCAGTCTCGAGAGGACCAGTATGCCCACCGGTATTCGGTCGAAACTCCCCGGTTTCAGAAGAGTTCACAGCGCCAAGAATAATCGCTTCATCATCATCCGCGGCAAGCGCCTGCTCAGGTCTGATGAGATAATCGTCGTCGATCGAGACGATCAATCCATCGTAGACCGCCGTAGCACTGGACTCGTCGCTCGGCTCACGGAGGTGTGGCGATGAGCCGACAGCGCTATACGCCGCCCTGGTACGTCGAGGGAGACATCGGCACCTCGATCCGAAATGCACAGGAAGTAGGAGAGGACCGAGACCAAATCGTCAGTACGCTCTCAAAGACCGAACTCGAAGACCTACCGAAACATCGCATCGAAGCAATCGTCGATGCAACACCAGACCGAAATACAGAAGCTGGGAACCTACCGTTATCGCAAGCGCCCTCAACCGATGCAACGCCACGGGATCCCCCCGCACGTGTCCTTGACACTGACGATCTCGAGTACCTGTCGCGCCGCGAACTTGCGCGTATCGTCGGGCTCACACTTGAGCAATTCGAGGGTAATACCGTCCGCCCAGCAGGAAACCAGGAAATAGCGCTCGACCTCTACTGGCATCGCCAGCAGATGACCGTTGGCCTCCGGACGGTCCCGATGACGGGCGAACACGTTGGGACCGAACACGTCGATGCGGTTATCGACGGACCAATTCGGATCAAGGATACGCGTGCCCCATCAGAACTCGTCGTCGTCACGAACGGTTCGTTCAGCGATCGTGCATCAGAACTCGCCTCGGAGAATGGCGTTCGACTCTTTAACGGTAGTCAAGTCGACACCTGGCTCCGCCGGACTGCACTTTCGCCTCGAGTCGTCGGAACGCTCCTCGAGGACGGTGAAGATCACGACGGGCCACTCGACGACCTCGTCGATTCCCCTTCGATACCCGAACCGCGTCAGACGGAAGATCCGTTCGAAGTCGACCGGGGAATCACCCTTACCTTTCACGAATCCAATATGGACGGTCCACTCGATGGAGGGGAGGGATCCGAAGTGACGAAGAGAGAACCGAAAACGACGGAAAATGACCTCCTTGGCGGTGAGCAGTCGCCGGCTGGCGAGACTGGGACGCTATATGCAGATCCAGATGAAGACGGCGACTACGAGGCGTTCGACAAATATCTAGAGGATCTGTAACTCATGACTCCAGCACTCGAAGAAGTCGAGACGACGGTACCGCTCGCCGACGGCAGATCCGTTACCATCGAACCCGGTCAACCGTGGCCGTCTGCCTATCGGGGTTCGAAATACAGTCTCGTGTCCGACGAAGACTTCGACGATCCCGTGCTGAAATGGGAACAGCGAGATCTCAGTATCTACACTGAGGTTCCCGATGGTCTCTGGCGGAAACTTGCTCTCATAGGCAAAGAAGGTGGGTACGGTAGTATCCGCGTTACAGCCGGCAACGAAGTCATCACGAAAGTCCCGGCTGACGACTACAAACACGTCGATCAGGCGCCCGCCGATAGTGGCTGGATTCCAGCGTACGTTGGAAAACTCGATGGAACGATTGATTTCGACATCGTCGAATCAGACCCAATGGCACCGAGTAAGGACAAAGTCCGCGTCTGGCTCGGCTTTCCGTTCAACCACGGAGAGCGTTGGAGTGTCTCTCACGACGGTTCGCTTATCTGGACGTGGCGAGATTATCGATTCGAGTCGGCCTTTGATCATCAGGAACTCGTCGAGGCGTACGAACGGTATCGTGGTACAGCCGGCCGCCTCTATATTACCGAAAATGGACACATATGGATCAACGTCCCCAATGATGATATCGCACCAAATAAAGAGAGTCAGGTACGAAATGCGGTAGCGTCGTGGAAACAACGTGCCGAAGAAAACGATGATACTGCGACGCTTCGACTTGTCAATCGTCGCCTCGTCGCGACCAGTCGTGAAGACGATCCCTCGACTGGTCACTTTCCGATTCACCTCGGTCATCTCCGCAATTTCGATGGCGGGACGATTCCCCGTACCGTCGTCGACGATCAGAGTTACTTCCAGGCAGTCTGCGAATACGAGAACGTTTGGGAATAGTCTCTGATCGCCAGGACAACTCCTCAACCCGACTGATTTTGCATCATTTGATCGACGACCCGTGTGGCCGCCGAGCGAACGCTCTTCTCTGAATCGGATTCCGCAATCGACGTCAGTCGCTTGTCGAGGTTCGTAATCAGGAGAACGATGCCGATCTCGCACTGATGCTGATCCACGATCGCGAGCGTCGCGGAGTACACTACCTCTTACTGGGAGGCCATCCGGTCGAGGAGTTTCTCCACAAGCGGCTCGCTGACCCTGGGGAAGCCGTCGCCCCGGACGGTGGCCGAACCGACGATGTCCGTGACCGACTGGTCGTCGACTATGAACCACAACCACAGGACGGCATTGAGCCACGCACCCAGCGCCGTCAACGAAGCGATAGACGTCTCACTACTCTCGAAAGGTGGTCGATACGAGGTGCAGTCCGCATCCGGAAGCCGATACGAAGTCGATGTCATCGGCGAGTCGTGTCCCGACTGGCAGCAGCGAACACCCGAAGGTGGCTGCAAGCATATGCGCCGGGTGGATCACGAAACCAAACGAAGACGTGTTCCCCGCCCAGATGGTCGCCTTCCCTCTGAGTAAGGAAGCGACCTGGCTACTCCACCGGACTGGCTGTATCGTCTTCTTGGCGTATCCGGTCGAATTCCACAAGATACGCGACCCTGTTCGGACCTCATCGATGTCCAGTCCAAGCTCAGCGGCCAGTTCGTCGACGTTCATCGGTTTGTCAAGTGCCTGGAGGACTTCGAGCCCACGGTAGTATCGGTTCGTCAACTCTTGGACGCGGTCCTCGATGGGTGTGGTCACCCCGTACCGCTCCTCGAGTTCGACCAAGAAGAACACGTCCAGACGGTGTTCATCTTGCGGGTTCACACACGAGGACAACCGCCCGGCACAGGACACGTTCTGCTGCCAGTCCTGCGAGTACGAGAACCACGTAGACTACAACGCCGCAAAGAATGTCGGTTATCGACTCCTTCACAACCAAACCGGGGCGAGAGAGGTGTACCCGTAGGTGTGCGCTTAAACACCGGGATGTTGAACGCGAACGGGGTCAAGCCCCTACCGGATTCGGCCAGAGCGGGAGTCCACGGTGAACACAACGGCCTCTAGGCCGTAGTGAGCTTACTGTGGTAGTGGCACCTCGTACTCAGCCGCCAGCTTCCTGGAACTCGTCCCACTCCGGAAACCGGTCGTCGTCGACCTCGCCGTGCGTCTCGAGATAGCGGAGCAAGGCGTCGATTTCGTCTTCGAGGCCATACTTCGCCGCTCGCTCTCGTAGGTCGTCCCTGTCGACGTCGACGTGGCTGAGCAGTAGAAGACAGTACGAGCGGTGGCGGGAGTCGTCGTCGATCAGCAGCATGTGACAGTAGAGTTCCGCCGGCGAGATGTCCTCTACATCCTCGGAGTAGAGGTAGTAGCGGTGGCGGGTCAGCAGAAACTGGAGGTCGAACGCCGCGAACCGAGCGAGGCCGGTTTCGTGGAAATACTCTGCATTGACCTCCGTCTCAGTCTGGGCGAGGAATTCATCGTGATCCTCCCAGAGAATCGTTCCGTTCGGTGCGACCGCTTCGAGGCGTTGTCGGTGGAGATGGTGGGCTAGCTCGCGTGCGAACTCGTGGAGTCGGTCAAAGTGGCCGTTGAAGCTGTAGCAACCGTCGTCCGTGCCGACGAGACCACGTTCGCGAAGCCGCTTGAGAACGCGGTTGACCGTGTTACGGTAGTTGCCGCTTTGCGCGGCGATCTCGGCGACAGTTCGCGGCTGGTCAAAGTAGTACAGCACCTCGAGTGCCTTGCCGGTCAGCAGCTCGGGGAAGTCGATATGGGAGTGCTGGCGGACGAGGTCCTGATAGAGTTCGACGGCGCAAGCATCTGACGGGACGACCCGCTTTCGGCGGCCGTCGCGTTCCGTGTAGACGAGCCCCTTCTCGAGGAGGTCCCCGACGGCACGAGAGAGGTAGCTTTCGCTGTGGTCGAGTTTCGCCGCGAGCTCGTCTAAATTGTTGAAGAGGAGATCCAGGTCATCATCACGGTCTCTGATGACGGCCGGAAGAAAGACCGGCTCCATCTCGCCCGTTGTGTCAGCGTCGATGATGTCCTCGAGTGCAAGTACAGTGTCTACTGGGCACACCCTCGTGATTTTACGGAGACGGAGTTCATATTCGATTGACTCGAGACGGCATTCGAATTAGATCCTCGTTCGCTCTCTCCCGCTTCAGCAAAGGTGACCTCGAGGACGTCGACGAGACCGATTTCCTCTGGCAGGATCCGATCCCCGATTGCGATCACGTCTGGAAAGAGTTCGACAAGTTCGAGTACTGCGCTCGTTGTCGGATAAACCGCACGTACAGTCACGAACGAATGCGGTATCTATACGACAACATGGGCTTCTTGGGCCCTCTCGAGCGCCCGGGCGTTCCGAAGGTTCCTGGTCCCGAACACCCTGAATGGACAAACACGCAATCGTCGACCACCGTGGAGACGGCTGGCACGCAACACGGCTATGGAGGGTGGGATCCTTACGGGATCCCTGACCATCTTGGCATCCAAATACAGGCACATATGAAATTCAATTGAAACGGAAAGAATTTAGACACTATAGTGGTTCAGTAGAAACCGAAATATGCCCTCCATCCAGACGAATGGATTGACGAAACAATTCGGCGATAACGTGGTCGCTGTTGATGATCTTAACCTTTCTGTTGAGAAAGGAGAAATATTCGGTTTTCTCGGTCCGAATGGGGCGGGAAAATCAACAACGATCAACATGCTACTCGATTTTATCCGGCCAACGAAAGGATCTGCACAGGTCCTCGGAATGGATACCCAAAAAGAAACTGCCGCGATCCGCGAACGGATCGGTGTTCTTCCGGAAGGATACGCATTTGACAATTACTTGACTGGCCGTGAATACATCGAGTGGACGATCGAGACGAAAGCAGCTGATGATGATCCTGACGAGATACTCGATACTGTCGGTATCCGTGACGACGCTGCCCGGAAAGCTTCCAGTTATTCCACAGGAATGCAACAGCGTCTTGCCTTCGGAATGGCCCTGGTCGACGATCCCGATCTCCTCATCCTCGATGAACCCTCCGCGGGACTGGATCCCAATGGGATCCAACGCATGCGCTCGTTGATTCGTGAGCGCGCTGATAACGGAACAACCGTGTTCTTTTCGAGTCACCTTCTCTCGGAGGTCGAAGCGGTCTGCGATCGAGTTGGCGTCATGAGTGAGGGGCAACTTGTAGCGATGGACACGATAGGGGAACTCCGAAAGAAGGCAGGCGGCCGTGAGAGCATCGAACTGGAATGTGCAACGCAGCCGACGACAGATACAGTCGCCGATCTCAACGACGTCAGTGAGGTACTCATTGAGGGAACAACGCTGACCGCGTACTGTGCGGATCCAGCAGTCAAGGCCGATGTAGTCAGACAGGTTGACGACCAGGCTGATGTCGTGGATATCTCTGTCGATGAGACATCGCTTGAAGAGCTGTTCAACCAGTATACCAGCGGTGGTCGTGACGGAATGGGTCAGGAAGAGGCGGACACCGAGTCCACTGAGGTACCAGTATGAGCTGGCTCACTGTCGCAAAAAAGGATTTTAAGGGAGCTCGGCGATCCAAGTCACTCTGGGCTGCTGCTGTCCTACTTGGCCTAATTGCCGTGTTACTGGCCTACGTCAACCGATCCTATAGACAAACCGAGGTAGAGGCCGTTCAAGGCATGTTCCGTACGTTGACGCAGATACTGGCGGTCTTGCTACCCATTATTGCTTTGACTGCGACGTACATGGCCATCGCGGGAGAGCGTGAGGGTGGCGGGATCAAGTTCTTACTTTCCCTGCCGAATACCCGACGGGACGTCTTCACTGGAAAGCTTCTGAGCCGACTAACCATCGTCGCATCAGGTGTTGTCTTCATGTATATCGCTGCCAGTAGTGTTTCACTGACGAAACACGGTGTATTCCCTCTCGGTGTTATCGCCGGGACTCTCCTATTGACAATTATCTACGGATCAGTGTTTGTCAGTATTGCCGTCGCAGTATCAGCAGCCGCAGCCTCTCGAAGCCGCGCTATCGCCAATGCACTTGCTTCATATTTTGTCTTGGTCATTCTCTACGTGTTCCCTGTGATCCAGGTCAAAACCGTGGTTCGGGGAATACACACGTCGATACTAGGAATGGAGAACAATCCAGATTTCTATAACGCCGTCCAATACACGAGTCCATTCCTCGCATATCGGAAAGCAACTAATCTCGTGGTGCCCAATCGGTTAGAACAGCAATTGTTCCGTGACAGCGCTACGAACTTGGACGGAGACACACCTATGCGGGCGACCAACGTCGACCTCGACCTTCCGGTATACCTAACTGATGAGTTCTCACTCGTTATTTTGGCGTTCTGGCTTGTCGTTCCACTTCTCGTTGGGTTCTGGGTGTTCAAACGAGCTGATTTAGAGTGATTCCTATGAAGAACCGCAACAAACTCGGGACGGCGTTCGTTGTCCTTGCAATCGTCCTGTTCACTGTGCCAGCCCTCTTCCCGGTGCAGGCGATGCTCACTCACGACACGACGGATTCAACCTTTGATGGACAAGATCAGCTCGAAGCGCAAGGTGTCGAGATTATTAACTACGATAACCTCTCCGAGCGGGGGCAGGAATTGTATGTCCAAGCGCTCGAAAATGGTGGCGAATATCGCGTCTCGACAGAACAAGGAGCCCCTGAATTTGACTACATGACTAGTGGAGAACGTGCACAACTTCAACGTGAAAATCCGGAACATCGGCCTGGGGTTGTTGCGATTGAACGACCGGATGATGCCACTCTCCCACCAGCAGATGAGCCGTTCAATCGAGGCTCAAACAAGAATGATGAAGAATATGAGCAGCGCCGCGAACAAGCGCAGCGCTATGATTTGATGGAGATTTCAAAGGGACCACCTCCACTCGGCTCGACTCCGCAACTGCTACGCCTTGGGGTTGCCCTCCTTGCAGTTGTCTCGTTTGGTATCGGTGGCTATGTCCTGTCTTCAAAGTCAACTTAGTCCGTCTTGAAATTCTCTACTCAGACTAACTATTCTCCTGAGATTCCTATCTCGAGTTCGTCGACAGCCTTGGAAGGCCTGCTATCGTGATCGGTGAGACGGGTGGCAGCCAACTCCCATGCATATTCAGCAAGTTTGGAATTCAGCTGCTCGTACTATAGTAGCCACTGCAAGTCATTGCACACCTGATCGACCGACAGCTGTCCGATCAGTGTGTGAATCGTTTCAGTGGCTACTATAGAGGTTGAACTCAATCAGTGCGGCAGCGATGGGACAGTCATCTCTGTATTTAGAGTCAGGCATCACCGACAGTGGCCGCCTGATTGCACATAAATCGTAACACGAAGGCAGAATAATCGTAGCACGAAGGCAGAATACCGGCGAGAAATTACCGAGCGAGATTGGTGTCGCACTATTTCTCACAAGGAAACATCCCAATACTATAAGTGACTAGCTGTCTCCAATCAAAATGGAAGCCGCGCTCCACGCCGCCGCGGGGGTATGCGTTGAAATGCCCCGGGTGCTAGAGACACCCGAAGCGTGGCTTCCAGCCGAGAGGCTCGAAAGCCATGTTTCGCTTACTTCTGGCGGGATATAAACGTCCCGCACGACAGTCGTATCGCACTCGAGTAGCCGCCGACCCCCACAATCACCGCTCGAGGTGGCCATGAGCGAGAAGAGACAGTCAAAAGAGGAAGGAGACTGGTCGCTACCGTCGTGTCCGCATTGTGGGAAAGCGGTGATGCTGGTCTACACACGCGGTCCGATGGATCATATCGCGTCGCCGTGTGGCTGTCGAGTAGCGTCGCCAGACCTCTGAGAAAGACTCGGCCATCGACGCGATTGAGACCGCCGTGCCGCATATTTTGGATCGGCGGGACGAAGGCAAGCAGCAGTGAAGACTATCTCTGATCGGACTCAACAATCAATTGGCTAGTTGCATCGTTCTTGCAAAGGAAACGTCAAACAGAAGGGGGTTCGGACACCCCTCTATCGATGTGTTCCTGAGAGACGGTCTCTTACACATCGAAGAACCGCTTCGAGAAGACCGGATCAAACGGTGAAATATATCTCAGAGGTCAATTCTCGAGAGTAGGCGGGATTAGCTGCCAGGACACACACCGTTATCGAAGTGTGTCTCGGATAGTTGCTTTGGACGGTGTTTTCTCCGAAGGGGAGAAACAATCTGACTGAGAGATTCTGACTGAGAAATACTCAGGGATAGGGTGACACAGACACCCCTCTATCGATGTGTTCTCACTGTGGGTGTAGAAGTGATAAAACGACGAGTGGCTGGAAGAATCGAGGCTTCTAACCAAGAGTTGAGACCGGTAACCGAGGAGAATCGTACAGAGAAGGCCTGAAAGGGGGCATTTACTGTTCACTGTTTTTGAAGAGAATTGAGGCATCTCATGATCGAGGCGTAGAATACATCGAACACTTCGATAGAGGTGTGTGTGAGTGTTGTTCTAGAAAGCTAGAAGAAGAGAAAGAAAAACACTGGAATGAATTACACCGATTTGCTAACCAATCAGCTCTCTTCCGCGAGATCTAGCGATACCATCGCTCTCGCTCATTCGGCCCCGTCAATCGACCCCCTCCCCTTCGAGGCGTCGAACACATCGATAGAGGGGTGTCTGTCTCAACACTCCCCTCTCTCATAACACATCGTCGGCCGTTTTTACTACCTTGAGGGCTCGCCGTCTCAACCGGGGCAAATCGCCGGATATCATCCGTCTAATCGGAGAAATACACATCGACAAAGGTGGGCAACACTTTTGGTCCCACCCTGTATGGGTCACCGTATGGATGACTTCGAGGATCCTCGAGATGAGGCGGGGACATCGAAGGACGAAACGATGGAGGAGGACATTTCCTCATTCGAGTCTTCAGCGCCTGAGATATCTTCATCCTCGAGTAGCTCGCCGTCGGCCAATGGTTCACAATCGATCGAGGATATGTTGCTGGAGTTCGATCAGCAAGAGGGACTCATTCGTGATCGGTCGCTTCTCGATCCGAATCACATCGTCGAAGAGGATCGAATCGTCGGTCGCGACGAACAACTCCAGGAGGTTACGAAGATGCTCCGCGTCGCCCTCGGTGACAACCGTCCGCCGAATCTCTTTCTCTATGGTCCCTCGGGGACCGGTAAATCTCTCATCACTAAAGCCGTCTGCAAGAACATTAGCGCAATCTGCGAATCGCGTGACATCCGCTTCGGGACGATCGAAGTCAACTGCCAGGATCTCGACACCCTTGGCGTTGCAGTCTATGAACTAGCGAGTCGCGCTGCGGATGAAGCTCTGGTCGAGGTCGAGGTTCCGAAACACGGCGTCGCGACGAAGGAAAAGTGGGACGAACTCTATCGGATCGTCAACGAGAACTTCGATTCAGCAGTGTTCGTCCTCGATGAACTCGATATGCTCGTCGGTCGACGGGACAAACAGGAGCCGGCGTTCTCCCGCCTCCTCTATCAACTGTCTCGAGCCGGCGCAAATAATGAACTCACTGCGCACGTCTCAGTCGTCGCGATCTCTAACGATACGAAGATGATGGAGTCCGTGGGGAGTCGGGCTCTGAGCTCTTTTACCCCCGAAGACGTCCACTTTGACGATTACGATGCGAATCAGTTGCAGTCGATTCTTCGTCGTCGACAGGACGCCTTCTACGACGACGTTCTCGACGAGGACGTCATTCCGCTGGCGGCTGCCTTCGCAGCGCAGACCCACGGCGATGCTCGCAAAGCGATCGATCTAATGCGCGTCGCCGGTGAACTCGCTGAACGCGAAGGCGACGAGGGTGTTCGTGAAGCGCACGTTCGTGAAGCGCAGGACAAAGTCGAGAAAAATCGCGTCCTCGAGGTCGTTCGAGGTATCAGCACACAGAAGAAGCTCTGTCTCTATGCGACGGCAGCTGTCGCTGCCGAAACGGACGATGAATCCGCACGTAGCACGACCGGCTACCGGGTGTATCAGTTCCTCACTGACGCGATCGAGGCCGACCAATATCACCAGGAGACCTACGTTAACAAGATGAAGGAGATGACGACATACTCCCTCGTCGACTTCGAACGACGAAGCCATGGACCGAGTTCGGGTATGTTCCTCGAGTTCCAGTTCGGCGAGCGTCCCGAGACGATCCTCGAAACGCTTCGCGAGGATTCGCGTATCGACATGGTCTCCGGGGACGAAGTATCGACCGTCGTCAAAGCACAGGTTCGAAACGAGAACTGAGCTTCAGGCCCCCTCGAGAGTCATCGTTTGGATGACACACCACACACCTCTATCGATATGTAATTGCTCGAGAGAGGGTATGTAGAACGGAATTTCTGGAGCTGTATCTACACCGACGTTTGGAGTACTTCTCCAGTTATCATCCCGTATATAACCTATTGAATCTCTCAGGAACTGCAATCCTGTACGGTAATCACCACACCTCTATCGAAGTGTCCACACACCTCTATCGAAGTGTTCTCTGTCGTCTCTGTGGTGGATTCCACAACCTTCGAGGATGGAATTGATGTATGCCTTCTATTCATCTGCTGCTCGTAACGGCCACCGATCGGGTCTTGGTTCGTGTCGCGCTCGGCGTGGACTCCGCCGGTTACGACGACGTCGGCATATCCCGTCGCAGACTTCCGTACTGGACTAGATCGAGCATCGCGACGTACGTCGTTCCCTCGTAGGCGACGATCCAATGGCCCTTGCTATCGGTACTTGCGACCGGTTCGTGCTCGAAGAGCGTTTGGGCCATGCCTTCGAACGCCCCGTCGTCGGTCGAGGACGCATGACATCCTCCCCGGCGTGAACGCCGGGGTTTCCTCACGCTGGGAGTCTCGGCTATGTCGAGTTGCTTCGAGAGAGCAAGCTCTCTCGTCATCACGAGACGACTTCGTCGTCTCGAACGACCACGGAGGCAACTTGCGGGTTTGTGTGCTCCTCGTTGGGACGGGGAGAGCGTGGTGACTCCAGCCATTCGTGACTGTCCCACTTGAGGCACACAGGCCGTGCCATCGGCCGTGCTACGTCTGTTTCGTGCCGCCTCAG
>NZ_JBHDYC010000038.1:0-10364 GCF_041894845.1 Natrinema sp. H-ect4
CGCCATCGGGCCCCATCCCGTCGCCATCTCCGCCTGGCCCGCCATCGGGCCCCATCCCGTCGCCGTCTCCGCCTGGCCCGCCATCAGGGCCCATGCCACCGCCGCCCGGCGGGGCTTCGATCGAGTCGAGCGCCGGCTCCTCCCCGAGGTAGTCGTCGAGCTGCAACGTGTACTCGCGGTCGTACTCGACGTGGGGCGACTCCTCTTCGACGATCAGCGGCCCGTAGAGTCCCCTGTCGAGTTGTAACCCGACGTGGCTGTGGTAAACGTACGTCCCCGCCGGAGACGCCTCGTACTCGTATCCGAACGTCTCGTCGGATGAGACCGGCGCTTGCGTGACGTCCGGAACGCCGTCCATCGGGTTCGGTACGGGAACGCCGTGCCAGTGAATCGTCGTCCCCTCGGACAACCCGTTCTCGAGCGAGATGCGGAGCGTCTCTCCCTCGCCGACCCGGAGCTCCGGCCCGGGGAACTGCTCCTCGTACAGCCACGTCTCGACGCTCTCGTCCGCTCCGACGTCGACTTCCCCGCTCGAGGCGACCAGCGTTTCGTCGAGTCCGCCGTCGTCTCCGGTCCCGCCGTCCTCGTCCCCCTGTGCGGTCCGCTCGAGTGCGGCCGCTCCGATTCCGATCCCGTTCGGTAGTCCCGCGATTCCGAACAGCGTCGCACCGCCGATGCGTAGCGCCTGCCGTCGCGGGACGGTTCGATCAGTGTCGTCCATCACAGAACCGCCCACAACTGCCGGCAAAAAGGAAGGGCATGCCAGCGCGCGCTCTTCTCGATTCGCGTCCGAGAAACGTGACCTCGAGGCTGGAAACCGCGTTCGAACGAGTCGCCTGCGTTCTCACTCGAGCGTCGCGATCAGCAGGAAGGTCTCCGGTCGGACGGCCTCGTGTTCGATGGCGAACCCGACCTCGCGGAGGGCGTCCGCCGCCTCGTCGGCGCTGTAGCGCTCGTCGACCGGCGGCCCGTTCTCGCCGGTTCCGGTGGCCGCCCAGTCGACGACGACGAGCCGACCGGCGGGCGCGAGGACCCGCCGGATCTCGGCCAGCGACTCCGCGCTCGCGAACTCGTGGTAGGTCATCGTCGAGAACGCAGCGTCGACGCCGCCGTCGTCGAACGGCAGGTCGCTTACGTCGCTGGTCACGAGAGTGACGTTCTCCGGGATACCCTTCTCTCGGTAGTAATCCTGCATCTCCTCCTGAACGTCGACCGCGTAGACCTCGTCGGCGTACGGGGCGACGTCGTCGGTGAAGAAGCCGGTCCCGCTGCCGAGGTCGGCGACGGTGTCGGCCGGTGAGAGCGAAAGCGCCCACAGTAGTTCCTCGGCCGAGAGGAAGCGATATCGCTTCCCCGCCTCCTCTAACTTGTCAGCCCGCGACGCGTCGAAGGTGTGGTATCCCATGGTTACAGATTCTCGAACGCAGTATCGACCAGTTCGCCCGTCTCCGCCACGATGTCTGCCATCTCGTCGTCGTCCGGTGCTATTCCGACAAGTCGTGCGATCCGCATGATCGAGACGTGGTAGACGCGCTGTCGACCGGGTTCTTCCTCCCAGACGACGACGTTACATGGGAACAGCGCGCCGAGTTTCCCGTCGGTCGCCTCGAGTGCCCGGTCGGCCACCGTCGGGTTACACGCGCCGAGGACGTAGTAGGGGTCGCGGTCGGCATTGACCTTTTCGTTGAGCAGTTCCGACGGAGAGAACTCGACGGGAACGCCGAACCCCGCGTCGGTGAACACCTCACGAACGTGTTCGATGGCGTCCTCGTGGTCCATCTCGAGCGTCGTCTGTTTCCCACCGATGTCGTCCGGATCGATCCGGGTGGGGTCGATTGGCAGCGTCATTCGTGGAGAGTATTGGGCCCACCACAAAAATCAGTTCTGGATTCCGCCGTCGACCGCTACGAGAGCGCCGCCGACTCGTGGGAGTACATCACCGAACGCTGCGCCAGCGAAAACCGGGGAAACGAATCGCGTGCAAGAGCCTCCTACATTGTTCGACACGAGAATGGGCACGTCGCGGGTGGGATCGGCGGGCGGTCAGTTCGAGACCGCAATCGCTGACTCGGAAAATCGGCCGAACGCATATGACCTTCTGCCTGCAAGTTTACGTATGGGTTCGGATGTCTCCAGTCAATCGCTGCTCGGGCTGGCAGGGCTCGCGAGTCTCTGTTGTGTCGGACCGGGGACCGCCGCCATCGCCGGCGGGACGTCAGTCGGGATGATCGCCGGGGTCGCACAGGGTGTGGTGATCTTCGCAGTGCTCGGTATCATCGGGCTCCTGATCCGACTTCACTCGAGTTGCTCGTGTTCGGCCCGTAACGCTGACCGGGAGACGCAGCGATCCTCGGGCGTGAAGCGAAACGCGGACCTCGAGTGATCCGTCGACGTGAGTGATGAACGCTTCCACACAGATCATGACGCTGCGGACCGTACCAAACTCGTCGAGCAGAGACTCGTGACGACAGATACTGCGCCGAAGCAATAGCCGTAGTTGATTGTATAGTATTGGGAATTTCCAGAAATATTTTTTGCGCTGCCGTCCTACCTCTCACGTATGACCGAAACGTTCGTCGTCATCGGCGGTGACGCTGCGGGAATGAGCGCCGCGAGCAAGGCGAAACGCGATGATCCCGAGCGAGAGGTGATCGTCTTCGAAAAGGGCGAGTGGGTCTCCTACGCCGCCTGCGGGATGCCCTATTACGTCAAGGGGGCGGTCGACGAACTGGACGACCTCGTCACCGTGACGCCCGAGGAGTTCCGGGAGGAACGGGACGTCGACCTGCGGACGGGTGCGGAGGTCGTGGACATCGACCCCGAAGCGCGGACGGTGACGGTCGAGACCGGCGACGAGACGTACGAACAGCCCTACGACGACCTCCTCGTCGCGACCGGCGCGAGCGCAATCGAACCGCCGTTCGAGGGACTCGGACTCGAGGGCGTGTTCACCATCCACGACATGGACGAGGCCGACGCCATCGAGGAGTACGTCACCGACTACGGACCCGAGACGGCCGCGATCGTCGGCGGCGGCTACGTGGGGATTGAGATGGCCGAAGCGCTGTCGGCCCGCGGCGTCGACGTCCACCTCTACGAGATGCTTCCCCACGTCCTCCAGCCGTTCGGTGAGGCCGTCGCCAAGGTCGTCGAGGACCACCTGCGCGAGCAGGGGGTCGAACTCCACCTCGATACCGCTGTGTCGGGCTTCGTCGGCGACGAGCGGGTTGACGGCGTTGCACTCGAGGACGAGACAGTCGCCGCCGATATCGCGATCGTCGGCGTTGGGGTGAGACCGAACGCCGAACTCGCCGAGACGGCCGGTATCGAACTGGGGCCGACCGGTGCCATCGCGACCGACGAGTACGGACGCACGAATTACGAGAACGTCTACGCAGCGGGCGACAACGCCGAGGCGATGCACGTCGTAACCGGCGAACCGGACCACGTCCCGCTGGCCCTCACGGCCAACCGCGCGGGACGGGCGATCGGACAGACGATCACCGGCGACCCGACGCCGGTCGGCGAGATCGCGGGCACCGCCATCGTGAAGGCGTTCGACCTCGGGGCCGCCCGAACGGGGATCGTCGACGAGGAACTGGCTCGCGAGGCCGGCTTCGATCCGATTTCGATCACGATTTCGGCGTCGTCGCGCGCCCACTACTATCCCGACGGCGCGGAACTTACAGTCACGCTGGTCGCCGACCGCGAGAGCGGCGAACTGCTCGGCGGCACCGTCGTCGGCCGCGAGGGCGCGAAGCGCATCGACACTGTCGCGACGGCGCTGACGGCCGGAATGACCGTCACCGAACTGCAGAACGCGGACCTGGCGTACGCGCCGCCCTTCAGCCCCGTCTGGGATCCGATCCTCACTGCGGCGAAGGTTCTCGCCGGGAAGCTCGAGTGAGATCACGATGACGACCGGAAAATCCGGCAAACTGGAAGCCTACATCGCCGACCGTCGCTCGGACCTGATCGACCTCGCGCTCGATCTGCTCTCGGTCGACACGGCGAATCCGCCCGGCGACACGCGCGAGATCGTCGCCTTGCTCGAGGAGTACCTGTCGCAGTTTCCGGTCGACGTCGAGCGGTTCGCCGTCGATCCGGCGAAGCCGAATCTCCTCGTGACGCTTCCGGGCGCGAGCGATCGAACACTCCTGTACAACGGGCACCTCGATACGGTGCCGTTCGACGCCGACGTGTGGTCGTTCGATCCTCTCGGGGAGCGCGTCGACGACCGCCTCTACGGCCGCGGCGCGACCGACATGAAGGGAGCCGTCGCCGCGATGCTGTTCGCGATCCGCGCGTTCACTGAGACGGACATCGAACCGCCCGTCGACCTCGCGTTCGCGTTCGTCAGCGACGAGGAGGTCGGCGGCGACGCCGGCCTCCCCGCGTTGCTCGAGGCCGACCGCCTCGAGGCCGACGCCTGCGTCATCGGCGAACCGACCTGCGAGGTGGGGCGTCACTCCGTGACGGTCGCCGATCGGGGGAGCATCTGGCTAACGCTCGAGGCGACCGGCGAGGCCGCACACGGCTCGCGGCCGGTGCTCGGCGAGAACGCGATCGACCGACTCTACGACGCGGTAACGACGCTGCGGGAGCGGTTCGGGACGCGACGGCTCGAGGTCGATCCCGCCATCGAGCCGATCATCGACGAATCGATCGCCTTCTACGAACCGACGATGGGCGCCGAGACCGCCCGCGAACTGTTCGAGACCCCGACGATCAACCTCGGCGTCCTCGAGGGCGGGGAGGCGATCAACAGCGTCCCCGGGTCCGCCCGCGCTGAGGTCGATATTCGGTTGACGGCCGGCGTCCGGACGCCCGACGTCCTCTCGGAGATCCGGGACTGCGTCGCCGACTGCGAGGGGATCACAGTCGCCGACGTCTCCTGGAGCGTCGGCACCGCCGAACCGGTCGAGAGTCCGCTCGTCGAGGCCGTGTCCTCGAGCGCCGAGGAAACGACCGGCGAGCGAGTGTACCGACGGAGCGCCACCGGCGGCGGCGACGCGAAGACGCTGCGAAACGCCGGGATTCCGACGGTCGAGTTCGCGCTCGGAACCGACACCGTCCACGCCGTCGACGAGTACACGACCGTCGAGGCGCTCGTCGGGAACGCGACGAGCTATGCGCGCCTCCCCGAACTATGGGCGGCCGCGGTCGACGAGACGGACGCGTCTGGGTGACTCCCCGATACGGGATTGGTTGACTAACCTACGTCCGAGATGCAGGAACCGAAACGGACGACATCGACGACGTTCTCGGTATCGTCGTGTTCGGAAGCGTCGCTCGAGGCGATGCTGACCGGCAGAGCGACATCGATCTGTTCGTCGTCGTCGACGGTGATCGGACGAGCGCCCGACGCGTCGTTACGGATGTCGTCGCCGACCTCAGCGAGCAGCGATTCGACGGCGATCGATTCGATTTCGAACCGTACGTCGAATCTGCGGAGAGTGCACGACGAGCGGGTCCGAAACGCCGTGAAATCTTCACGGAGGGCGTGACGATATACGGCAGTGATCGACTCCAATCCATCCGGAAAGCGGTGATCACCGATGAGTAGTACACGAATCGAAAAGCTGGTTGACAACGCACAGGCGGCGTTCGACCGGCGACCGGCAGAAGTCGAGCCCGGACTCGACGTAGAAGACGCAGCGCTCTTCCAGTTGCGGAAGGCCTGTCGGTTGCTCGCTGGTGCTGAAGCCCTGTACGATGCTGCATACTATACGCTCGTCATCGAAGCCTCGTTCGTCGCAATCGAACGGACGATCGAGTTCCGACTCCTCGAGCGGGGCACGATGGAACCGGACGATCTTCCCGGAACGCATCCAGGCGTATACCGAGAGGCAGCCGCAGTCGGTATTGTTGTCGAATCTATGGCCGCGGATCTCGCCGACCTCTGGCGCGATCATCGGGCGAAAACGTACTATCAAGACGGTCTCGCCTCGGCGGAACGGGCGCGGGCGGTGCGGAGAGCGCCCGCACGCCCGGAATGGTCGGTCGCGAGCGACGCGGAGGGCGGCAGCGGCGAGCGGGGCGGGCCGGGACGTACACACCTGTCCAGCCGGCCACGTCGCTCGGTGGGCCATCTACAGTCCTGGCGGACTCAGAAAGGGCGAGGCCGCCTCGGTCGTCCCCCGGCCCCGCAAGCACCGCAGGTACGAGGCGCGCAGCGGCGGTCGCGGGACGTCGAGCGGCCGAGGGCTTTCGAGTGTCCTCTCCACCGAAACAGACCAGAATCCCGTCAGCTGCCTCCGGTGACCAAGTCCTCGATGAACCGGAAGCCGTTCACGAACGTCACCGAGTCACCGTAGCCCTCACTTGCAAGCACGGTTTCGGCCCCCTCTCCGGCCGCGATATCGGTTGTGTAGATGTACACCTCGGTCGCCGTCCCCGCGCTGAGGTGTTGGGCAGCTAGGGCGGCGAGGGCGGCGTCCGCCCGCCCGACCTTGTCCGCGGGCCGGTCGTCGGCGTTCGCGATGTACCGCTGGACGCCGTCCATCACCCGCGAGACGACAGGTTCGGAGAACTCGAGTGGCGCCGCAACCGTCGCCCAGCCCTCGTCGATCGCGGCGTCGACGGGCGGTGCCTCGACGTCGGGGTCGTCAACGGTCAGCTCCTCGTACACCCGTTCCGGGAGGACGAAGGTGATGTCGTTCCGGCGAGCGAATCGCCGAACAGCCTGGTAGCGGCTGTTTGACGGCTGCCCCATCGCGACGAACAGGCCGGTGTCGGCGATATGAAGCGTGCTCACGCGTCGTCAGCCACGTCGCCGTCGTCGATGTCCAACTCGTCGAGTCCCGCTCCTCCTTTCTCAATGTCGTAGTGCTCGTGGACGACGGGCCGGAGCGCCTGGAGGATCAGCTCCGCGGCCAGCGGGGAGATATCGAGATCTTCAGCCATTAGCCGGTGGGTCACCTCGCCGCGTTCGCGGGCGACGGCGTAGGTGAGCGCCGTCGCGAGGCCAGCGACGCCGTGGCGGTCGATGTAGGTGTCGATATCGGCGTTCGTCTCGCGCCGGCCGACGGCGTCGATGAGCGCCGGCGTGATCGTGTATTCCCGGTCCCCCACGGTCGTCGTCACGGTCAGGTCGATCTCGCGGGCGGCGTATCGCCGAGGCTGCTCGTCATGGGTGACTTCGACGACGCCGGCGTCGACGAGCCGGTTGACGTAGCTGTAGGCCGTCCCCTGGGCGAGCTCGAGGTCGTCCATCACGTCCTGGACGGTCGCCTCCCCCTCCCGAGCGAGATACGCGTACAGCTGGGCCAGCTGTGGCTCCTCGAGCAGGTCCGCAACCGAGAGGAAGTCGCGGACGATGTCGCCGTCGGCGCGGTTTGAGGTGCGTGACACGGGTTGTTCTTGATTACAGTTTACAGTGAACCAGTAAAGAGTGTTGGGGTCACTCTGTTGGCGTCGCGACGAGGTGTTCTTCGAGGTCGCGCGTCCGGTACGTCTCAAGGCCACCGGGATTACAGCGGGCACAGAGCTGGAGCGCCCCTTCGAGATGCCCGAGTTCAACGCGAAACCGCGTCAGTACCGCAAGCGTGTCGACGACGAGCCCACACCCGTCACAGGCGACGTGATCGCACTCTTCGGGATCCGGCTCCGCTTGGATGGCACAGTCGACACAGATCGGGTGGGTGACCCGCTCGTCCTGTCCCCAGGTGTGCGCCTCGCCAGTCTTGGTGCCGGGCGGGGCGTCGCAGAAGGCGCAGCCAACGAGCGTTTGCTGCATCACTCTGCCTCCTCTTCGTCGGTGTCGTACGCGGCCGTCCAGCCGCGATGGTAGACGGCTACTATACATTCCGCGATGTCGATCAGTTCGTAGTCGTCGAGCGTGATCGCCGTCACTCGTTGGCGAACCGCTCGTTCAGGGCAGCTAGTACCAGTATTTCATAGTTTTCCCAAGATTATTATCTACTGGGTTCGTCGGATACCGTATGCAACCGAATACGACGATGACGCCGACCGAACTCAGGGCGGACATTCCCGCTTTCAAGGAGGGCGTTTACCTCAATTTTGGCGCCCACGGACCGAGCCCGGAGTACGTCGTCGACGCCGCCGACGAGTTCGTCCGCACCCACGAGTACGAATCGCCGGTCGGGGACGACCCCTACGAGACTGCGTTTCAGGCGTTTGACCGCACTCGAGAGCGGGTCGCGACGTTCATCGGCGCCGAACCGGACGAAATCGCACTCACTGAAAGCACCACGGCCGGGATCAACGCGATCGCCAACGCGATCGACTGGCAGTCCGGCGACCTCGTCGTCCGGACGGATCTCGAGCATCCGGCTGGAATCCTCCCGTGGCAGCGCCTCGAACGAGAGGGCGTCGAGGTTCGCGTCGTCGAGACGAAGGACGGCCGAATCGATCCGGATCGGTTCGCCGAGGCCGTCGCCGACGCCAGACTCGCCTGTTTCAGCGCGGTTACGTGGACCCATGGGACGCAGCTTCCGGTAGCGGAGCTGGTCGATATCGCCCACGATGCCGGTGCGCTCGCGCTCGTCGACGCCGTCCAGGTCCCTGGACAGCTCCCGATGGACGTCGCGGAGTGGGGCGCTGACGCTGTCGCCGCCGCCGGCCACAAGTGGCTGCTCGGGCTGTGGGGCGGCGGCTTCCTCTACGTCGACCGTGACGTTGCTGAGGGCCTCAAGCCGCGGACGGTCGGCTATCGGAGTGTCGAGACACCGTCCGCCGACCCCTACGAGTACGCTGCCGGTGCGCGGCGGTTCGAGGTCGGATCGGCGAACCCGGCACCGCACGTCGCGCTCCGGGAAGCGATCGACGCGATCGAAGAAGTCGGGATCGACCGGATCGAAGGCCAGGTCCGCCAGCTTGCCAATCGACTGATAGCTGGTATCCCAGCTGACCGCCTTCTCAGTCCCTCGGCGCCGGAGTCGGGGCTCGTAACGATCGATGTCGACGATCCGGCGGCGACGGTCGAACGGCTGGCCGCCGACGGAATTGTTGTTCGAGAACTGCCATCTCCGAACGCCGTTCGGGCGTCCGTCCACGCGGTCAATACTGCAACCGATGTCGATCGACTGCTCGACGGACTGGAACGGGAATGGTAGGACCGCAGTCGGAGGGCAGACGAGTCGTTCACGCTCATCGATACGCGCCCCGAGGAGAGTTATGAGGACTGGTGGATTCACGGCTTGGGGCGCGTTCCGTTCGGTCCGGACGACGAGTCTGAGGTGATAGGCCTCAAGCGGGGGCCGAACAACTGCGCGTCCTGGTTTCGCGCGGTCGGACTCGAATCGGGATCTGCGGTCGATTATCGGTCCTGCGACTCGTCCTCCGCGTCCGAATCCTTCCAATCGCCCTCCGTTTCTTTTCCGTTGCGAATTCGCCCTTCGCCTGGCGCTCTCGTGGCCACAGCGCGATCACGAGCAACGCGACGTAGAACACGACGACGACCGCGATCACGACCGGTCCCTGGATTCGAGCGATCGCGGCGGTTTCGATCCAGTCGTCCCTCGCCGCGAACGCGGTCACTCTGAAGATCCACGTGACGAGGAGGATGCCGAGCAGCGCGAGATACACGCGCCGCAGGCGATTCGCGAGGGCCTCCTGCATCGATACTTTCACCGCGGGCTCGCGGTAGTCCTGACCCAGTTCTACTCGCCAGTCGGTGCGTTCGACGTCCCGTGACGGGTCCAGGGCAGTTGCGAGCAGATTCTCCTGAAGCATCCGAACGCGCGCCCGAAAGACATCGTAGTCCCAGTACCGCCGCGCCTCGATGCCGAGGAAGACCGTGACGACTACGATTCCGATCAACAGGATGTATGAGGGTTGTCGGAACTCGAGAACGCCCACGTCAGGATCGCCGCCATCACGGTCACCGCCCACGTCGTCGTTTGATCGAGGCGCTGTCGCCACGTATCCACCCGGCCGAGTTCGCCCCGGTACGCGTGAGCCATCACCGAGCTGAGGACCGTACTCTCGTCGACCACTTCGCGGCCGATCTCCCGCTGTTCGGGCGTCGTGGGGTCGAAGTCGTCATCGTTCGGATCCGCCATGCACGACGGACATCGCCGCGTTTTATAAGCGAATGCGGTGCCGACGTGAACTACCCCGCCCTGCTCGGCCTGACGGCCTCGCTGAGGACGAGGCTTCCTGTTTCTAAGACGCGCTTTGCAGGAACCGAATCGGTTCCCGTAGGGAGCGCAGTCTCCGCAGGCATTGAATCGGGGTGAACCACCCCTACTTCGGTGAGTCCGCGAGAAAGGATGTTGTAGGCGGCGTTGAGGTCGCGGTCCGCCTCGAATCCGCATGAGGGACACGAGTGTTCGCGTACCCACAGCGGTTTGTCGGTCGCAACGCCACAGTTGGAACATTCTTTGGTCGTTCCAGCCGGT
>NZ_JBHDYC010000039.1:0-10338 GCF_041894845.1 Natrinema sp. H-ect4
TCGACCAATTCGGTCGAGCGACCGATCGTGGTCTAACGGCGGTTCGATTCCGCCGATCGGCATTACAGCGGCCACAGTGGCGAGGTACCTCCCGTACCCATCCCGAACACGGAAGATAAGCTCGCCTACGTTTCGGTGAGTACTGGAGTGCGCGAGCCTCTGGGAGATCCGATTCGCCGCTCCTATTCATACTAACACCCACACAGCAACTGCTGTGTGGGTTTTTTGCTTTATTTAAAGCGATGACGCCGTCACTCGCTATTCGAAATCTGTAGAAAGAAAAATAGCCGCAGCAGCGTCGCTTAGACCAGCTGGATGACGTTTCCGTTCGAGGTAACGTGGAGGTCGCGTCCAAGCTTGTATCCGCGATTGGAGGCGAGATCGACGTATCCCGAGAAGCCACTCATGTTCTGGTGGGCTGGAATGACGTGCTCGGGCTGCAGCGCATCGAGCATCTCGTAGTGACCCTCCTGACAGAGGTGACCCGAGACGTGGACCTCGTCGTAGATGCGTGCACCTTGCATGCGGAGTAGCTTTTCGGCCTGGTAGCGCTGACCTTCGTTCGTTGGCTCCGGAATAACTCGAGCGGAGAAGACGACTTTGTCACCGTCCTCCAGTTCGTACGGCGTTTCGCCGCGGCCCATTCGCGTGAGCGTCGCTCGAGGCTCGCCTTGATGGCCGGTGACGACGGGCAGGAAGTTCTCCTTGCCTTCGTTCATGATACGTTCGAACGTCTGCTCGATGGACTGGCGGTAGCCGACCATCTCGACGTCGGAGGGGAAGTCAATCCCGATCTGTTTCGCGGTCCCGGAGTAGGTCTCCATCGAGCGGCCGAGGAGGATCGGTGTGCGGTCGATATCTCGAGCGAATTCGATGAGGGATTTCACCCGGGCGATGTGGCTCGAGAAGGTGGTGGCGACGATGCCGCCGTCGTAGTCCTCCATGCTGTAGAGGACGTCCCGGAGGTGTTCGCGCGCGACGTTCTCGGAGGGGGTCCGTCCCTTTTTGTTTGCGTTGGTACAGTCTTCGATGTAGGCGAGGACGCCTTCGCCTTCGCGACCGATCTCGCGGAAGCGCTCCATGTCGATCGGGTCGCCGATGACGGGCGTGTGGTCCATCCGTTTGTCGAGCCCGTAGACGACTGCGCCTTCGGGCGTGTGGAGGACGGGGTTGATTGCCTGGACGATCGAGTGTGTGACGTTGACGAACTCGAGTTCGACGGCCCCGGAGTCGCCGATCGACATCGTTTCGCCGGCGTCCATTTTGACGAGTTCGTTCTCGGTGTTGAACTTCCCTTCCTCCTCGAGTTCGCCTTTGACGAGTTCGAGCGTGAACGGCGTCGCGACGATGGGTGCGTCGTACCGGTGTGCGAGCTTGCTGATCGCACCGATGTGGTCGAGGTGGCCGTGGGTGGGGACGATCGCTTTGACGTCTCCCTCGAGCTCGCTCATGACCCGGTCGTCCGGGATGGCTCCCATATCGATCAGGTCGAGGCTGTGCATTCCTTCGGTTCGGATGTTGTCGTGAATGAGAACCTTCGACAGGTTCAGTCCCATGTCGAAGATCACGATGTCGTCACCGGCGCGGACCGCCGTCATCTGTCGTCCGACTTCTTCGTAACCGCCAATTGTCGCAATTTCAATTTCCATTGTTGTAGGGCCGATCATAGCAGTCCCGTGGTCAGTCGTGCAGCCGGAATGGCTGCTGGGAGCGGCGTCCTGCGACGTGAGCCGGCTTCGATCGCGTCCGCGGCGGCTCGAATCGAAGGCTCAGTCCCGACCGTGCCAGGGACAGCGCCTATTTCGGTTAGTGAATTAACGACTCTCCCGACGTAAGTAGTTCTGGGTTTTGGGGTCGAAGCGACGCAATTTGGTGAGCTCGAGGAACTGTCTCGAATCGCAGACAGTTCGCGTCCGTCGACCGATGAAGCTCCGGCTCTTCGAGGAGTATCGTCGGTACTGTCCATATCGGGGACTCGTTCGTGATTCGTAGCTATCGATGGAGCCGAGGTGGGAGTCGGGTACGGAACGTGGAGCGTCCCACGCGATGCGCGGTACGATCCTGTGGCTGCCGGGCCCAGAACGGTCGATCGAGTCGAGTTGTGACGAGCGATTGGGGCTCGTGATTGCAACTCAAGGGGATTCGGTTCGTGGTCATTGAGAGCAAACGGTCGGCTGTAACTGGTTTCGGAGCAACCCATGCCGTATCGAGAGTGCTTCGGAACGGACTTGCAGCCGGCCGTATCAGCCCCGCCCTGTCAGTAGTGGTGGGACGAAAGGCGGAGACAGCTGCTGGAACGAAAGTCGCGGGTGATCTCACTATTGAGTGGTGAAACGAGACCGATTCTGCCGACAGGTGTCCGCTGGTGACGGTGTACAAGCGGGTTCTGCCGTCAGTGTGGTTACACCGAATCGGTTTGCGAGTGTGGGACAGCACCTGCTATCCGCCGATGTCGGCCTATCCCGTCGGTACGTGTCGCTCAGCGATCGGGGTGGAGAGTGCGGGACTGGTGGGTGTCGGACTAGTCGTCGATATACTGTTGTTCCCACTCCCGGCGCTGTTCGATCGTTTGTCGGCCGCGATCACTGATCTCGTAGTAGTTAGTTCGTCGATCGAGCTCCCCCTTCTCGACGAGGTCTTTATTGACCAGTGTGTCGAGATTCGGATACAATCGGCCGTGATTGATCTCGCTATTGTAGTATGTCTCGACTTCGCTTTTCACGTCCTGACCGGAGGGCTGATCGGCCCCTGCGATCACGTACAGAAGGTCTCGTTGAAACCCTGTCAGATCGTCCATTTTGTACTCGAGTGAACGAACGGGTACCCGGCTATTTGTTATCGATTTCGTATCAACCGTTCCGCATACGTTCACCGAAGCTAACTAAGTCAATCAGACTAATATCTCGCGTTTCGTTTCGTAAGGACATGCTAAATCCGGTTACGAAGCCGTACAGACAGGCCGTCTCGAGACTTGTTACGGATTTCGTGAAAGTTACGCAAAACGAAACAGACCGCTAACGGTCGCTCGACCGAAACACTATTCATCGAGTTGACTGATTGTCGCTGTTCGACACTGTCAGTACGGATGACTCAATCGGCTAATAGCGATGACACGAAACCGTCGCTATAGTAACAACTGCAACGATTTACACACTGATCGCACAGCTGTCGTGCGATCAGGTGTGCAGTGACTTGCAGTGGCTACTATAGCTATCGTGTTGTGTGCTAAAGAATGATAATCGAATGTGAAACCCGTTACCGAACGTAAAAAGCCGTTTTACAGGCGGGTGACGTTGGTGGCGCGGGGGCCCTTGGGGGCCTGTTCGATATCGAATTCGATGTCTGTACCTTCTTCGAGGTCCGGACCGCCAACGTCTTCCATGTGGAAGAAAACGTCATCGTCTGCGTCGTCCGTCTCAATGAAACCGTAGCCGCCTGTGTCGTTGAAGAAATCAACGTTTCCTTTCGCCATTGCAATTCAATCGAGGCCCGGGATACGTATAACAGTTGTGTTACGGATCGCCTGTCGAAACAAAAAGAATTTCGCCGTGGACTCGACGGTCATCGGACTGTGGCGGTAAAAACAGCGAAGTCGGTTTTTCTAGATCTCCGAGGTATTGACGCCGGTGATAGCGAACCGTTGACCCTCACGAGACGGAAAACGGGTCGGCTCGAGAGAGGGGCGGACAGTTCCTCTCGGTGGTAAGCGGACGAGAAGACACCTATTTCGCCATTCATGCTCGAATTCGGCTGACCGTCCGTCCAGAACCGGCCGCGGCTCGACGGGCGGCTGTGACCGTCTTGAGGACGATTCTGGGAGGACGATTCCGGGACCCGCTCACGGGCGACGACCACCTGATGAGAATATCTCTTGCGGACCGTGGTCACCCTCGAGGTGTACTGGAATAGTATCGTTTAGGTGGTTCCGATGGGTATGCCGCGGCATGAACCGGACAGAGCCCCGGGGAGTGCCGACGATCGCGCAGGTCGCGCTGATCGGTCTCTTCGTGACCGCACTCGTCACCGCGCAGTTGACTGCGTCGAAGGTACTCGCGTTCGAACTCCCGGTGGCGCTCCCGGTAACGGGGGCACAACTCGCGTTGCCCGGAGCGGCCCTCGCGTACGCGTTGACGTTCCTCGCGAGCGACTGTTACACCGAACTGTACGGCCGCCGCGCGGCCCAGATCGTCGTCAACGTGGGCTTCGTTCTGAACTTCGTCGTCCTCGCGCTCGTCTGGTCGACGATCGCCGCGCCGGCCGCCCCCTCGAGCGTCGATCCCGCTGCGTTCGAGACGGCACTCGGTGCATCGACGAACGTGGTCCTCGGGAGTCTGTTGGCATACCTCGTCAGCCAGAACTGGGACGTGATCGTGTTTCACCGGATTCGAGACTACACCGGCTCGGAGAAGCTTTGGCTCCGCAACATCGCGTCGACGGCGAGCAGCCAGGCGATCGATACTGTCATCTTCGTCTCGGTCGCGTTCGCCATCGCACCTGCCGTCCTTGGCGTCGGTGCCGTTCTCCCGACTGACGTCATCCTCTCGTTGATGGTCGGCCAGTACCTGTTGAAACTCGCAATCGCTCTCCTCGATACGCCGGTCGTCTACGCCATCGTCTCGCTCGTGCGCTCGCGCGAGGGGCTCACCGCCGAGGAGACCCACGCCGCCTGAGTTCGCCTCGTCAGGAAATCATTTCCAGGGAACCACGAACCGTCCTGCGGTTGCTCGGAGAAATCGGTACAGCAGACCGCATCAGTGGCTACTATAGGAGCTCGCTCGAGAGGAACGACCATGGACGAACGCGTACGCGAACACGCCGAGGTGCTGGTCGACTGGAGCGCTCGCGTCGAAGCGGGCGATGACGTCGTTCTGTCGGTGGGGCCGGACGCGCACGAGCTGGCGGTCGCCGTCGCCGAAACACTCGGCGAGCGGGGCGCGAACCTGCTCGCGACCTACGGCTCGGGTGAAGTCACGCGGGCCTATCTCCGGGCTCACGACGGCGATTTCGACGCGAATCCGGCTCACGAACTCGCACTGGTCGAGAACGCCGACGTCTATCTCTCGCTCGGCGGCGCGCGGAATACGAGTGCGACGGCCGATGTTACCGGCGACCGGCGGCGAGCGTACAACGAGGCCAGAAGCGAGATTCGCGAGAGTCGATTGGGGACCCGCTGGGTGTCGACGGTTCATCCGACGCGCTCGCTCGCCCAGCAGGCCAACATGGCGTACGAGGAGTACCAGGAGTTCGCGTACGACGCGATCCTCCGGGACTGGGAGTCGCTGGCCGAGGAGATGGCCCAGTTGAAAGCGTTGCTCGACGAGGGGAGCGAGGTACGACTCGTCTCGAGGGGGACCGACCTGACGATGCGGATCGAGGACCGGACGGCAGTCAACAGCGCCGCGTCGGTCGCCTACGACTCGCACAACCTGCCCAGCGGCGAAGTCTTCACTGCACCCTATGCGACCGAGGGAAAGGTGACCTTCGACGTCCCGATGACGATACGGGGGGACCCCGTCCGGGACGTCCGCCTCGAGTTCGCCGAGGGTGAGGTCGTCGATTACGACGCCGAGCAGGGTGGGGACGTGATCGGCGAGATCATCGAGACGGACGACGGAGCCCGCCGGCTGGGCGAACTCGGAATCGGGATGAATCGGGGTATCGACCGCTACACGGACAACATCCTCTTCGACGAGAAGATGGGTGACACCGTTCATCTGGCGCTCGGCCGGGCCTACGACGCCTGTCTCCCCGACGGCGAGTCCGGAAACGACTCGGCAGTCCACGTCGACCTGATCACGGACGTCAGCGAGGACTCCCGCCTCGAGGTCGACGGTGAAGTAATTCAACGAAACGGGACGTTCACGTTCGAGGATCGCGAGGGCTGAGTTCTCGAGACGTTCGGTTCGAAGCGGCGAGCGCTGTGAGTCGTCGAGACGGCTTCGACGACTCGATGGCGTTTTTGCTGGCGGTACACGAGTTATTACACGGATGGATTCGAGCTCGTCTCTCCCCTCGAGCGACGGTACGGATGTCTTACGGATCGGTGGCCGCTCTCTATACCGTGGGAAGCAATCGCATACTAATATGTATGGCCGGCCTCACCTCGAGTACCGCCGGGCCGGTGGCGGCTAGTAACCGGTTAGGGCGTCGACACGCCCTGGATTTCGCCCAATCAACGGTTGTCTGTCCCGCCCTGCCGGAGGCGGTAGTGTGCTGTCGGTACCCCGGCGACGCGGCGTCCCCGCTCCCGGTGTGACCCGGTCGCCGTTGCCGGCAGGATATCCGGCGGTCACCGTTTCCGTCACGTTCTCGAGTCTCGAGCCCCAAGGACGGCTATGCGCGATCGGCTTCGGGCTGGCGTCGCCATCTTCAACAGTGGCCACTATCACGCCGCCCACGACGCCTGGGAGGACCGCTGGCTCGAACTCGAGGCCGGAAGCGACGACGAACGCCTGCTTCACGGGCTTATTCAGTACAGCGGTGCGGTCTATCACGCCCGCGAGCGCAACTGGGAGGGTGCCGTCGGGCTCGCTGAGAGCGCCGGCGAGTACCTCGCGGGGCTGCCCACCGACTACCGTGACCTCCGCCTCGAGCCGATTCGAGTGGCCCTGGATCGCCTCGCGGCCGACCCCGAAATCATCGAGCGGCGGGCGCCGGGACGGATCGAACACGAGGACGACAGTCCCGGCCTGGCGGATCTCGGCTTCGAGCCGACGGCGATCGCGGCGATCGTCCTCGCCGAGGAGTTCGGATATGACGAGGAGCCGGTCGGACGGGCTCGAGCGTACGCGCGGCGGGATCTCGAGGCGGGTGATGACGGCAGCGTCTTCATCACGCTACTGTTCGATTTCGTCCGCGAGGACGAGAATCGCGGGATCATCTCCCAGCGGCTCACGGATCACGTCGGCAGGCGACGGGCCCGCGAGGAGGATGTCGACGGGTTGTTCTGATCGGTTATCGATGCTCGAGAATCATTGGTGCTCGAGAACGGTTGTTAGGTCAGTCGCGGAGCGTTCGAGGAGTGACGAAGAGTCGCGTGTTTTCCTCACACTGGCAACAGGGAATCGCCACGCCCTCCCCAGCCGATTCGCTCACTCACTTTGTTCGTTCGCTCATCCCTCGCGCAGTGGTATCGACCGACCTCACTCTCGTTCGGCCGGCCTGCTCACGGATCGCTTCGCTCTCCGTTCGCTTTCGAGGCGCTCCCGCTGGTCGCCCCTCGCCGACAGCGCGCGCCACCGCACGTGGACGGCAAATCCTCGCCAATAGCCGCCGTCGTTCAGTCTCGACGGGAGCTTCAAGTTCGGGCCGGCCGAACGCGAGGGTATGGAAATCGGTACCGTGCTACCGCAACTCGAGATCGGCCACGACCCGCGGACGCTCGCCGACTACGCACAGCGGGTCGAGGAGTCGGGGTACGAACACGTTCTGGCGTACGATCACGTCCTCGGCGTCGATCCCGACCGCGAGGGGTGGGATGGTCCCTACGACTACGAGAGTACGTTCCACGAGCCGCTGACCACGTACTCCTATCTGGCGGGCCAGACCGACGAACTTGCCTTTATGACCGGAATTCTCGTCTTGCCCCAGCGCCAGACCGCCCTCGTCGCGAAGCAGGCCGCCCAACTGGATCGTTTCACTGACGGGCGGTTTCGCATGGGGGTTGGCGTCGGCTGGAACGAACCCGAGTACGTCGCGCTGGGGGAGGACTTCTCGCGGCGGGGGCAGCGAATCGAGGAGCAAGTCGAGGTACTCCGCCGGCTCTGGACCGACGAACTCGTCGAGTTCGAGGGCGAGTTTCACGAGATTCCGGACGTCGGCATCCGGCCGCTTCCGGTCCAGCAGCCGATTCCGCTCTGGATGGGCGGCATGGCCGATCCGGTCAAGCGCCGCGTCGCTCGGATCGCGGATGGCTGGCTCCCGCAGTTCCAGCCGGGCGACGAGGCCGAGGCCCACCTCGCGGACCTCTACGAGTACGCCGAGGCGGCGGGCCGCGACCCCGACGATATCGGCCTCGGCGGCCGGATGTACGCCATCCCCGGCGAGGAAGACGAGTGGGTCGAACGCGCGCAGGCCTGGCGGGAGCTCGGCGCCGACCACCTCTCGATCACGACGATGTACCAGGGGCTCGAGGGCGAGGAGCACGCGACCCACCTCGAGCGGGTCGCCGAGGTGCTGAACGGCGTCGATCTGTTGTAGCGGGCGCTTCGCGAGCGGCTCGTTCGACTATTCGTGACCCGCCACCGGCAGTGGCTCGTAGGGTTCCTCGAGGGATTCCATCTCCGACTCGGAGAGATCGATCTCGAGGGCCTCGACGGCGTCTTCTAAGTGTTCGACGCTGGTCGTCCCGACGATGGGGGCGTCGACCCAGTCCTTGTGGAGCAGCCACGCGAGCGATATTTGCGCCATCGAGACGCCCTTCTCGTCGGCGAGTTCCTGAATCCGTTCGTTGATCTCCTCGCCGCCGCCCTGAAGGTAGGACATCTGCTCGAGGTACTTGTCGGTCTGGCCGCGGGTCGTCGAATCGATCGCTTCGTGGGGGCGGGTCGCGACGCCGCGGGCCAGCGGCGACCACGGGATGACGCCGATGTCCTCGCTCTCGCACAGTGGCAGCATCTCGCGTTCCTCCTCGCGGTAGAGCACGTTGTAGTGGTTCTGCATCGTGGCGAAGCGCTCGAGGCCCAGTGCGTCGCTCGTGTGGAGGGCGTCGGCGAACTGGTGGGCCCACATCGAGGAGGTGCCGATGTAGCGCACCGTCCCGCGCCGAACCGCATCGTCGAGCGCGCGGAGGGTTTCCTCGACCGGCGTGTCGTAGTCCCACCGGTGGGTCTGGTAGAGGTCGATGGTGTCCATCCCCAGCCGGTCGAGACTCGCCTCGAGTTCCTGTTCGATCGCTTTGCGGGAGAGGCCGCTCGCGTTCGGATTGTCGGGATCCATCTCGCCGAAGACTTTCGTCGCGACCACCTGCGAATCGCGGTCGTACCCCTCGAGTGCGTCGCCCAGAATCTCCTCGGACTCACCCGTCGAGTAGACGTTCGCGGTATCGAAGAAGTTGATCCCCAGATCGATCGCGCGGTCGATGAGTTCTGTGCTCTCCTCGGGCTCGAGCATCCACTCCCGATCCGTCCCGAAACTCATACAGCCCAGACAGATGCGGCTGACCGTCATTCCAGTGTTTCCGAGCGTGGTGTACTCCATGCGCGCTGATCCGACGCCGAGGGACAAAAGGGCGGGGCACGTCCGAGTCGGTTGCCGGCTCTCGCCGGCGCGGGAGCTGCAAAGTCGAGTGGCGACGGGAGAGTGCGATCAGGCGTCGGGTTCGACGACCCGGTCCTCGCCGTCGTAGTACGCGGAGTTGTCCCGCGGCTCGTAGTCGAGCACCTCGCGGGCGCGCTCGAGCGAGTAGTACTTCCGATCGTTGTCGGAAATACCGTAGACGATCTCGTACTCGTAGTCGGCGCGGATGCAGCGGTCGAACAGGTGTGCACAGTCGCGGTAAGAGAGCCACATCGCCTGTCCGCGCTCGTAGTCGATCGGCGGATGGCCCTGCGTGAGGTTGCCGATGCGGACGCAGACGACCGAGAGGTCGTATTCGTCGTGGTAGTATCTCCCCAAGGTCTCGCCGGCGGCCTTCGAGACGCCATAGAGGTTGCTCGGTCGGGGGAGTTCGGTGCCGTCGAGGAGGTAGTCGTCGTGCTCGCGGTACAGGTCGGGCGTGCGCTCGTCGGTCTCGTAGTTGCCAACGGCGTGGTTCGACGAGGCGAAGACGACCTGCTCGACGCCGGCGTCGACGGCGGCCTCGAAGACCGTCTGGGTGCCGTCGATATTGTTTGTCAGGACGCTGTCCCACGGCGCTTCGGGGCGCGGATCGCCCGCGAGGTGAACCACGACATCGATTCCGTCCATCGCCTCGCGGACGGCGTCCTCGTCGGTGATATCCGCAACGACGAACTCGCCCGGCTGGTCGTCCGTCGGGGGATCGCGATCCAGTAACCGCCACTCGTGGTCGTCCGCGAGGCCGCCGAGGATGGCGTCTCCGACTCGCCCCGCAGCCCCGGTGAGCAGGACTGACTGTGCCATTCGTTCGGTGTGAGGGACAGCGTCGATAAGTACCATGCGGTTCCGCGGCAGTTCGGGCGGTAGTGTCACGCGCCCCATCACGGACACCGGAACTACCCCCGTCTCGTTCCCGGCCGATGATCCACATGCGGTGGCCCAGCCGATGATCTACATGCGGTGGCGCGCGCTGTCGACCGACCGAACGAGAGTGAGGTCGGGCGACGACGCTGCGCGAGGGATGAGCGAGCGGTGCGAGGGATGAACACAGTGAATCCCTCG
>NZ_JBHDYC010000004.1:0-245763 GCF_041894845.1 Natrinema sp. H-ect4
ATATTGGGCAAAAAAGTGAGAGAGCAGGGTTTGACGAGAACAAGGAGAATGTGTTTGATACAGATGGTGCCCGGGAAGATGCAATTCGCCTCTCTGAACGGCTCAGAGGGCCGATACCAGAGGGAGAAGGAGAGTATTCATCATACCGGCTAAGTGAAGAAGAACTACTTGCAGATACGTTCGCCTTGATGATATTAGAGCCAAAGGCAGCCGAACGAGTGGGTCCAAGAGCAATAGATTGCCTCAAAGACTACCTAAACGCAGTAGCTGAAGAAATAGTTGAGTGACCAATAGAAGTTGGACAATGACTTGAACCTCATTTGGGCCACATCTTCAACTCTATTGGGGCTAGTTTAGACGCCTGAATTCATACAGTTGAGCGGTCGAGCGCTATAGTAGCCACTGAAACGATTTACACACTGATCGGACAGCTGTCGTTCGATCAGGCGTGCAATGACTTGCAGTGGCTACTATAGACAGTTAGCGTGGGCTACCAGGCAGACGATACTATCTGCAGACTACCTCGACCAGACAAATTCTAGCGTCTAAACATAGCCCTGATTTATCGAATCAGTACTGTCTGTCGGATAGACATCATACCCACTACTCTCGAGTCCCGGAACTGGCCGGCCACACCGTCAAGGCTCGCGGTCACCGAACGCGAGTATGCCAACACGCCTCGACGCCGAGACCGACTTCGAGGAACTAACTGCCCGCATTCGGACCCAGTCACAGCAAGCGCCCGGCTCGGGCACCGAACGGGTGACGATCCGCTCGCTCGAGGCCGTTAGCTCCGACTCACTGGCGACCGTACTCGAGGCCGCCGAGAGCGAACACCTCGAGCCGGGGAGCCTCGTCTTCGTCCTCTCGCGGGCCAACGCCGAACGCCTCATCGAACGGGAGTTCGACATCGACGACGTCGCGGAACTCGAGGAAGTGCTCGGGCGACGGGTCCGCGTCGAGGACGAGATGCCCGACGACACGATTCTGCTGTTGCATCCCGACGCCGTCGACGGCGAGGAACTGGTCGAGCCCGAGGCGATCGCTTGCGGGGTCGTCGGCACCGACGACACGGACGACTGATACGGTTTACTGTACCGATGTACCGGCGCGACCGCGATCTGGCCTGCGGTCGCGCCGGAAATGACGTACAGCAGACCGTATGAGTCGACGGTCCGGGCGACCCACTGATCGACCCCGGCAACCACAGGAACCCGTCCACTGCCGCCCCGAGGACTATCCGCGACTCGAGTGTGGCCCCAGTATGCGCTATCTGGAGATCACGGTGCCGGAGGGGAAGCGACGGGCCGTGCTCAACATCCTCGAGGACGAGGGATTCGACTATGTCGTCAGCGACGAGACCAGCGGCCGGGGGTATGCAGCGGTCGTGCGGTTTCCGATCCCGACGCAGGCGGTCGAACCGCTGCTCGATCGGCTGCAGCAGGCCGGCGTCAGCGACGAGGCAAGCGTCGTCGTGATCAACGCCGAGACGGTCGTCTCCGAGGGGTTCGCGACGCTCCGGGAGCGGTACAGTCGCGGCGGCCAGACGGGCTCACGTACCTCGAGACAGGTGTTGCGCACGAAGGCGGACGAACTCACGCCCCCGTTTGCGATCTACACCGTCATGCTGTTGATCAGCGCGGTCGTCGCCACCGCCGGGTTGCTGGCCGATTCGCCGGCGGTCGTGATCGGGGCGATGGTCATCGCGCCGCTGCTCGGCCCCGCATTGGCCGCCAACGTCGGCATCGTGACCGGTGACGACCGGCTCAAATCGACCGGCTTCAGCTACCAGGTCGTCGGCGTGACGATGGTCATCGTCGCTTCCATCGCCCTCGCGGTGCTGGCCCGCCTGGCCGGCCTCGAGCCCGCGGGGGTCGACATCGTCGCCGCGACCGAACTCGAGGAGCGGGTCGCGCCCAACCTGTTCTCGCTCGCGGTCGCGCTGGGCGCAGGGATCGCCGGCATTTTGAGCCTCACGCGGGGGTTTTCGGAGGCCATCGTCGGCGTCATGATCGCCGCGGCGCTCATTCCGCCATCGGCCGCGGTCGGCATCACGGTCGCCTGGGGGATGTCCGGTGCGGCGATCGGTGCCGCCGTCCTCGTGATCATCAACCTCCTGTCGATCAACCTCGCCGCGCTGACCACGCTGTGGATCGCCGGCTACCGCCCGCAGGGGCTGTTCGAGGTGTCGCCGACCCGGACGCCGACCTACACGTACGCGGCCGTCTTCGGTGTCGGCCTGCTGGTGCTGACCGCGCCGCTGGCCGGCGTCACCCTGCTAGATTTCCATACGACCGAACTCCAGTCGGCCGCCGAAGACGAGGTCGAGGCGGTCCTCGCGGAGCCCCAATATGCCGCCCTCGAGAGCGACGACGTCGAAGTCATCCTCGACGGCGACTACCCGATCCAGTCGGTCGAGCGGGTCGTCGTCACGGTCTCCGGACGGGAGCCCGGCCCGCATCCGGGCCTCGCCGACCGGCTCTACGAGGCAATCAGACCCCACAGCGATGGGCCGCTGATCGTCGAGGTTCAGTACGTCGTTGCCCAAGAGCGCGGCGGAAACGCCGACGGACGGGAAACGGTCCGGTCCGCGAGCCGACCGCCAGAACAAGACGTATAGTGTAGTTGTTCCAACCATTTTGCATGGGTTACACGCAGTCTCGAGACCGGTACGTTCCGGCATCGACATGGTCCTCGCTGAGCTGGTCGACCATGCGACTGGTGACGGCCGTCACGGTGCTCGCGCTCACGGCGTCGATGGCGCTGGCATCGATGGGGATCCCCGAAGACATCATGCTCGTCGCGCTCGCGACCGTCGCCGTGCTCGCCGTCGGCCTCGCGCTCGTTCGGCTCTTCGTCTTCCTCGAGCGAAACGGGGTTCCGCTGTTCGAATCCGACATCGCCGCGACCGCATAGCGCGACCGCCTGACGATCCGTTTTCGAGCCGGTACCGATCGACTGATCGACGAGGAGCTGTGGGACCGCTACGGCGTCGACCGTGGCCGGGTCGGCGACGGCCGTCTCGAGGCCCGACCGCTGGAGCCCGAACGAGACGTGAATCGTCGTCATGTACGATTCAATCTGTCCGTTCTGGACATCCGCCGTCTGTGACTCGATCTCGGTCCAGTGCTCCCCTCGAGGGTCTCGTCCGCGTCGTCGAGCGCGGTCTGGGCTGCGTCTTCCCACGACTCGCTCGACGTGCCGACCAGTTTGATTAGCTGGCAGTTTCGCTCATGGTCCGCGGGAACGGATACTGCGGGACGGCACAGTCCTTGGCCGGGGTATGCCGGCTCTGCTCGGGCTGGCCACGCTCCTATCGCCGTTGTCTCTCCGCTCAGCCGGCGTCCGACGACGGCCGGTACCGCCGGCTCACCGCCTTCCAGCGGCCGCTGTGGAACAGCCAATAGTTGATCCCGCCGGGCACGCTCGTCTCGAGGAAGAGCGCCAGATAGAGCCCGCCGACGCCGAGCGGCGTGACCAGTCCGAGCGCGGCCGCCGGGAGCGCGAAGGCGTACCGGCCGAGCAGGGAGGCGACGAACGGCCAGCGGGTGTCGCCGGCACCGAGCAAGGCCCCGGCAGCGGCGCCGTCGATGCCGTAGCCGACCGAACTGACCGCGCCGACGGCGACGAAGGTAGCGGCCTGCGTGACCGCCGCGGGATCGCTCACGAACAGCCCCGCGATCGGCCGAGCGAAGATCACGACCAGCGCCCCGATAACGACGTAGAGCACCGTCGAGAGCCGGATGATCGCCGCGCCGTAGGCTCCCGCCTCCCCTTCCTCATCCGCGCCAAGGTGTTGGCCGACCAGCGAGCTCGCGGCCAGCGACAGCCCCCAGTTGACGCTGTTGATCAGCGCTCGCACCCGTCGGCCGACCTCGAGCGCCGTCACGACGACGGGGCCGAAGGAGGCGGCGATCCACAGCAGCGGGAAGACGACGAGCCCCTGTGCGAGCCGGCGGCCGATCTCCGGCAGCGAGACCTCGATCAATTGCCGCAGCAGCGTCGGCTCGAGCCATGGGCCCGACGGCGTGATCGGGACGGGGCTGGGTTCCATGCCGAGCCGGCCGTACGACCGGCCGAGCATCCCCCACGCCAGGACGACCGTCACGAACCCGCTGGCGAGGGTCGTCCCGATGGCCGCGCCGGCAGCGCCGAGACCGAACCCGAAGATCAGCAGTCCGCTGAGGACGACGTTGAGCACTGCGCCGCCGGCGCGGGCGACCATCTCGGTGAACGTGTCGCCGACGCCGGTGTAGGTGCGGCTCGCGATCAGGTTGAGCACTTCGAAGACCACGGCCGGCGCGACGTAGACGAGGTAGATCCGCCCGTGGACGAGCGCGTCCGATCCGGAGCCGAGCAGGCGGATCAGGGGCCCGGGAATGGCAACGAAGAGGAGCGCGATCGGGACCGACAGCGCGGCGGCGAGGACGACGCTCTGGTTGACGGCCACCGACGCGCGATTGGTCGCCTCGCCGCCGTAGTTCTGCGAGACGAGCGTGACTGTCCCGCCCGCGACCCCGAGCCCCAGCAGCGTAACGATCTGCCAGTAACCTAGCGCGAAGGCCAGTCCCGCGGTGCCGGCCGTCCCGACGGCGGCCCCGACCATCGCGAGGTCGGCCGTCTGCTTGGACATGATCGCGAAGCCGGTGACGATCCGCGGCCAGGCCAGTTCCATCGTCGGGCGAAACCGCTCCCCGTCGATGATTCCGGCCCGCTCGAGGATCGCGGCCACGAACGCGAGCGCGGCTGACCGCCACTGCCGCCTCGTCATCTATCCCTCGTTTCGGGACCGCCGCCTTCGGTCTGTCGACTCCGGTACTCGAGGGGGGTTATCGCTCCGCGGGTCCCAACCGATCTCGAGCGGATCTAGCCGCGGAGCCGCGAGAGCATGGCTTTCAGGTGGGTCGGCGAGACCAGCGACGTCGGTCGGTCCATGTGGACGCCGATCTCGCCCGAGAGCGCTCCGAGGCCGAGCCGTTGGACGGGCTCGGGCAGCGAGTAGGCCCGCCGAATCCAGCGCCCGAGTTCCTGTTCGCGCTCGAGGTCGTCGCGCCAGGCGCGTTCGTAGGCCGCGAGCGTGGTCGGCCGGTCGGGATCGATCTCGCGAGCGGCGTGGTCGGCGCTGGTCATGCTATAGAGAATGCCGCCCCCGGTGAAGGGCTTGGTCTGGGCGGCTGCGTCGCCGATGAGGAAGGCCCGACGGGTCGTCACTCGGTCGGGCGACCCGACCGGGATCGCCCCCGAACAGCGGTGGGAGACGTCGATCTCGTAGCCGTCGATGAGTTCCTCGAAGTGCTTGGTCACCTGCACGCCCGGCGGGGCCGCGAGGCCGTACTCGACGCCGGCCTCGCCCCGGGGAATCCGCCACGCGAAGAAGGTCGGCGGCGTGAGGTGGACGTCAACGAAGTCCTGGTGGTCTTCTTCCTCGGAGAAGGCGAGCACGCCGTGGAGGAACTCCTCGGGCGTGGGAAGTGCGAGTTCGTCCCGCACTCTCGAGCGCGGACCATCGCAGCCGGCGAGCATCTTCGCCTCGAACTCGACGGTTCCGTCGGGGCCGCTGGCGACGATTTCGACTCGATCCCGGTGTTCGGTGACTGCAGTGACGGTGTGTTCCTCGCGGACATCCGCACCCGCCTCCCGGGCCAGGTCGGCGAGGTGGCGATCGAGGCCGACGCGGTCGATGACGTTCGACGCGACCTCGTCCTTGTAGAATGGGTAGGCGTCGCTGCCGGGCCCGCCGACGTGGAACCGCGCGCCGTAGATTTCGTTCTGGAACAGTTCCTCGCGAGCGCCGCCGCCGGTGAACTCCCAAATGTCGGTACTGACGTGGCCCGAACAGGCGAGTGGCTCGCCGATCTCTCCTTTCTCGAGGGCGAGCACGTCGTAGCCTTCTTCGGCGGCCCGGCGGGCGAAGCGCGCGCCCGGCGGCCCGACGCCGACGACGACGAAATCGTACATGCTCGTCACGTTCACGGCGGAGAGTAAATAGTTACTCGAGACGCGTCGATCGGGATCCCAGTGCCGACGAGGTGTCGATAGCGGCCGTTCGTCGGGGTGGCCGTTAGCCACCCCATTCCCGGCAATTCGCTCACCCCACCCGTGATTCGGCCGATAGCACTTGATACGCTGCGATACCCACGAAGACGACCGACAGCCCCAACGCGGCGTACTGGACGTACCATGCCATCGTATCCAAGAGGAGCAGACCGACGACGGTGAGCGACATCCCCACGGTGAAAAGAGCGACCCACGACGCGGATTCCGTCTCCATGTCCAAACCTGCACTACCAGATTTATAATGATTCTCGTTTTGCATGTGTCTCGCAACAGTAGTGGCCGCGGCCACCGGAACTGGCCGGTCTAGAATCCAGCGGATCAGAGTCACTGTTAACTGGGTTCCCCGAATCGTGGCGACTATGAGTGACTTGGTAACAGCCGACGAGACCACGCTGATCGACCTGAGCATCGGCCTCGAGGACGGCGTCGCGAGCGAGCCCACGCCGCCGAGCATCGACGCGTTCGATCACGAAGCCGGTGCAGAGCGCCTCGCCGAGACGCTGCAGGCACAGGGCTACGACGTCGACCCCGAGGACTTCCCCGACGGGATGGGACTCGCGTGGGAGGACCTCGCGGTCATCCCCCACGCCGGGACCCACCTCGACGCGCCCTGGCATTACGGCCCCGAGGTCGACGGCGAACCGGCGAAGACGATCGAGGAGATCCCCCTCGAGTGGTGTCGTGGGAACGCAGTCGTCCTCGATTTCCGGTGGATGGACCCTGGCGAGGAGATTTCGGCGCGGGATCTCGAGGACGCCCTCGACGACCTGGATCACGACCTCTCGCCGGGCGAGATCGTCCTGCTCCAGACCGGGGCCGACGAGCTGTGGGGCCGGCCCGAGTACCTGACCGAGTTCCCCGGAATGAGCGCCGAGGGGACGAAGTACCTCGTCGAGCAGGGCGTGAAGGTGATCGGCACGGACGCCTACGGCTTCGACAAGCCGTTCGCGGCGATGGGCGAGCGCTACGTCGAGACCGGCGACGAGGACGAACTGTGGCCGGCTCACTTCGCGGGGCGGGAGGTGGAATACTGCCAGATCGAGAAGATGGCCAACCTCGACGAGCTACCCCGCAGGACCGACGTGCCGATCGTCGCGTTCCCCATCACAATCGAGGGCGGAAGCGCGGGGTGGGTGCGGCCGGTCGCGCTTATCGGGGACGAGACGGGAGGTGAGACCGCATGAAACTCGCGACCGTCGAAGTCGATACGCCGGTCGGTCCCGTCGAACGGATCGGTGCCGTCGACGAGTCGAGCGAATCCGACGATACGCCCGCCGGCGAAGCGACGCTCGTGGACCTCACCGCCGCCTACGGGGCCGCCCTCGAGGCAGAGGGCGAACCCGCGCCCGCGGATCTGGCCCGCGCGCACGTCCCGCCGGAGATGATCGCCTTCTTAGAGCGGGGCGACCGGGCGATCACAGATGCGAGAGAAGCCCTGGAGTTCGCGGCAGAGACGGACGCCGAGCGCGGTCCCGGCGGCGCGAAAATCCGGTACGAACCCGGCGAGTACGACCTGCTCGCACCGCTTCCCCGGCCGAACTCGCTTCGCGACTGCATGGCGATCGAAGAGCACGTCCAGAACAGCATGGACGGCGAGATCGCAGACGTCTGGTACGAACTCCCGGTCTACTACAAGGGCAACGCCGACAGCGTCGTCGCGCCCGGCGAGACGATCGAGTGGCCAGACTACTCGTCGATCATGGACTACGAACTCGAGATCGCGGCCGTGATCGGGAAGCGGGGCCGGGACATCCCCGCCGAGGAGGCCGAGGTACACATCGCCGGCTACACCGTTTTCAACGATTTCAGCGCCCGCGATATTCAGGGGCGGGAGATGGAAGGGCGATTGGGCCCCGCGAAGGGGAAGGACTTCGCGAACGGACTCGGCCCCTATTTCGTCCCGCGCGAGGACATCGACGTGCTCTCCGCCCCGATGACCGCCCGAATCGACGGCGAGGTCTGGTCGGAGGGCACCGTCGACGAGATGTACCACTCCTTCGCGGAGATAATCGAACACATCTCCCAGTCCGAGACGCTCCACCCCGGCGACGTCATCGGCAGCGGCACCGTCGGCGAGGGCTGTGGGCTGGAACTGGGTACATGGCTCGATGACGGCGACACCGTCGAACTCGAGGTCGAAGGGATCGGCACGCTCGAGCACACGGTCGTCAGGTAGCCCGCCGCTCGCGGCGTTACCGGGCGTCGCGCCCGGCCTCGAGCGCCGCGGTGCTCGAGGCGAGCAGAAAGCCGACGACGCCGAGATAGGCGACGAAGAGTTGGCCGCTGACGTCGGCCGTCGTGAGCTGTCGGCTGACGGCGACGGGACCGATACTGAGGCCGAAGAGGCCGACCGCGTAGCCGAGCCGATCCGTCGATCGGTCGAACGCGGGGAACTCGGCGACGAGCAGCCGACGATACGCGACGGCGAAGTACCCCCAGCCGGCGTACAGCGCGACCACGGCGGCGACCAGGAACCAGTTCGACCCGAACGCGATACGGAGGGTGCCGCCGGTGACCAGCCCGATGCCGAACCCGGCAGGGAGCGCCCTGTTCACGGTTCGTATCGTTACTCGAATGACAAAAACGTGTACGTCTCCGTCAGTCGTCGCCGGTGCTGGCCACCGTCGGTTCCGCCCCCTCCGCGACGCGGGTCACGTCGGCGTAGCGCGCCCATAACGCGAGCATGCTCGGGAGGACGAACACGCTCACGAGGAACGATGTGACGAGCGCGAGCACGACGAGCAGTCCGAGGCTCTGGAACTGCGGATGCGGGTGCAAGAGCAGGGCCAGGAACGCTGCCGAGGAGGTGAGCGTACTCCCGAGCAGTGCGCCGCCCGTGCCGACGACGGCCGCCTCGAGCGCCTCGTAGACGCCGCCGTGACGGCCCAGCTCCTGCGCAAACCGGTCGCTGAGGTGAATGTTGTAGTCGATCCCCAGTCCGATGACCAGACTCATCAGGAGCGCGGTCAGCAGGGTCAGGGGCACGTCCAGCAGGTACATGCTCCCGATGACGAGGCCGGCAACCAGCGCGATCGGGACGACCGTCACGGCCCCCAGCGTCGCGCTGCCCTCGCTCAGCCGGTAGATGCCGATCAGGGCGACCGCGATCACGCCCAGCGCGAGGAGCAACACGTAGAGGATTCCCTCGGTGACTTCGCCCAGTTCGGCCTGTGTGACCGCCGCCGGGCCGGCCGCGGTCGCAGTCAGATCCGCGTCACCGTCTTCGATCGCCGCGGCGGCCTCCTGCATGCCGTCGGCGCGCTCGTCGTACGTGTCGCCGCGGTCGACGGTGACGAGCATGCGAAGCGATCGGTACTCCCCCTCCTCAGTCCGCTCGATCACCTGCCCCGCCTCCGCGGGGGCGACCTCGAAGAGGTGATCGTAGACCGACTCGAGATCCCGGTCGGGAACCCCGTCGTCGTCCGTATCGGCCGACTCGAGGGTGGCGGCGAACGACTCGTTGTCCTCGGCCGCGGTCGCCATGACCGACAGCGGCGAGACGACCGATTCGACGCCCTGCTGATCGAAGGCGACGCCGGTCTCGCGGGCCGTCTCGGCTCCGCGATCCAGCTGTTCGAGCGATCCATCGGCGGTCACGTCGCCTTCGATCAGTATCTCCGAACGACCGGCGCCGTCGTCGCTGGACTGGTACTGCTCTGCGACGTACAGCCGGTTTTCGACGAACTCGGACTCCTCCCAGGCCATCGGCCCCGGCAGCTCCGTCTTCCAGTCGGCGACCGACTCGGTCCGCTGCTGGAAGCTCTCCTGTTCCAGTGCGGGCCAGGCGACCGCGCCGGCGGTGCCCGCGACGAGCGCGATGACGATGACGACCGGCGCTGCCCGCCTGGCGAGGGTCACGCTGCCGCCGAGGATCCGACCGAGATAGCTACCGTAGCCAAGCGGCCGCTTGCGTCGATCGAAACCGACGCGCTCGAGGAGGCCGTCGATGCCGATCTTCAGCGCGGGGACGAGCGTGACGAAGATGACGAGCGCGGAGAGCACGCCGAGCGTGATCCCGATCGCCATGTCCCGGATCGAGGTCACCGGGTTGACGACGTTCGAGAGGAAGCCGATCGCGGTCGTCGCCGTGACCAGCGCGACCGCGACCGCGACCGAACGAAGCGACCGGGTCATCGGTGGTCGAATCCCTTCGTCGTTCCCCCGCTGTTCGCGATACCGCATGAAGACGTGGAAGCCGAAGTCGATACTGAGCCCGGCGATCATCACCGGGCCGATGATCATCGTCATCCCCGCGGGGACGCCGAGCCAGCCGAGGATACCGAACATCCAGAGGATCGAGACGACGACGCCGATCATGCCGACGACGACGTCGACGAAATCGCGGTAGGTGAACGCGAGGATGCCGAGAATGAGCGCCAGCGCGATCGGCAGAATGAGCGTCGTCGTGTTCGAGACCATCTGCTGGTTGAGGTCGGCGACCGCGTGGTCGCCGAACGTGAAGTAGTTCGGCTCGTCGTGCTCGGCCGCCGCATCGTAAAGGGCCCGCTGTGCGTCGCTCGGAACCCCCGCCGAGTCGTCCGTCCCGTCCGTCTCGAACCGGAAGACCATCCGGTGGCTCTCGGCCGTCGTACTGCCGGGCTCGTAACTGGCCGGCAGAAGCGAGAGCGCACCCGACTCTTCGGTCAGCGTCGCCTCGAGAAGCGCCTCGTACTCGTCGTCGTCGGTCGACTCGAGGGCGGCGATCTGTTCGTCCAGCGTCGCGTTCGCGTCCCTGGCGGCCCGCGCCCCGACGACGTTGGCGACGCCGGTGACGCCTTCGTCGTCCGCGAGCGACGCGGAGACCGACTCGTTGTCCAGCACCGTCCGCTGGTACTCGAGGGACTCGATCAGCGCGTCCTTCGAGAGGGCGTTGCCGCCCTCGTGTCGGAGATAGACCGGCGAGGCGGAGACGTTCGACTCGTCGCCGAGATCGTCGTAGTTGTCGGCGATGTACTCGGCCTTTTGCGCGGGCGTCGTTTCCCCGACGTCGCCGCTGCTCGCCTGATTGGACGTATCGAGGTTCCCGATTCCCATGACCATGCCGGCGGTCATGAGCAGCAAGACGACGATCACGATCCGATTGTGAGTCGTAATCGCATCGATCCACCTGTCAAGTGCGTCACGTGGCATTTCGTTTGCCGTTCTATCGGGGAGTCATATAAAGCGGGAATCACGATTTCCGGGCCTGAAGTTCGTCACCCACCACAGCCGTGGCCGTGCCGGACCGTGGCGTCAGCCGCGGGTCGCTGCCGACCGCGCGACCGGAGCGGGAGCGACGGTCGCGATGCTACTCGGGACGACGAAACGATCGGAAAACGGACCGCGAGCCGACGGTTACCCCTCGAGCAGCTCCCAGAAGCGCTCGGTGTCGCCCTCGAAGCGCTCGAGCAGGTCGCGCATGTCGGTGCGGTGGTCGTCGGTGACTTGCACGTGGACCATTCCCTCGTCGGGCTGGCCGTAGACGACGCTCGCGCCCTCGGGCGCGGCGACGATGGCCGGCAGCGCGACCAGATCCTCCTCGCCGTCGACCAGTATCGTGGTCGGGTCGTCGGTCGAGAGCGCGCGCCGGAGCGCGCGAACGACCGGCACGGAGAGTTCGGCGGGCGGGTTCCGCACCTCGATGCTCGCGCCCTCGGTGACCGCCTCGCGGATCTCCTCGTCGACCTCGCTGCGCTTGGTCCGGCCGTCCACGAGCGCGACGTCGGGCCGGTGGCCCGCCTCGAGGAGGTGGTAGGTGACGACGTCGCCGACGGCGATCAGGGGTCCGTCGACAGTCTCGAGGAGTCGGTCGGCGTCCGTTTCGATCGGTCCCATCGGCTCCTTGAGCTCGTGGCGGAGGTCGTCAGGTAAAACCAGTAGCTGGTCGTCGGCGGCGGACACGTCGTCGTTGTCGTCGCGGGTCACGCCAATCAGCGAACCTTCAGGGCGTACGCGCCCGATTCGGTGATCTGCATCTCCGTCGCGATCTCGCTTTCCTCGGGGTGGGCGATGATGACGTAACCCGCCCAGTCCTCGGTCAGCGACGAGGAGTTGCAGGCGTCACAGGTTTCGTTGTCCGGTTCGTTGACCCGGTGACACTCGCGACAGACGAGACGGTCGGATGCCATGGTTATTCACCTGCGGTCGCTTCGCGTTTCTCGCGTTCTTCCTCGAGCCAGCCGTGTTTGCCCAGCCCCGGCTGTTTCGCGGTGAGGCCGATCTTCGAGTCACGCGGGTTGCGCTCGTCGATGCTCTTGGTGACGATGCGGGCCCGGACGGCGTCGTCGACGCCGAGCGAGCGGGCGGACTCGTTCGAGGCGAGTCGCTGGTTCTCGCCGTCGAAGGCGAGATACTCGTCACTGATCTGGGAGACGTGCAACAGGCCGTCGACGGGACCGATGCCGACGAAGGCACCGAACTCGACGACTTCGACGACGGTACCGTCGACGACTTCCTGCATCTGCGGATCGAACGTCACCGCGTCGAACTCGGCCTCGTAGTAGACGCCCGGCCGATTCGGCAACACCGTCCCCTCTCCGATATCGTGGACGTTGGTGACGGAGACGATGCTCCCCACCTCCTCGTCCATGCGCCCCTCGAGTTTGTCCTGGAGCAGTCGTTTGACTCGATTCGGCGAAACGTCGCCGAGTTCTTCCGGCGGTACTTCTACCGTGTCCTTCAGCCTGACCCGTTTGTACATCTATGGTTGAGTGATCGCTAACTTGTTTCTCCCGCGTAATGCAATTACCGGTCTGCTCGCCTCGAGCACCCGGTCGCGCAGCGGGCGATCGTTCGTGACGACGTAGTCGACGGTTCCTTCGCGAGCGAGTTCGACCAGAGCGTCGTCCGCGTACGACGCCTCCGTGTCGACGACGAGACAGCGCTCGGTCGCCAGATCGTGGCCGACGGTCGCAGCCGTCCCCTCCTGGCCGCCCTTCTCGGACAGCCGCCGAAGCTCCTCGAGGACGGCCTGTGGAATCGTCGGCTCGAATGAATCGAGCAATCGTTCGAGTTCCTCGAACAGCCGCACGTCGAGTTCGACCGGCATCATGAGCGCGCTCGTGTCGAGGGCGACCCGCGTCCGCGTGCTCATCGCCTCAGTCCGTGAGCGTTCCCAGGCCGATCAGCCGCCAGCGCGCACCGATGCGGCGGTTGATCGCGATTTTCGTCCCTGGATCGGCGGCGACGGGCCGCTTGAGTTTGACCTCACACTCGCCGCTGCGGGCACTGGTGACCGAGCCGACGGTCGTCGCCGTGCCGACGGTCATCATCAGCGGCTCGCCGGTGCTGATCTCGTCGACCGTCTCGCCGCTCTCGGCCCCGACGACCCGCTCGAGCAGGTCGACGTCCATCGTGAACTCGTTCCACGTCGGCGGGAGCGTTCCCGGCGGGCCGGCCATCCGGCCCGCAAGCGCGTCGCCCTTCGTCAGCGAGGGGTCGAGCTTGGTTCCGACGCCGAGCAGGCCGCCCGGCGTGACGGTGTCGACGGTCTCGCCGCCGGCCTGCAACGAGCGGATGCTCGTCTGGATCGGGACGTACTCGCTCTGGCCGCCCTCCTCGACTTCGCGGCCGGGTCGGATCTCGATATCGTCGCCGACCTCGAGTTCGCCTCGGACCAGACTACCGCCGAGAACGCCGCCGGCGAGGTCTTTCGCCGTCGTCCCGGGTTTGTTGATGTCGAAACTGCGGGCGACGTGCATTCGAGCATCGGTGTCGGGATCGCGCTCGGGGGTCGGAATCTCCTCCTCGATGGCCTGAATCAGCAGGTCGAGATTGACCTCCTGTCCCGCGGAGACGGGGACGATCGGAGCGTCCTCCGCGACCGTGCCCTCGACGAACTCCTTGATCTGCTCGTAGTTGTTGCGGGCGGTGTCCGCGTCGACGAGGTCGACCTTGTTCTGGGCGATGACGATGTTGTCGATGCCGATGATGTCCAGCGCCATCAGATGCTCTTCGGTCTGGGGCTGGGGGACGGGTTCGTTGGCGCTGACCACCAACACGGCGCCGTCCATCAGCGACGCGCCCGAGAGCATCGTCGCCATCAGGGTCTCGTGACCCGGGGCGTCGACGAACGAGACGGTCCGAAGCGGCTCGCTTTCCGAGCCGTCCGGACACTCCTCCTCTACGGTGTAACATTCGGGTTCGTCCGCTCCCTCGCAGTAGCGGAAGGTCGCGTCGGCGTAGCCGAGTCTGATGGAGATACCGCGTTTCATCTCCTCGGAGTGCTGGTCCGTCCACGAACCGCTCAACGCTTGCACCAGCGTCGTCTTGCCGTGATCTACGTGACCGACGAGCCCGATGTTCACCTCCGGTTGTCGATTTCCTACCATAAGACGATGAGTAATCTTGGGTAGTGATTCCGCTGTGCGACTGATAAAGGTTGCGAGCTATCCCTTCCCCGGGCCGACACTGCATGCGGATCGTCGGCACGGAACGGGGCCGGGTCGGCCGGCAGTCGAAAGCGAGAGGGGTTCAGCCGGCGGTCGGGATCCGGAACGGCCCCGCTATTCCCGCGCCGACTCGGGACCGCCGCCCGCCGGGCGGCCCGTCGGCTCCGCCGACGGCGCGTAGCGCACCCAGACCACGAGCGCGCTCGGCAGGACGACCACGCTGACCGCGAACGCGGTGACGAGCGCGAGCACGACCAGCGTCCCGAAGCTCTCGAGTTGCGGGTGGGGATGCAAGAGCAACGTCGCGAACGCGCCCGCCGACGTGAGCGTACTGCCGAGCAACGCTCCGCCGGTCCCGACGACGGCCGCCTCGAGCGCCGCGAACGGTGCCGTCCCCCGCTCGAGTTCCTGCGCGAAGCGGTCGCTGACGTGGATGCTGTAGTCGATCCCCAGCCCGATGACCAGGCTCATCAGGAGCGCGGTCAGCAGGGTCAGGGGTACGTCGAGTACGAACATGCCGCCGACGACCAGCGCCGTCACCAGCGCGATCTGGAGGCCGGTCACCGCCCCGAGGGTCGCACTTCCGTGCAGACGGCGATAGGTGGCCACGAGGGTGACGAAGACCGCACCGAGCGCCAGCAACAGGACCCGGAGAATCCCGTCGGTGATCACCGCGAGCTGGGACTCGGTGACGATCGTCTCGCTGACGGCGGTGACGGTGAGATCGAGATCGGCTTCGCGGTCGTTCGCGTCGCCGGCCGCGCCGTCGCCCGATTCGATCGTCGCCGCCATCGCCTCGATGTCGTCGACGCGGCCGTCGTCGAAGCCGGTCCGCTCGGGCGGACCGAGGACCCGAAGCGACCGGTATTCCCCGTCGTCAGTCCGCTCGATCACCGAACTCGCAGCCTCGGGCGCGGTCGCGTAGAGGGCGTCGTAAACCGACTCGAGGTCCCGATCGGGCACCCCGTCGCCGTCGGTGTCGGCCGACTCGAGCGTCGCGGCGAACGAGTCGTTCTCGGCCGCGGCCGTTTCCATGACCGACAGCGGCGAGCGCACGTCCGCGTCGGTCCGGGCCGATTCCTCGGGGATCGCCCCGGTCTCCTCGCCCCGCTCGAGGCCGGCCCGGACGCGCTCGAGGCTCCCGTCGGCGGTCACGTCACCCTCGATCAGCAACTGGAACCGATCGCCGTCGCCGGCCGCACGCGGCCGGTAGGCCTCCCGGACGTGGCGCTGGTGGCGGTCGTAGTCGGCGACCTCCCACGCGAGCGGGCCGGGGAGGGCCTGCTTCCACTCCGCGGCGGGGTCGTCCTGCGTCTGGACGCCCTCCTCCTCGAGGCCGGTCCAGGCGACTGCACCGCCGGCGCCGGCGAGCAGGGCGACGACGAGGACCAGCGGTGCGGCCCGCCGCGCGAGGGCAACGCTGCCCCGGAGCAGTCCGCCGAGGTACGCCCCGTCACCGAGCGGGCGCTTGTGCCGGTCGATCCCGACGCGCTCGAGCGAGCCGTCGACGCCGATCTTCAGCGCGGGGACAAGCGTGACGAAGATCACGAACGCCGAGACGACACCGAGCGTGATCCCGACCGCGAGATCGCGGATGAGCCCGACGGGGTTGACGACGTTCGAGAGAAAGCCGATCGCGGCGGTCAGCGTCACGAGGCCGAGCGCGAGCGCCACGGATCGAACGGCCCGCCGCATCGACGGCCGGACGCCAGCCGGTGCCCGGTCGTCGTCAGGGCCCGCGGAACGCTGCTCGCGATACCGCATGAAGACGTGGAACCCGAAGTCGATGCTGAGTCCGGCGATCAGGATCGGGCCGATGAACATCGTCATGCCGGCGGAGACGCCGAGCCACCCCAAGATCCCGAACATCCAGACGATGGCGGTCACGACGCCGATCATCCCCACCAAGACGTCGACCGGGTCGCGGTAGGTGAACGCCAGGACGCCGAGGATCAGCGCCAGTGTCAGCGGCACGAGCAACTCCATCGTGTTCTCGTTCAGCTGTCGGTTCGACTCGTCGAACGCGTGCTGGCCGAGCGTGAAGTACTCGAGGGCGACGCCGTTCCCGCCGCCGGCGCTCGCGACTGTTCCGTCGCGCTCGGCCGCGGCGTCGTAGAGGACACGTTGGGCGTCGCTCGGCGGTGCCCCGTCGTCGCCGGCCGCGAACCGGAACAGCATTCGGTGGCCCTCCGCGGTCGCCGCGCCCGAGTCGGCCCCGTCGGCGACCAACCGGCGGGCCTCGGGGTCCTCGGCGAGCGTCCGTTCGACCAGCGACGCGACCTCACCCTCGCTCGCCGACTCGAGAGCGCGGATCTGGGCCTCGAGGTCGGCGTCGGGGTCCTCGGCCGCGCGGATCGCCACGAGGTTCGCGACGCTGACGACGGAGTCGTTGGGGGAGCCGACATCACCGGTCCCGTCGCCGCCGTCGGCGTCGGTCAGTGCGGCCGCGAGCGTCTCGTTCGTCGTCACCGATCGCTGGTAGCGCAGGGCATCGAGCAGCGCCGCCCTCGAGAGGGCGTTGCCGTCCGCGGCCCTGACGTAGACCGCGCTCGAGGCGGTCTCCGTTCCGTTCGCCGGTCCGCCGTAGCGCTCCTCGATCGCCGCCGCCGTCTCCGATCGATCCGTCTCGGGGAAGTCGTCCTGGCCCGCCTGGCTCTCCGTGTCCAGTTCGGTCACCCCGACGCCCATCCCCGCGGTCAGTATCAACAGTACCACCAGCACGAGACGGCTGTGGGTCGTGACGAAATCGATGCAGTCGTCCAGTGTCAGACTCGTCATGGGTTCTCACCTCGAGTCGACGTGGAGTCGAATTCCATCTCGGTCACTACCCAGCGGATCCGACTACGTAAGTATTATCGAAGAAATTACATGTAACAGATCCGTTTCAAAACGCTCGTTGAGCGGCTCGTGGGGGGTCGGCGGGAAGCCGGTCCGTCTCGGATCGCTCACCCGCGTCTCCGCTCAACGGGAGTTTTGTTGTGTTGTTATCACGAACGCTCGTCGCCGACCGATTGCCGGCACACGCGCTCGGTCCGCTCGACCGACAGGTCGGCCCCGAGTCCGAGTCGGAGAACGTCGCCCTCGAGCCCGAACGTCACCTCGTAGGCGGCGGGCTCGGTGGCGGTCTTCGCGCTGGACCACCCGCCGTCGTGGACGCGTCCCAGGAGTTCCCACGGGGCCGTCGAGAGGACATCGACGCCGCGCTCCCAGCAGAACGCGATCGCCTCGGGGTGGTACGCCGAGCGGAGCGTCAGCGGGGCCGAGTACGACCGCAGACAGTCCGCACAGCGATCGATCGCGACGAACGGGTCGGCCTCGGGCTCGCCGAGTTCGCGCACCTCGAGCGAGAGTCGCCCGCCGCAGGACGGACAAACACCGCCGCGGACCTGGCGGTAGTGGGCGCCCATCCGGTGGACGAGCGCCTCGACGGCGGCCGACGCGGACCGCTCCCGGACCTGCGCCGGCGGGACCTCGTAGCCGGCGACGTTTCGCTCACAGTCCAGACAGCCGATCGTCAGGAACTGGTTGTCGAGGGTGGCCTCGAGCGACGACGCGCCACAGAGGAGACACGACCCCGGGACCGCAGTTTGGTCGAACCCGGTCACCTCGCCGTAGTTCTCCGAAAGGAGCAGCCGGACGATCCGCTCGCCCGCGTGGGTCAGCGAGTAGCCGTCGTCGGTCTTGCGCAGGAACAGCCCCTCGAGTTCGCCGAGGTGATAGGAGAGTTTGGCGGTGTTGTCGATCGCGACCCGGTCGTAGATCGCCGAGAAGGAGAGTTCGGCCGGGCCGGCGGTGTGGCCCCGCTCGCTCTGGGCGACGGCGATCTTCCGGAGCACCGCGATACGGGTCTCGTCGGAGAGGAGTCCGAAGACCGCGGCCGCCGACCGGTCCTCGCTCATGGGTGGGTCCACACCCGCCAGCGAATAGTGTCTTTCCCCGACGCTCGAGCCACCGAACCCGACGACTTTTCTCGCCCGCTGCCCTCCCCACTACCGTGTCAGAGTTCGCGTTCGAACTCGAGTTGTGCGCCCACCTCGAGTCCCACCGGGAGGGGATCGTCGCCCGCCAGCTCGGCGGCAGCGTCGCCGATCCTGGCGGGCGGATCCTCGACGTGCTCTGCGTCGAGCCCGGTCCCAAATTCGAGGATCGCGTCGCGATCACGAGCGAGTCGATCCCCGACGCCGCCATCGAGTCGGCCGTCGGCACCGGCCGAGCGCGCTACTGGAAAGACGCCTTCGACTGCCACCCCGAGCGCGCCCGGAGCGCCCTCGAGCGCGCGCTCGAGATCGGCTTCTTCGAACGCGATCACGCCGCCAGCGCGGCCAGCAGTCGCGACCACGTTCGACAGGTCGCCCGCTATCCCGACTGGTACGGTCGCATCGTCGGCATCGAGAACAAGCCAGATCTCGGCCGGCCGGGCGACCTCGAGGCGCAACTGCGAACGGACGTGAGCCTCGCGCTGGTCGACGCGGTCGTGCTCGCGACCGAGAGTTACGTGACGCGCGCGCATCTAAATCGTCTCCCCGAGCAAGTCGGCGTCTGGCGGGTTCACCGTGACGAGTCGGACGGCGGACGCCCACTCGAGGTCGAGGTGATTCGCGAACCCGCGTCGCTGCCCGTCGCCGAGCCGGGGATCGAACCGCTCGAGTCCCATCCCGGCCGGACCGAGATCGAGGTCGTTTCCCCCGCGGCGAAAGCTCGGGCGCGCCGGCGGATCGCCGAACGCGCCTATGGAAAGGGGTGGCGAACGTACGACTTTCCGGCCTGTTCGGCCTGTCTCCCCGACGACGCTGGCGGCGCGACGCTGCCGTACTGCGAGTGGAAAGAGCGGGTCGTCGACGCCGCGGCGGAGTGCGGACCGGCGTGTTCGGGTTACGACGCGGCCGCTGAACCAGAAATAGCTCTCGCGGACGAGCGCGACCGTCGAAGCGCGTGGATGGCCGACCCGGGCGGAAAGCGACGGCAACAGTCGGGACTCGATCAGTTCGACTGACGGCGTTCGATCGTGTCCGCTCGACCCCTAGAGGACGTACTCCTCGCCGTCGATCGCCAGCGGTTCCTCGAACGCCTCCTCGGCGGGGTAAAAGTGCGCAAGGTGGACCAGTCGCGTCCGGTCGGCGTTCAGCTGCTCGGCCATCGCGAGCGCCCCCTCTCGAGTCATGTGTTTCGTGCCGAACGTCCGAGGGGTGCCCTCGCTGTCCTCGTGGCGACCGCCGAGGGGGTGGTGCTCACAGAGGCTCGCGGGGACGATCCCATCGGCGAGCAGGAGGTCAGCGTCGGCCAGTACCGCGCGGGACTCCTCGGGAATATCGTAGCTCGTATCGCCCGTGATCGACAGCTTCGCGCCCGTCCATGGATCTTCGATAGCGAGACCGTAGCAGACCAGCGGCGGGTGTTCGACGGGGACTAGCGTCACGTCGAGCCCGCAGCTGTGGACCGTCTCGAGGGGCGTCGTCGGAACGACGGTGACGGGATCGAGATAGTGGTAGTCGTCCCGGACCGTTTCGGCGACGCTTTTGTCCGTCTGGGGATCGGTCTCGTCGGCCGCGTAGACCTCGAGTGAGTCCACGACGCGAAAGACGTTGCCCAGCCCGTCGAGGTGGTCGAAGTGAATGTGCGTGATGACGGCCGCGTCGGGAAGCGGGACGTCGTCGCGGAGGAACTGGTAGCGAAAGTCGGGGCTGAAGTCGATCAGTAGCGACTCTCCCGTACGCTCGTTTTCGACGTGAACCGAGAATCGCGTCCGCTCGACGCCGCGCTCGCGAGCGGCCGTACAGGTGTCGCAGTCACAGCCGACGGTCGGCGTCCCGGTCGTGTCGCCGGTACCCAGCAGCGTTACCCGCATCGTCACGTTGTCCCTCCGAGACCGTCCCTGAAAGCACTGACTCCAATGGTGCCGCTGGAACAGCTGGGAACCCGCGCGACGCTGTCGGTCCGTCGCTGCCTACACATACGCCGTCCCTTCTTCGAGCGCCGTCCGGACGAACGGGTGCTCCCGTTTCGCTTCGAACCGATCCGCCGGCAGTACGTGCACCGAGAAGACGACGCCGTGCTCGAGTCCGACCGTCTCGGCGAGCGCCTCGAGTTCCTGTTCGATCGCTTCGTCGTCCTCCTCGAGGACCAGCAGGATCTCGGTCTCGGTGTGGACGCCGCGGTCGTCGCCTCGGACAGCGGCCCCGAACGCGACGAGGTGACGGATCGACTCGCCGTGGGCCGCCTCTGCCCGACTGGCGAACGCCGTCGCGGCATCCCCCGCTGTCGCTCCATCGCTCATGCAGTGTGCTAGACGGCCGTCGCATAAAGGGTATACTGTTCATCGACTGGTCGCTGTTCAGAGTAGAGTGTGACGGAGTGAGGCGGTGGAATTCGTTGTGCTCTGCCAGAATTCGACCGCCTCGACGGATCTAGCATCGGGATCGAGTTAGATTCTGTGGAGCGCGAGCAGACACCGCGCGAACTCATGGAACTCAGTATCCAGCTCCAGTTGTGCGAATTATCACTTCACGACGTCGACGACACCGTGTTTCTCGTCGATTCTGGACCGTGGCTGAAAGCTGCACGCAACCGACACGGTCTCCGATCGAAAAGATATTAACTAATCAAGACTGGCCGTATCTCTCGATCAGTCAGGAGTCGTGCGCTGGTTTCCGAGCCTCGATAGTGGCAGAGACGAGGTAGTCACCGAGGTCGCGATCGGCGTCCCAATCACTGATGAACTCGGTGCTCTCATCCGTGGGCGCTATCTCGATTGCTTCGAAGCCAGCACTGTCGAGCATCGCTTCAAGATCCTCAACGGTTGACGCACCGGCGACACAGCCAGTTAGCGAGTTCGGGTCCATCTTGACGTCGTCGGGGAACGGCGCGGTTTGGACGACGTCCGAGATGGCGACGCGCCCACCGGGCTTGAGGACACGGTAGGCATCGTCGAACACGAGTTGTTTTTTCGGGGCGAGGTTGACGACGCAGTTCGAGATAACGACGTCGACGGTCGCGTCGGCAACGGGGAGGTGGCTGATCTCGCCGAGGCGAAACTCGACGTTGTCGGCGTCGTTCTTCGCGACGTTCTCCCTCGCTTTCGAAACCATTTCTGGTGTCATGTCGACACCGATGACGGCCCCATCCTGTCCGATCTCCTGTGCAGCGAGGAAGCAGTCGAAGCCCGCACCTGAGCCAAGGTCGAGCACTGTCTCGCCGGGCGCCATCTCGGCGAACGCCTTCGGGTTTCCGCACCCGAGGCCGAGGTCTGCACCGTCGGCGACCGACGCGATATCGTCCGTGTCGTAACCGAGGCGTTCGCTCCCGGTCGCGTCTGCGTTGCCGTTACAGCACCCACCGTCATCGGTGACATCGATACCGACGTCACCACAACAGTCCTGACCGTCCGAAGCGATTGTCCCGTAGCGTTCGCGCACCATCTCCAGAGTCTCTTCGGGGTCACGATCACCGGCCACCGTATCAGTATCGTTACTCATGGGCACCTCGCAGGTCGTCGAGTGTTTCGAGGAGAGCCGCGGTCGTCTCAGTCGATTCATAGTATCGCCAAGACCCTTCCTTGCGGCGCGTGACCAGTTCTGCGGTGTACAAGCGGGAAAGCGCCTGGCTGACGGCGCTCTGACTGACCCCGACCGTGGCTTCGAGATCGCAGACGCAGACGCCATCACCGGCGTTCGCGATGCGGCGAAGTAGTTCGTATCGCGTGTCGTTCCCCATGGCGGTCAGTACTTGGAGGTCCGTCGCCATCGCATCTGAGTCGATGTCTCCGGGCGGTGCACAGCAGGTGTCGGCCCCTTCCGTGGTTTCATCAGCGATTGCACCGTCTCTCATATCAGCGCTAGCTTATACAAGCAGATACTAATATTTTCCCCCTGTGGGACTACCACCGAACGAATTCGGCCGCTGCAGTTGGCGGCCAGTTTGCGGCCGTCGGTAGCCGTTTCGTCGCCCGTATTGACGTGGCCGTCAGCCGTTCGCTCAACGACGCGTACTGAACGTCCCGTTTACTGCAAGCAATGACTGGAGTCGTGGATTCTGCTATAGTAACAACTGCAACTAGTTACACACTGATCGCACAGCTGTCGTGCGATCAGGTATGCAGTGGCTACTATAGTGACTGCGTGAAATGAAGCGACCTGCTATCGTGGCATTACGGAATCGCCACGCCCTCCCCAGCCGATTCGTGCGCGGTTCCCTCCGGTCACCGCTCACAGTATCGAGGCCGTCACTCCGTTCAGGTCTCGCAATTCGCCGCGGCCCAGCGCGCGCCACCGCACGCCAGATGGTCGGTCTGGAGTGAGACGTGGTTCCCGTGTATCGAACGGTTCGCGGTTCGCGACCGCTACGCTCGATCGGCGATCACGCCCTCGAGTCGCTCCCGATCAAGCTTCCCCATGTCCGTGACGGGCAACCCCTCGAGCACGACGACATCGCGGGGCCGCTTGTACGGGGCCAGTCGGTCTGTGGCCCACTCGAGAAACTCGTCTCTGGCGAACGAGTCGTCGGCGGTCGTGGCGGTCGTGACGGCCGCGACGACTTCCGACCCTTTGGTCTCGTGGTCGCTGCCGGCGACGGCGGCGTTCGCGACGTCGGGATGGGTCTTCAGCACTTCCTCGACTTCGGCGGGCGCGATCGAGTAGCCGCTCGATTTGATCATGTACTTACGCCGGCCGAGGAAGTAGAGCGCGCCGTCCTCGGTCATGCGCCCGATGTCGCCGGTGAGCACGTAGCCGTCGTGGAAGGCGGCCTCGGTCTCTTCGGGTTTGCCGAGATAGCCCTCGAAGAGCGACGGCGACTTCACGGTGATCTCGCCAGTTTCACCCCGGGGGACCTCCTCGTGGCTCTCCCAGTCTCGGATTGCGATATCGGTCTCGTAGACCGGTTTGCCGACGAACCCCTCCTCGATCACGCCGAGGCCCTGCGTGAACGTGTCCCGCGTGTGGGTCTCGGTCAGGCCGTAGGACGCCTCGTACATCGCCGAGTCGGTCACCGCTCCCCACCGTTCGCAGAGGTCCTCGGTCAGCGCCTGTCCGAAACTCGTCACCGGCATCGACTCGAGTGAGTCAATCGATCGCTCCTCGGCCGCCAGCAACGGCAGTAGCTCCCGGACCATCGGCGTGGTGATCCAGCCGTCGGTCGGCTCGTGGGTCGCGAGCGCGTCGACGTAGGCCTCGGGCTCGTATCGGGTCAGGAGGACGGTCGTCCCGCCCTGAATCATTGGGGAGTCGACGGCGTTGAGCTTCCCGGCCACGTGGAAGACGGGCATCACCGCGAGGTGACGCGTGTGTTCGTCCCGATCGGTCAGCGCCGAAGACGTGGCTGCGGCGAACAGGACGTTCGCGTAGCTGTGCATGCAGCCCTTGGGCAGGCCGGTCGTTCCCGAGGTGTACTGCAAGAGGCAGATATCGTCCATCGCAACCTCGACGGCCGGCGGCTCGGCGGGCGTTTCCTCGAGGATCGACTCGAGGTACCGAACGTCATCGGATTCGGGCTGTCGCGGCATCTCGATCGCGTCAGCCATGTCCTCGTGGATCGCGGGCACCGGCTCGTCGGGCAGGAACGTCTCGAGGCGCGTGTAAACGATCTCCTCGAGCGGCGATTCCTCGCGGACGGCCTCGAGCAGCGGCGCGTGGGCGTCTCCCGCGACGACGATCCGCGCGTCCCCGTCGGACAGTTGATAGCTCACGCGGTGTTCCTTCGCCATCGGGCTGCAGGGGCTGACTCGCATCCCTAATTTTTGGGCCGCGTAGTAGGCGATCACGTACTGCGGGCAGTTCTGCAGGAGCAAGAGGAGGGTGTCCCCGCGGCCGTACCCGCGCTCGGCCAGCTCGGTCGCAAAGCGATCGATCGCGTCGCCGAGTTCCCCGTAGGTGAGCCGTGCGCCGTAGTAGTCGATCGCGACGCTGTCCGGTCGTTCCGCCGCGTAGTGGGCGACGTACTCGTGGAGCGGTTGCTTCCCGAGAGGAAAATCCGGTTCGCTCGGAACCCCGTCCGGAAACTCTGCGGGTGCTGTGGTAACCATGGGCACGACGACACGACGAACACCTAAATTCGTTCCGTCGGATTCTCCCCGTCCGGCCGTCTCGGTCGGGTTAGCGCTCAAGAGGCTCGACTCCGTACTAGCCGTCGTAACTGGACAAACTAATTAAGGTCCACTACAGTCTGCATTACATGAACGACCGCTACGACGTAGTCATCGCCGGTGCCGGTCCCGCCGGCGCACAGTGTGCCCGCGATCTCGCCGCCAGGGGGTACGACGTCGTCGTCCTCGAGACCGAGGCCGAAGAGGAGTTCCCGCGACAGAGCAACAAGTCCACTGCGGGAACCTTCCACTCCATGATGGCGTCCTTCGGCATCCCCGACGACGTGGTCATGCAGTACACTGACAGCGTCGTCCTCGAGTCGCCGACCGAGCATTACGTCCGCGACCAGACCGGCGCGGTGCTCGAGTTCGCGGATTTCAAACGCTATCTGGTGAAAGACAGCCGCGACCGCGGCGCCGAGTATCGATTCGACGCTCGCGTCACCGCGCCGATTATGGAGAACGGCGAGATCGTCGGCGTCACCTACAACGGCGACGAGGAGGTCTACGGCGATATCACGATCGACGCGACGGGGCCGAGCGCGCCTCTCGCGAAGAAACTCGGCGTCGTCGATCTCAAGCGGGAAAACCACGCCATCGGTATCGAGTACGAGTTCGAAGGGATCGACATCGATCGCCCCGGCTTTGCAGACCTGCGCGACGCCATGATGTTGCGACTCGACCACGAGATCGCACCCGGCGGCTACTCCTGGATTTTTCACACGGGCGAGGACACCGCCAAGGTCGGCCTCTGTTACATCCAGAACGGCAGCCACGAACAGTACAGTCGCGACGATTTCACCATCGACGACTACCTCTCTCACTGGCTCGAGACGGACCCGCGGTTCCGGGACGCCGAACCGATCGAGGGCAAACAACACCGCGGCTCGGCGCACATTCAGGCGCCAGGGAAACTCCACACCGATCGGTTCATGGCTATCGGCGACACCGTGCCGAGCCTCGACCCGCTCTGGGGGGAAGGAATCAACAAGTGCATGCAGTCCGGTCGCGCGGCCGCCGCCACCGCCGATAGCGTCCTCAAACACGACAGCGTCGAGCCGACCGCCGAGACCCTCGAGGTCTACGACACCCTCTGGCACCGCGACGTCGCGCCCAATGCGAAGAGCCGGCTGCTGATGACCCAGCTCCTCTATCTCGCACCGAACGACCGCTACGACAAGCTCATGCAGGACCTCCAGCGCCTCGACGACGACACGCTTGCCGAGGCGAACAAGGGGAACGTCCGCGCCATCGCGGACCTGATCGAACTCGAGGACGCACCGTTGCTCGCCCGGTTCGCGAAACAGCAGTTGGATTTCGACCTCCGTTCTCTGATCTAATCCGCGCGGTAAACGCGGAACCGGGTTTCAAGCGAGGAACTGTGCTTCGAAGGATCGGACGCTTTCGTCCGTTCCCGCGAGGACGACTTCGTCGCCCTCCTGGAACGTGAACGATGCCGGATCGAACTCCGTGATCGTCTCGCCATCCCTGACCGCGGCGAGGACGGTACAGCCCGTTCGCGAGCGAACGTCGGCGTCGACGACCGTCCGTTCCGCCAGCCGCCCGGCGGGGAGCTTCACGACATCGATCTGTCTGTCGACGGCCAGTACCTCCTCGTCTTCGAAGACGGTGGAGGCCAGCATTCGGCCGCTGACCGTCGCCAACGACTGGACGTAGTCGGCACCCGCCCGGTACAGTTTCTGGACGTTTTCCGCGTCGTTCGCCCGGACGATAATATCGACCGACGGGTTCAGATCCCGCGCGACCAGCGTCGCGAAGACAGCGGTCGTGTCGTCGTCGAGGGTGACGATCACTGCGGACGCGTCGTCGATCCCGGCGTCCCGGATCGCCGTCGGATCACGGGCGTCACCGACGATGTCGACGCCGTCCTTGTCGGCACTGTCGAGGACGGTCACTCGAGTGTTCGTGTCGGCGAGCGCATCACCTGCTGCCGCGCCCCCTTCACCGTAGCCGGCGATCAGCACGTGCTGGGCCGAGAAGGGCTGGACCGTCGACATCGCCTCGGATCGGAGGGTTTCGATTCGTCCCGGCTTTCCCGCGACGAGCAGCCGCATCCCCGCGTCGAGCTCGCGGCCGGGCGGAATCGGACTTTCGAATTCGCCGTCGATCCAGGCACCGATTCCGTCGACGACGAACCGTTCGCGCGGCTGGACTTCGGCTGCAGTCCGTCCGCAGAGGTCGCTCCCCTCGGCGATCGAGAGCTCGACCAGTTCCAGGTCGTCCCCGATTTCGATCCCCTCGTCGACAGCGGTCGTCACGGCCGTCGGCACCCGGTGGGCGAGGCTCTCGCCGAGCAACTGGCGCGGTGACAGTACCTCGTCAGCGCCCGCGATTTCGTGGTACTCCCCGAGGCGATGGTCCTCGACCAATGTCACGATCTGCACATCGGAGTTGGCCTCGCGAGCGGAGAGGACGATACTCGCGTTCGTATCGTCGGCCGAATCGGCCACGACTGCCGTCGCACGTCCGATGCCGGCGTTCTCGAGCACCGTCGTCGATTCCGGATCCCCGTAGACGACCCGATACTCGTCCTCGTGTAGCGTTCTCGCCGTTTCCTCATCGGACTCGATGACGACGTACTGCTCGCCGCGGGACTCGAGGTCCTCGATGAACGCCTCGCCACGAGACGTGTACTCGCAGATGACGACGTGATCCTCGAGGTCGGGAACCGCCGACGGCGGCGTGACCGCCAGCGTGTTTCGGAGCCACGGCACCGCGAAGACGTCGACCGCGGTGAGGATCAGGCCGATTCCCATGAGTTGTAGCCCGATGGTCAAGATGTACATTTGCGGCGTCGACCAGCCCGCATCCTCGCCGTAGCCGGTCGTCGTGAACGACTGAAACACGATTCCGAGCGATCGAAAGAGCGGCTGCGGATCGTTTTCCCACGTTGCCATTCCGTAATTGTACAGCAACGTAGAGCCGATGGTCGTCACGGCCACCAAAACGAAATAGTGGCGGGTGCGGCGGGAGCTCCACAGAGACATACGCTACCTACCCGACGGACGGCTGTTGATGGTATCGGTCGATCCGACGGCTCTCGAAACTCCCGGCTGGCGTGGCGTACGACGACCCCGTCATACGGGGGTATCATTGCGATAACACGGCCGAAGAGTCCGCTTCCGCCGTCAATTTAAAGGCGTAGCTCGAGACATCAGTAGATGGTGCTGCTGGAGAACCTCGTGTTAGTGTTCGTCGCCGGGCTGATAACGGCGCTGGCGACCGGCCTCGGCGCGCTGCCGTTTTTCTTCTTCGAGGGGATCAGCGATCGGCGAAGCGTCATTCTCTGGGGACTCTCGTCGGGGATCATGGTATCAGCGTCGCTGTTCGGCCTCGTGGAGGAAGGACTTGCCGAAGGAACGCCCCTCGAGATCGCGATCGGGATGGCGGCCGGCGTCGCGCTCGTCGTCATCGCTCACGACGTGCTAATGGACACCGACATCGACCCCAAGCAGTACGAGGAAGCCGATTTCAAGAAGCTCATCCTCATCCTCGGCATCCTGACCGTCCACAGCTTTCCCGAGGGCGTGGCCATCGGCGTCTCCTTCGCCGATCTCGGCCTCGAGGGGGGAACCCAGTTCCTCGGCTTCACCGTCCCGGTGCTGGCGATCTTCATGACGATCGCCATCTCGATTCACAACATCCCCGAGGGGACCGCGATCTCGATCCCGCTGCGCTCGATGGACGTCGCAAACTGGAAGCTGGTCTGGTGGGCCGTCTTCTCGAGTCTCCCACAGCCGATCGGGGCCGTCCTCGCGTTCGGGTTCGTCCGTTACGCCCGCGAGTTCCTGCCCTACGGCTTCGGCTTCGCCGCCGGCGCGATGATCTACCTCGTGCTCACCGAGTTCGTCCCCGAGGCGCTGGACATCGGCGAACGGCTCCCGCGGGGCGGCAAGCCAGAACTGGCTGGCGGCATCGTCGTCGGCATCCTCGTGATGGTGCCGCTAGCGTTCGTTTGAGTCGCGATCCTCGAATCCGCACCCCCACTCCACTACCTGTCGTTTCGGCAGGGATTTTACGCCGGCCGGCGTAGACCGGGACGATGTTCGACACGATCCTGCTTCCGACGGACGGCAGCGACCACGCCGAGGCCGCCGCCGAGACGGGTATCGATCTCGCGAAGAGCCACGACGCGCGGGTTCACGTCGTCTGCGTTGCCGATACCGGTCCGCTGGCCGACCTCCGTCTCCCCGGCGACGCCGCGAGCGCCGAGGACGCGATTCACGGCCGGGCGCAGGAATACGTCGACGCGGTCGTCAACCGGGCCGAGGCGGCCGGACTCGAGGTCACGGGCACGGTGCTCGACGGCCCGCCGGAGGAGGCGCTCCTCGAGTACGCTCGAGAGATCGACGCCGACCTCATCGTGATGGGGACTCGCGGCCGCGGTGGCGTCCACCGGATGGCGATGGGGAGCGTCACCGATCACGCCATCCGGTTCGGCGACGTTCCGGTTTTCGTCGCGAACTCGGGATCGAATCCGGACGAGTAGTCGTCGCGAGTGGCTTCTGGAGCCGTCGGTCAGCGGACGATCTCGTTGATCGCCTCGGTTCGGCGGCCGATCGACCACCCGAACAGCGCGAGGCCGGCGTAGATCCCGATCGCGGGCAGTGCGTATATTCCGATCAGCCCGTCGAGTGGGATACCGACCGCGTCGAGTACGAGCAGGATCAGTGCCGAGATAAGAAGGAGCGCGGCCCCGATATCCGCAGATCGCATGTTCGGAAACTCCTGCTCTTGCGGAGCAGCGGTTGCTCGACCGAGCGCGTAGAAGACGAGCGTGTACGTCACCACGCCAGCGCCGAGCGTCAGCACGGTCAACAGGACGGTATCGGGAAAATATCGCGGCAGGAATACCAGGTGAAGTATCACCGTGACGAGCAGCGAACTACCCAGTAGAACGAACAACAGCGGCCGTCGATCACCGTTCATCACCTACACTGACTGTCTCCCCATCCATTACTATTGTGACACCGGCGGCCGGACAGTGTGACAGATCGTGGGGGATGAGACTCTCGGGACGGACCGTGGCTATCGACTGCCACGCTGGGACTCGAGGACGCGTCCGTGTTCGTCGATCTCCCCCGCGACGATCCGGGTCGACGAGATCCGGTCGCCGTCGTCGGCGTAGACGTACGGTGCGACGATCCCCGACAGCGATTCGAACCCCTGCTCGCGCCGCAATCCGTTGATCGCCTCGAGTTCAGGAGCCGTCTCGGGGGAGACCACCAGCGCGTCGATCGATGGCTCGTCGATCGCGATCCCGTACTCGGTCTCGAGGGTGCGGATTTCGATGTCGCGGTCCCACTCGTCGATCTCGCCGATCGCGTCGGTCACGGCCCGGGTTCGCTCCTCGAACGACGGAATCGGACGGGAGTCGTGGCGGGTCTCGACAGCCAACTCGTCGCTGGTCAGTGCGACGACGACGCCGTCCTCGCCAAACCGGAGCGCGTGCTCGAGCAGGGTTCGATGCCCGTCGTGGAGCGGCCCGAACGTCCCGGCGACTGCGACTCGCATAGGTAGCCGTGAGAGAAGGCGACACATAACTGTACTGCGGACTGTCGCGAATCGATACGGCTCTCGACTCGAGCCGATCGGAAGCGAGCGACTCAGACGGACTGCTGTCAGTCAGTTCCGGAGCAACCCGGGACCATCCTGCGGTTGCTCCGGTACATCGGTATAACAGACCGTATCAGCCCTCGCCGAGAAGTTCGGCGGTCGTCGCCACGTCGGCGAACTCTCCCTCGAGGTGAGCCAGGGCCGTGCGGTGGGTCGTCTCCGCGTCGAAGGTCTCTCCGTCGAACGCTCGCTCGAACGTCGCGGTCGCATCGCTGACGACGATCGGGTCGAAACCGAGGTTCTCCGCCATCCGCGTCGTCGTGGAGACGCAGTGGTCCGTCGTGAGTCCCACGAGGACGACCGTCTCGAGGCCGCGATCGCGAAGCCACTCCTCGAGAGCCGTTCCGATGAACGCGCTGTTGACGGATTTCACCATCGTCTGCTCTCCCTCGAGCGGTGACGTTTCGGCTTTGAACGCGAAGCCGGGCTCGTCGCCGCGGAGCGGGGAACCGGGCTCCGTCGAATCGTGGCGAACGTGGACGATCGGTCGGGTTCGATCGCGCCAGTGCTCGAGCAGGCGCGCCGCGTTCGCCTCGGCGTCGGGGTTGTTGCGGTCGCCCCACGAGGGGTCGTCGAACCCCCGCTGGAAGTCGATCAGGACGAGAGCGGCGTTCCGGAGTCGGTCGCGGTCGAGGGCCGCGTCGTCGGCAGCCGTCTCCAATTCGGCGTCCGTCACGGGAGCTGTGCGGCGGGTTTCGGGTGGGCTCGAGTGATCGTGATCGGACACGTCGACGGCGCTTGCTCGTCGTCCGCCGAGAGCATATACTGGGGCCACTCCCGGTCGCCCTCGACGCCCCAGTCCCCGAGGTCGGCGTGCGGACAGACTCCATCGTAGCCCTCGAGGCGACCCTGAATGACGTCGCGAGCGTGTTGGCCGGCCTCGGTGTCACCGGTTACGCCGAGGGTCTCGAACAGCGCCCGCGGCTGGAACGTGATCTCGAGGCCGACGGGACAGTAGCGGCTCTTTCGTTGCTCGTAGAACGGGGCCCGACAGGTCGGGAACATGGGCTCGCCGCCGAGACAGAACTCCCAGTAAGGATCGTCGGGGTCGGTGGGGATGTCCGCGGGCCAGGGCTCGGGATCGTGGAGGTGCAGCGTCTGCAGGATGTGCCACAGCGTCCGGTGGTATTCTCGCTCGGACAGCGGTCGTTCCGGCGGCTTGAAAAACGTCACCAGCGACGCGCGGGCCGAGTGCTCCTCGCGCACCGCGAGGTACTCGAGGATCCGATCCCGCAGCGTCAGCAGTGCGTCGGCGTCGCTCAGCGACGGCACTGCCGTGTAGAGCGGGTCGCCGTTTTGCACTGATTCGGCCCCGAAGAAGCACGGAAACGGCGTCTCGTTTCGCTCGCCGAGCAGTCCATCGCGAAACGACTGCCAGTGATCGGCAACCCACTGGGGGGCCGCTCCGGTCCGAACGCGCCGGTCGAGCGTTTCCTGGTCCATCAGCGACTGGATCCCAGACTCGTTCATCAGTTCCCACTTGTACTCCGCGAAAATGTAGGTTTTGTTTTCGCGGGTGCGGGCTATCGGTACATATGTAGGGTATTACGGAGGAGAAGCGCTAGATCCGTTCGACTCGATCGCCGGTCGCCACGGTGGCTCCCTCGAGGATCCGCGCTCGGAGCCCGCCGCGGTGAACCAGCGCCTCTCGGATCCCATTTTCCGCGAGGTGGGACTCGAGGGACGAACATGGCTCGCAGCGTTCGACTCCCTCGCAGACGACCTCGCCGATCCGGAACTGCACGTCGACCAGATGATTCAGCGCGATCCCCTCGGTCGTGATATTCCGGCGGTGGACGCCGGGCTCGAGATCGATCTCGTAGTCGCGCTCGACCCCGGCCAGCGCCTCGCTCTCGATGAGCGTAACGTCGCTGCCCTCGCGGTCGGCGAACGTGCCGTCGGCGCGATAATAGCGATCGCCCTCGAGGCCGCACCCGGCGACAGCTCGGACGCGATCGACACGTTCCGTCGGTGCTCCCTGTTCCGGCGCGACGTGGATCGCCCGGACCGTTCCCGTCGATGGCATGGGTACGGAGACGGCCGCGGTCGAAGTATAGTGTTCGATGCGCTCCGCGAGCGGCCGCGATCTCGGGTCGATCATTTCGAGCAGTGATCCGTCGGCGAGAGAATTATGGAAGCGGCCTCGAGAGGAACCGGTAGCAATGTTCGATCGCGGCGAATCGGCGGGCGCGCAGATATGCACCGACTGGTCCGACGGGGTAAGTTGGATGGCTCATCCCGAAGAAGGCGGCCAGCGCGTGAGCCACGCGATTCGAACGGCTGACGGGGTCTGGCTTCTCGATCCGTTAGACGCTCCCGATATCGATCGCGTGCTGGCGGATTTCGGTGCGGTCGCCGGCGTCGCGGTCCTCTCGTGTTGGCACTCCCGTGACGCCGACGTGTTCGCAGACCGGTACGACGTCCCCGTCTCCGTTCCCGACTGGATGGGACGCGTCGAGCAGCGTATCGACGCGCCGCTCGAGCGCTACAGTGGCTCGTTCCCGGACTCAAGTATTCGCGCGATCCCTAATCGACCGTTTTCCATCTGGGACGAGATGGTCCTCTCTCACGAGGCCAGCGGAACCCTCATCGTTCCCGATTCGCTGGGGACGATCGATTCGTTCCTAGTCGGTGCGGAACGACTCGACTTGCAGCTGTTACGTCGGCTCAGGCCGCCGCGCCAATTGAACGACCTCGAGCCGGAACGCGTCCTCGTCGGGCACGGGACGGGGATCACGGAGAACGGGAGCGCCGTCCTTCGGGCAGCGCTCAGGTCGCCTCGGAGACGGGTTCCGCGAGCGCTCGTCGAAAACGGTCCTGCGACCCTCCGGAATATCATCAGAACGGTCGGTTGAACGCCGTTCGACTGCGACCGGTTACGTGACGGCGCTTGTCGCCAACCGGCAGTGAAGATTCGCTCTCGTTGCGTCGACGTCGACAGCGGAAAAAGATCCGTCCTGACAAAAAACCGTTAGGCGGATCCAGTCCGGTTACTCGACTGTGAATTGTCGTTGGAACGAACGACGTATCCGATGGCGGCTCCGAGGAAAACGAGTACAAGAATAAACCCATACAGAAGGAAATGAGACGGACTGTCAGGCGAAATGATGAAACGTATCAGTATCATTCCGGCAATGAAAGCCAGGATACCGCCGATAAGTAAACTAGAAGGGCGAACATCACCTACTGTCGACAGTCCGAGGCCAGTTGCTACAGATAGTCCGATCAATACTACTAGCACTATCAGACCCCTTTCCGGCCCTTCAGCTATCACTGTCCACCACTGCCAAATGGTATCGTTAGGTGGCCAGAGGATGAAACCAGCGATAAAAATAACGACACTGCTTAAGATTATCTCACCCAATCTCCGCCACATATAACTAATTCCTCTTCCGGTACATGAAAAACTTCTGAATGATGAATTACGCCCCTGATCCTCCTTCCTCTGCACTCTTATCCGATCCTCACCGTAACGACCGATCACACCGTTTCAGGCAACCAGCCGCCGTCGACCTCGAGATTCTCCCCACTGACGTAGCCGCTGTCGGGGTCGAGGTAGAAGTACAGCGGCGCGATCAGATCTTCGAAGCTCGCGGGTCGGTCGCGGGGCAGTTCCTCGGGGAATTCGTCGGAGTTCTCGACGACGTACGGCGAAATGGCGTTGACCGTGATCCCGTCGTCCTGCGTGTCGGCCGCGAGCATGCGCGTGAACATCAATATCCCCTTCTTGGCCACGAAATAGGGGAAGTTCTTCGGGCTGACGAGTCCCTGCTCGCTCGAGGCGTAGCCGATGTTCACGATTCGGCCGTACTCGCTCTCGCGCATTCCGGGCAGCGCCCGCTTCGAACAGAGGTAGGTCCCGTTGAGATTCGTCTCGAGGACGCGGTTCCAGGTCTCTAACTCGAGGTCGGCCCAGTGGGCGGGCGCGAAGTCGCCGACGTTGTTGACCAGCACGTCGACGCCCCCGAGTTCGGCTTCGACGGCCGCGAAGAGGCCGTCAACGCTCTCGGGATCGGTGACGTCGCCCTGAACCGTCATCGCCGCGCTTGCGCCGCGATCGCGGGCCGTCTCGGCCACGTCGCGGGCCGCCTCGGCGCTGGTGTGGTAGTGGACCGCCGTCGCCCCACCGCGCTCGGCCGTCGCCAACAGCAGTTCGCGCCCGACGCCTTTCGCGCTGCCAGTGACGAGGACCGTTCGCCCCGTGAGATCAGGTCCGTCCATGCGTCCGTAGTCGACGACAGAGCGGAAAAACCGTCCGGAACGGGTTGTACTCGCCGGCGACGGCCGGTGTTTCGTGATGTGCGATCGGGTTCCGCGACTCGCGCTCGCGTTTCGCGACCTGCGTACGTGCGTGTTCTGCGACCAACATCCATGTTCGGCGACCCGCGGATTTACGGTGGTGTGCGGTCAATCCGTCATCCATGCTAGACACAGTGTTACTCGCAGTCGGACCCGGTGACGCGGACCGCAGCGACCAACTGGCCGAAGCGGTCCTCGAGGTCGCGAAACCCGCCGGGGCGACAGTCGTCCTCGCACACGTGTTCACGAGCGACGAGTACAACCAGGTGCTCGATCGCCTCGACTTCGACCGGAACGTCGGCGAGATCGACCCCGACGCGGTCGCGTCGCGCCACTCGACGATCCACGATCTGCAGGACGTCCTGGACGAACACGACGTCGACTACGAGATCCGTGGCGCGGTCGGCGAACACGGGCCGTCGATCGTCGATCTGGCCGCGAGTACCGGTGCCGACCGGGTCGTCGTCGGCGGACGGCGTCGATCGCCGACGGGGAAGGCCGTCTTCGGCTCGACGGCCCAGGAAGTACTGCTCTCGGCGCCATGTCCCGTCACCTTCGTCCGGAGCGAGGAATTCGAGGACTGATCGATCGCCGCCGGTCCGCCCTCGAGCGACAGCGCGTCGGCGGAGAGCGGGGGTTCCCGGCCACTCATACGGTCTGCTGTAACGATGTACCGTTGCGACCGCGGGTCGTATCGCGGTCGCATCGGAAATGACTGACAGCAGTCCGTATCACGCGTCGTTCCTCGAATACTGCAACGACGAGAATACTTAAGCGGATGGCCCGAACAGTGTGCCGGTATGGCAATCGATACAGTACTTCTCGCAGTCGGACCGATGGACACAGTACGCGCACCGGAGCTCGCCGAAACGGTTCTCGAGATCGCCGATCCCCTCGGTGCCACGGTCGTTATCGGCCACGCCTTCACGAAAGACGAGTACGAGGACGTCCACGACGACCTCGATCTTGAGGCCCGCGTCGACGACATCGATCCCGATGAAGTCGCCGCCCGGCGCGCACCGGTTCCCGAACTCGCCGAGCGCTTCGAGGAGGCCGGCGTCGACTACGAAATCAAAGGTGCACTCGGCGAGGTCAGTTCCAAGGTCGTCGATATGGCGATCGACGTCGATGCAGATCGAATGGTCGTCGGCGGTCGGCGACGTTCACCCGCCGAAAAGGCCGTTCTCGGTTCCGTCTCCCAGGAGATCATCCTGCAGGCCCCCTGCCCGGTCACCTACTTCCGCGATCTCGACGTGATGGAGTAGCGACCCACATCGCGGGACTCACCGCCGATCCACTGCGCCGCTTTCGTCGGTCTCCTCACAGCTCATCAGCGCGTCGCTTCCACGCTCGCTCCTGTCGACGCTCGCGGACGTGGCGCTCCCCGTCGGCCAACTCCCGTCGAATCCGTCGCTCGAGCGACCGCGTCTCGGCCAGCAGGCTCTCCTGGAAGTTCTCGAGGACGTCGTATGACCACCGGTCCTCGTCGACGACGCCGTGGGGAAGGAGGTCAGCCCGAATCGCCGCCGCGAGGTCGTCGCGGCCGGCCGCCCTGAGCAACTCCTCGGCCCGGGAGAGGTGGTCCATACCGTGGCCCGTCGCGTGGTGGAACTCGAGCAGACAGCCCTGGGCGCGCTGGGCCCACTCGAGCCCCAGTTCGACCTCGTGAAGGGCCTCGATTTCCGTCTCGGACAGCGCGGGGGTCGGCTCCGATTCGGCCGCTGATTCCGGGAACGTGTCGTCGGTAGTCATATGATAACGTACGTCACGAAGTGGCATACATATGTTGCCGGATCGCCGAGGGCATTGCTATCGTCGTCGCCATCATCGCCGCCACACCGTCGTCGCCGCCACGCCATCATCGCCGCCACATCGTCGTCGCCGCCGATAAACGCAACCGCGGCGCTCGCTATCGACGCCACAACGTATCGAAATCGCTACTCGTTGTCGAGTATAATCTGGGTAGTTAAGTACGGCCGCGGTCGTCCCTAGGACAGCATGGTCTACTATGCGGGCGTCGACCTCGGTGCGACCAACGTCCGGGCCGTCGTCGCCGAGGCCGACGGGACGACGGTCGGTGCGAGCCGCCGGTCGACGCCGCGCGGGCCGACGGGCATCGACGTGACGGAGGGTGTTCTTCGAACGCTTCGCGACGCCTGTGGCGAGGCCGATGTCGATCCCAAGCGGATCGCCGCCGCCGGGATCGGCTCGATCGGTCCGTTCGATCTCGCGGAGGGAACGGTGATCGATCCGGCCAACTTGCCGGACTCGATCGATCGAATTCCGCTGACGGGACCGATCGCGAAGCTGATCGACAGCGACGACGTCTACCTCCACAACGACACCACCGCGGGCGTCATCGGCGAACGGTTTCACGCCGCCAGCAACCCCGACGACATGGTCTACATCACCATCTCCTCGGGGATCGGTGCCGGCGTCTGCTCCGACGGCCGGATCACGAGCGGCTGGGACGGCAACGCCGGCGAGGTCGGCCACTACGTCGTCGACCCCCGCGGTCGACTGACCTGTGGGTGCGGCCATGACGGTCACTGGGAGGCTTACTGCTCCGGCAACGCCATCCCCGACTACGCCCGACTGCTCGCCGACGACGATCCGACGATCTCGACCGACCTCCCGCTCGAGGGGCCGGATTTCACGGCGAAGGACGTCTTCGATCTCGCCGGCGAGGACGAGCTAGCCGATTACGTCATCGAACAGCTCGCCCACTGGAACGCGATCGGCGTGACCAACGTGGTCCACGCGTTCGCGCCGATCGTCGTCTCCGTCGGCGGCGCGGTCGCGTTGCACAACGAGGAACTCGTCGTCGACCCGATTCGCGAGCGCGTCGCGGAGATGGTGATGACGAACGTCCCCGAGATCCGCCTCACCGAACTCGGCGACGACGTCGTCGTCGAAGGGGCGCTCGCCAGCGCCATGACCGAAGGGACCGGCGACCGGCGACGGCTGCGCCGCTGAGCCGCTCGCGGATGGCTGCTTTCTGGACTCACGTACGCATCTGTTTTTGCTCGCGCACTCGAGTGGCCACTTCTATGTAGCTGTACGATGCTGCTCTATCCATGAAGCGGCGAGCGGTGCTGCAAACGAGCGCTGTTGCCGGTCTTAGCCTATCCGTCACGGGAATTGTCGGGACCGTTCGAGGGCAAGCGACGATCGAGCCCCTCGGCCGACTCCCCATCACCGGTGCAGCGGAAGCCGTCGTCGGGGATGACGGCGAGACCGCCTACGTCGCCGCGACGACCGGGTTCACGACCGTCGACGTGAGCGATCCCGCCGAGCCGGCGCTCCTCGCGGTGGACCGTGACATCCAACTCGAGGGCGAAACGATGACCGAGATCCTCGACATCTCGGTCGACGGTGACCTGCTGGTCGTCGCGGGGCCGGCCAACCAGAGGCGCAGTGTCGCCGGGTTCCGCTGTTACGACGTCAGTGATCCCGAAAACCCCGAGCCGGTCGGCGAACATCGGACCGGCTACCACGTCCACAACTGTTATCTCGAGGGTGAGTTGCTGTTCATCGTCGTGAACACACGAGAGACGAACCGGCTCGCCATCTTCGACGTCGGTGGTGACGAGATTACACAGGTCGGCTATTGGTCGCTGCTGGAACACGAACCCGGCTGGCGCGACATCTATTGGCTCGCCCGCTACAGCCACGACGTGTACGTGCAGGACGGGATCGCCTATCTGCCCTGCTGGAACGCCGGTACCTACCTGCTCGACATCAGCGATCCGACCGAGCCGGCGTACATCTCCCACATCCAAGACACCACGCTCGAGGCGGAGCGCGCGATCGACGACTGGCGGGAGGCCGTCTACGGCTTGCCCGGCAACGATCACTACGCGGCGGTCGACGACACCGGCGACCTGCTGGCGGTCGGACGGGAGGCCTGGGCGACCGGCGGGGCGGAACCGGATCGACCGGGTGGAATCGACCTCTACGACGTGAGTGATTCCGCTGCGCCCGTCCATCGGGGGTCGATCGACGCCCCGCGGGCGGATGACGAATCTAAACCCGGCGGCATGTGGACGACCTCGCACAACTTCGAGCTTCGCGACGGTCGGCTCTACTCGTCGTGGTACCGAGCCGGCGTGAAGATCCACGACGTGTCCGATCCCGCGGCTCCTGAACTGCTCGCCGAGTGGCGAAGCACCGAGGAAACAGGGTTCTGGACGGCCCGTGTCCTCAAGCCCGGCGAGACGTTCATCGCGAGCAGTACCGAAGGGATCCCGAATACGTCGCTCGAGGGGGCGCTCTACACGTTCCAGACCGAGCCCGCCGACCGGGGCGGGGCGGACGGGAACGATCCGATCCCCGGCTTCACCGGCGTCGTCGGCCTCGCCGGTGGCGCGGTCGCACTCGAGTGGCTGCGCCGGCGCGGAAACGTTCAGGATTAATTCGCCGGATTTCGACCGCGCGACCCAACTTATTCACCGTTCGAGATCCTAGCACGACTCATGACTGACTCCGAGGACGAGCCGTCGCTGCGGGAACGCGTCGAGAAGTGGCTGGCCCGCGAGATGCCAATCATCCAGATGCACGGCGGGACCAGCGCGGTCCGCGCCGCTGATCCCGAGACCGGCGAGGTCGTCATCGAACTCGGCGGCGGCTGCAAGGGCTGTTCGGTCAGCGACGTGACGACGGGCAACATCGAGGCCGAACTCATCACGTGGCCCGAGATCAGCGACGTGACGATCCGGGTTCCCGACGCGCGCGACAGCCTCGGCGGCCCCGACCAGCCCGAGTCGATCATGGGCGTCGACCGGACCGAGGGCGGCCGCGGCGACTGGGGATCGTCGAATCCGGGAAAAGATCACCTTTGAGAGTTGTCGAGCCGATCCTCGCTCGACAGCTCGTGGGCGTGTGGCCGTCGTTGACAGGGACGGCTCGTTTTGGCAAATCCTATATCCTTTTACGCGCCCCGTACGGACATCAGATACTATGACGACGAGTAGACGCCCGCAGGCAGGAGGTGCCGTCGATGGGTGACGCACCCGAACCCGACGACGACAAACCCGACGCCGAGGCCGACGGCGGCGTCCGCGCTTATACCGTCCGACTCGAGCTCGTCGACGAACCCGGCGAGTTGCTCCGCACGCTCGCGCCGATCGCCGACAACGGCGGCAATCTGTTGAGCATCCACCACGAACGCGGCAACATCACGCCTCGCGGGCACATCCCCGTCGAGGTCGACATCGAGTGTCCGCCCGACCGGTTCGACGGGATCGTCGAGGCGCTGCGCGACGCCGGCGTCAACGTCATCCAGGCCGGCGAAGAGCACTACGGCGAGGAGATCAACGTCATCCTGATCGGCCACCTTGTGGAAACCGATCTCTCGAACACGCTCTCGCGAATCGAGGACGAGGCCAACGCTGTCGTACAGGACCTCTCACTGGCCGCGCCCGACGGGACCGAAGCCGTCGCGAGCGCTCGAGCCCGGCTCGCAGTCAACTCCGGGCGGTCCACAGCGGTGATCACAGCTGTCCGCTCGATCGGTACCGACAAGGATTTGACCGTCGTCGAACCCCTCGTCGGAGGTGAGGCCTGATGGATCTCGCGATTCTCGGCGCCGGTGACGTCGGTCGCTCCGTGGCCAATCTTGCCGCCGAATACGGCCACGATGTCGTCGCACTCGCCGACTCCACCAGCGCCGCAGTCGATCCGAACGGCATCGCCGTCCAAGACGCCCTCGAGCACAAAGTCGGCGGTGAACCCGTCGGAACCGCCGATCCCGAGGACGTCTTCGACACGGGCTACGACGTGCTGGTCGAAGCAACGCCGACGACACTCGGCGACGCCGAACCCGGTTTCTCGCACGTCCGGCGGGCGCTCGAGGCTGACCGCCACGTCGTACTGGCAAACAAGGGGCCGGTCGCCGAGCGCTACGAGGAGCTCCGCGCGCTCGAGGCCGAGAGTGCGGGCTCGATCCGTTTCGAGGCAACCGTCGGCGGCGCGATTCCCGTGCTCTCGACGATCGAGGACTGTACGCCACAGGCCGTCACCGCGGTTCGGGGCGTCCTCAACGGCACCGCGAACTTCATTCTCACCCGGATGGCCGCCGAGGGACTCGACTACGAGCACGTTCTCGCCGAGGCCCAGGACCTGGGCGTCGCCGAGGCTGATCCCACCTTCGACGTGGACGGTACCGACGCCGCCCTCAAGTTCGTCATCCTCGCGAACGTGCTGGCCGACGGCGGCTTCGCACTCGAGGACGCGACGGTCGAAGGGATTCAGTCGATTCCGGGCAGCGCGCTCGGTCTTGCGGCCGAGGACGGCCGCACGATTCGGCTCATCGGGGAGGCCACGCGCGACGGTATCCGCGTCGGTCCGCGACTCGTCCCCGAGAACGGCGCGCTGGCCGTGACCGGCACGCGCAACATCGTCCAGATCGAGACCCGGAACGCGGGATCGCTCCACTCGAGCGGCCGCGGTGCCGGCGGCCCGGAGACGGCCACAGCGGTCCTCTCGGACGTCGGTCGACTGCCGTCGCTGTAGCCGCGGTCCGTTCTGCTCTGTTCTCTAGTAGCCACTGAAACGATTCACACACTGATCGGACAGCTGTCGCTCGATCAGGCGTGCATTGACTTGCAGTGGCTACTATAGTAACAACTGCAAACGGATCCATCTCGGCAGGCCACCGGAATCGCGCGCCGGGAATTCGGCGCTCGCTCGAGCGGAAATCGCCGTTCTCACGGTCTGTTTTCCACTCCACCCTCCGCTGCCGAACGTTCCGTGGCGTGTGAATGCTAGCCAAACCGCAAGACGGCGGCGGGATCGGCTGAATACGCTTTCGAAATGGTTTTAACCGCAACGAGCCAAAGAGACCGATATAAGCGCCTCAGCGCGTGAGCTACAACAATGAGCGACCAACACCAGAACCTGGCCATCATCGGTCACGTTGACCACGGGAAGAGTACACTCGTGGGACGACTCCTCTACGAGACGGGGAGCGTACCCGAGCACGTCATCGAACAGCACCGCGAAGAAGCAGAAGAGAAGGGCAAAGGCGGCTTCGAGTTCGCCTACGTCATGGACAACCTCGCCGAAGAGCGAGAGCGTGGTGTCACCATCGACATCGCCCACCAGGAGTTCACGACCGACGAGTACGACTTTACCATCGTCGACTGTCCTGGCCACCGCGACTTCGTGAAGAACATGATCACGGGCGCATCCCAGGCGGACAACGCCGTCCTCGTCGTCGCCGCTGACGACGGTGTCGCGCCCCAGACCCAGGAGCACGTCTTCCTGGCTCGAACCCTCGGTATCGACGAACTCATCGTCGGCATCAACAAGATGGACATCGTCGACTACAAGGAGTCGACGTACGACGACGTCGTCGAGGAAGTTGAACAACTGCTCAAGCAGGTCCAGTTCAACACCGACGACGCCTCGTTCATCCCGATTTCGGCGTTCGAGGGCGACAACATCGCCGAGGAGTCCGACAACACGCCGTGGTACGACGGCGAGATCCTGCTCGAGGCCCTCAACAACCTGCCGGAGCCGGAGCCACCGACGGACGCGCCGCTTCGACTCCCGATTCAGGACGTCTACACCATCTCCGGTATCGGTACCGTCCCCGTCGGACGTATCGAGACCGGTCTCCTGAACACCGGCGACAACGTCTCCTTCCAGCCCAGCGACGTGGGCGGCGAGGTCAAGACGATCGAGATGCACCACGAAGAGGTGCCGAAAGCCGAGCCCGGTGACAACGTTGGATTCAACGTTCGTGGCATCGGCAAGGACGACATCCGCCGCGGTGATGTCTGTGGCCCAGCCGACGACCCACCGAGCGTCGCCGAGACGTTCCAGGCGCAGGTCGTCGTCATGCAGCACCCGTCCGTGATCACGGCCGGCTACACGCCGGTCTTCCACGCACACACGGCCCAGGTTGCCTGTACGATCGAGTCCATCGACAAGAAAATGGACCCCGCAAGCGGCGAGGTCGCCGAGGAGAACCCCGACTTCATCCAGTCGGGTGACGCTGCCGTGGTCACCATCCGACCGCAAAAGCCCCTCAGCATCGAGCCGTCCAGCGAGATCCCCGAACTCGGGAGCTTCGCCATCCGCGACATGGGTCAGACCATCGCCGCCGGAAAGGTCCTCGAAGTTCACGAGAAAGAATAAATGCAGCAAGCACGCGTTCGACTCGCGGGCACGAGTCCAGACGACCTAGACGACATCTGCGACGACGTCCGCGAGATCGCGAACAACACCGGCGTCAACCTGAGCGGTCCGATCCCGCTGCCGACGAAGACCCTCGAGGTGCCGACCCGGAAGTCGCCCGATGGCGAGGGCACTGCGACGTGGGAGCACTGGGAGATGCGCGTCCACAAGCGCCTGATCGATCTGGACGCCGACGAACGCGCACTCCGCCAGCTCATGCGCATTCAGGTGCCAAACGACGTCTCGATCGAAATCGTCCTCGAAGACTGAGGTCGGTTTCGGCTCCGACTTATACACGAGTTATATACTGTTTTTGTCGTCCTCGAGTAGTCCGCCAGTGGTAGCTGCGCGGCCCGAAGCGGCGAGTCTTCTCGGGATCCACGCGCTATTTCCGCCCACCGTTTCGGAAAGCGGCGGGACTTTTGTCGGTCGCCGTGGCAGTCACTCGTATGGCGCAGCGCTCGCGGTCGCAGTCAAACACCTATCTGCGGCCCGATTCCGACGGGAGCGACGGCACGCAGACGAGATCGGGGAGTCCGATCCTCGAGGTGCTCGTCGTTTTCGCCGTCGTCTTCGTCGTCCAGGGACTCACTGCGTTCGCGGGCGTGATGGGCGCGTTGTTCGTCCTCGCGCCGCCGCTGACGACGAACCCGTGGACAGTCGTCACGAGCGTCTACGCACACAGCGGGATCGGCCATCTGCTCTCGAACACCCTCGCACTGGTCGTCTTCGGCTGGCCGGTCGCCCGAGCGACGACGCGGACCCGCTTTCACGCCTTCTTCGCGATAACGGGCGCGATCGCGGGCGTGGCCCAGGTCGTTCTCACGGGGGTGCTCGCGGCGGTGCCCTTCGTCCCCATCGCACCGACAGCGGGCGTCCTCGGTGCCAGTGGGGCCGTCTTCGCCCTGCTGGGCTATCTCGTCGCGTCGAATCGGCTCTCGAGCGGGCTAGCCTCGTTCGTCGATGTCCCGCAGTGGCTGTCGATCCTCGTCGTCGTCGGCCTCGCGATCGCGGTCACCCTCGCTACCGCCTCGCCCGGCGTGGCGCTAATCGCTCACTTCGCGGGGTTCCTGGTCGGGGTGGTCGCCGGACGCGCTCGCGTGCTCGCCGTTTGAGCGTGCAGTCAGTCGGACTCCACGTGGGACTGCGTGCTCGAGCACGAGTCGTTTCGCAGTAGCGAAGTTACGAGTTTTGCTAGTGCTGTCCGTCGATTTGTGAGCGTGCTCGAGTCCAGTGCGACGACGGCTGGGACTGAGTGGGGACGCCGCTGTAATGAGCTCGGGACTCACGACACAGCCAGTCGACCACCACCGTGGTGCCGTGTCCCGTTCCGTCCCCGAAACACAAGCCTCAAATAGAAACCGAGGGTATGAACGTTTGAGGGCTCGTAGATCAGTGGTAGATCGCTTCCTTCGCAAGGAAGAGGCCTCGGGTTCAAATCCCGACGAGTCCATCGGATTGTTGTAACGTCTCGAATTGTTTGGATAGTCGCTGGCTTAGCGACTGACACAAAATCATTCGATAGCGGCGCGTGCGAAAATAGCGCCGCTCAAAATCGAGTGATTACGGTCGCGGGATTCACGTCTCCGCCGTCCGTCGATCATAGCGAAGGAAATCGGGGGTGGTCGGCGTGACGGTCGCACCGTGGCCGTCGGTCGACAACTCGACGTGCAAGCACTGCGGAGCCCACGTCACCGACCATTTCTCTCGGGTTTTCGGTGACAACCGCAACCGAGCCCACCGCTGTGGCGACTGCGATACGTACGCGCGACTGAGCCGTGGCTCCGCTGCTGGCGTCGACGTATCGATTCCGGACCCGGAAACGTCGCCCGGCCGTCACGGGGGTGAGACCGATGTGTAGCTGGTTCGTACCGGCGAATCGGCTGTACGATATCGACAGTCGGACGCCCATAGCCCATCCGGCCCACCAAGCAACTGACGAGGACGTTCGGCTGGCGCTCGAGAACCGAGGTGAGTCGGCGTGAATCGCCTCGTCGAATCAGACGAGTGCGAGCGCTGTGGTGACCGAATCGTCGCGCTTCGTCGTCTGTGCCCGTCGTGTACGCGCGTCGTTCGAAACGCGCGAGAGGGGCCACTATGAGTTCTCGAGCGTCGGAACTCGAGAGTTCGAAGGCCAGCGGCGACGCACTCGAGGCCGAGACCATCCAGGTCGTCGACGCGCTCGAGTACGTGAGCGATCACACCGCCACCTGGCACGACGCTCGGACGACGGCCGTTCTCGAGGCGAGTCGGTCGCTGCCGTTCTACGGTATTGTTCTCGTCGAGCCGGGCGTTCCGGTCGAGATCAAAGGCTGCCAGATCGAAACGAGCAACGGATCGAATTCGACTCGCGGGCGGTTCTACGTCAAGCGAGCCGCCCACGAACAACTGCTCGAGGCGGCCGGGATGTACCTGTTCGTCGTCTACATTCCGCGGCCGGGGTTGCCCCAGGTCGCCCGGGCGATCGTGCCGGCGACGCTCGTCGACGAGCTGCTGGCCGACCGGTGGTACGAGGTCGGCGGCTCGCGCTCGGAACAGGAGGTCGCGAAACTCGCGTGGTCGCATGTGATCGATCCGGCGGGCGTCGATCCGTCGGTAACGGTGGGTGATTCGCTGTGACCGTTCGGACGACCTACTTCGGCGGTCTCAACTCGAGTTTCGAGCCTGCCGACGGGGATGCTGTCTTCGGTGTAGTCCGCTATCCGCGGGAGTTCGTCGAGCGGATCACGGACCGGAACATCCCTGCGGTCGCACCGCCGGAGGACCTGTTGAACGCGTACAAGGCCGTCGAGGAGGCTGCCGCCGACAACGGCGAGCCGAACCCCGCGGCGATCGCGTGGAACTCCGTCGACTACGAGCGCAGGTATCTCGAGTACCTCGAGCGGGCCGGCCCGCAGGCCGTACTCACGGAGCTGGCCGACCGTGCTCGCGAGCGGGATATCTGGCTCGTCTGTTGGGAAAAGGACGCCCGATGGTGCCACCGCCGGTTGCTCGCGAATGCGGTCGTCGCTCAACTCGAAGACGTCGAGATCGTCCATCACCCGGACCCGTCGACGATCCCTGTCGACACCGGTGATGACGAGAGCGACGACGACCCGGACGCGACGCTGGCCGATTTCGCCGAAGCTGGAGGCGCATGATGGCTCAGGTCGAGACGACCCCGCACGAGATCGAGGGCCGCTGGAAGTGGCCCGATTGGGGTCGCGGTCCGTACGACGCGCTGTCGTCGGTGATGCTCGGTCCACCCTTCGAGGGCTACGTCGAGATCGACACCGAGATCGACGGCGAGCCGTGGCACCTGGAGGTGCGCTACAGCAAGTCGGGGTTCGCGCCGCGACTGTCGGACGGGATCAACGCCGAACGGCTCTACGAATGGGATATCGTGGGCCGTGGGCGCGGCGAGCGGAAGGCGTCGTACAATATCGGCCCGCGGTTCCCGGATATGCGCCACTGGGAAAGCGGTGAGCAACTGCAGCTCCCGTGGGAAAATCAGGTTGGCGAGGTCGACGGCGTCGACGTCGAGTTTCACACGAGCAATATCGAACCCGATCGTGGCCTCGAGCTACTGCCGGAATTCTTTGGAGCGGTGTTCGACCACGCCAACGAGCGGATTCATCCCGACTACTTCCGAGCCGAGCCGCACGAAGCGAGCCGGATGTGGGCGTACGAGCGCTACGTTCGAATCCGTCGCGAGTGGGCGGAAAAGCTCTCGTCGGCCGGTGTGCTGCAGAAGGTCGCGCACTATCTGTCCGACCTCGAGGGGGTGAAGGCCGAACTCCATATCAACAACAAGGAAGCGATCAACCACCAGAATCGACTGTTTCTCGATCCGGCATCGGCCGGCGAACTCCTACCGGGCCACACCTACGGGCGAAAGTTCGAGATTTACCAGCTGAAGGACCCGGACGCGGTTTCGAAGAATCACCCGTCCTACCACCCGAAAGTCGAGGTGTTGGTCAACAAGTCGATGAACGACAAGGAGGCATGGGCGTGGGCCGATCGGCACAAGGTGACCGAACAGATCGAGGAGACGCTGTTGAACGCGCTCCACTGGGAAGACATCCCGCTCGGTCCCGACGGAAACGGCGTGTACATCGCCGACGATCACTTCGACGCGGTAGCTCGAGAGAAGCCGGTCGAACTGTACGAAGATCCGACACCGCGCCTCGAAGCGAAGTCAGATCACCTGTTGATGACGACGTTGCGAGATATGGGCGAGACCGCCCGCGATGTCACCGAGACGGTCGCGACGGACGGCGGCTCGACGATCGACGGGCTGGCCGACGAGCTGGGGAAACACCCCGCAACAATCTACCGGGCGATCAACGATCTCGGCGAAGTCCTTGATCTCGACCAGGGTGACGTATCGTTCCGCGCTCGAAAGTACCGCGAGGAGCTGCGGGCGCTCGTCGAGTCGGCCGAGTACGCGATCGAGAGCTACGCCGATCGGATGCAACATATCATGGGCTTAGCCGATCACGTTGCCGAGTCGTCGCCCTTCCAGGAGTGGCTCGCGAAGAACGGGGCCGACCTCGAGTTCGACGAACACGGCGAGCCCCGGCGGATGCGGATCGATACGATCCTCTCCCGGCTGAAGGCCGATAGCTTCGAGGATCTCGCCACGATCGCGAGCGAAGCCCTCGAGAAGTGGTCGAAGTCGGGCAACGATCCGACGGTGCTCCGCAGCATCGAGCTGACCTGGAAGACTCCCGGCGGTGGGACTGAAACCGGATTCGTCGGCGCTGTCGCCGATCGCTGAACCGGCCTCGATAGTGGCAACGCTACCCCTTCGTTTCGTTTGCGCAACCATACTTTCATTAGCGGCTGATTTTCACAAGCTGAGTTGTTTTCGGTCGGGGTAGCCGCGGCGATCGCCGCGACCGCGCCACAACGCCTGCGGGGTCGTTTCGCGCTTCGCGCGAAAGCCCCCTTGGCGGGTGTCCCCAAGGGGACTGAGCCAAAAAATTACAACGCCCCACCCCCGCCTCCGCACGCAGATCTCCAGTTGAAGCACACGAAACGGTGGTTGGTAGTGCTATTATTGGGATTTGGGAAAAGCCTCTGTACCACTTATCTAGTGTCGTTCTTCTGATGTCACTTGGATAGACCCAATCTCATGGAGTCGCGAGGCCGTCAACTCCAAAAACCCCAACATCATAATAGGATCAGCGCCTTAGTATGATTAAGAATGAGACTTCAACTGATAGAAGCGAATTTCCATGATTTCAAGAGTATTGGGCAGGGTAGTGTGGGTTTTTCTGACATATCTGTATTAATTGGTAAAAACAATTCTGGGAAATCAAATGTGATTGATGCATTTGCCAGTCTAAAGGAATTAGAAGAAAATAGGCCAGGCCATGATTATTCTCAACAATGGTTTCTGGACAAAGCTATGGGAAAGAATATTGACAGCCAATTCCAGATTTCTCTTGTATACCGTTTCCCGGAAGAACGAAGACAGTCCATATATGAGGGTATAAATAGGACAAATTCAAAACACAGGAAAGCAAAGTCCAGGATTGAGAACTCTTCTATACTAAACAAAGTGAAATATGAGATATCTGTAGAGGGTACTGGTCGCAGAAGCCGCAACAAAATGTTTTACATAGACGATGGCAGCGAATGGCAAGAAATCGATGATTTTTATAGGAAATATGATGTAGTTGATAGAAGTGAAATAAGAGAAACAATAGAAGATTCCATAAAAACCTGGAGATTTGTGGACCCATTCCGTGTGCCGCGAGATATTGATACAGCAGGATATACCACCGAACTTGAATCAGATGGAACTAATCTAGTTAAGGTTTTAAATTCTTTACAAACAAATCACCCTGAAATGTTTGAGGATATTGCTTCTTCTTATGTGGACATTATGGATGGCGTGACTGACATTTCAGTAGAATACGATACTGATCTGAGAGAATCCGATATGACTATAGTCGTCAATGAAGAAAATTTCGATATAAAGTTCAAATCGTCAGATATTTCTTCTGGATCAAAGGAAATTTTGGTACTTCTCACACAAATTTATTGGGCCTCAGAAAATTCGGATATCCTTTTCCTTGAAGAACCGGAGTTACATTTACACCCGGGTGCAGAACGAAAGGTGTTCAATCTAATTCGTGATTTGGTATCTAAAAAAGACATACGTGTTGTCATTTCTACCCATTCTGATGTATTTGTAGATCAAACTAGGGCCAGCAGTATTACACGTGTTGATCGACAAGATCGGACGGTTCTGAGATCAATTGAACCTGATGAAGTTGATGTCGAATTGCAGGATCTTGGTTACGAAAAAAGCGGATTGCTTCAATCGGAAGCAGTTATATTTGTAGAAGGATTATCAGATAAACGAATATTGAAGCAATTTGGAAGCACAGCCGGACTCAATTTTGACGAATTTGGTGTAGAAGTAGTTGAATTAGAAGGTATTGACCGTATGAGGAGAGATTCTAAATCATTAGTGAAGTTGCTTTCATCTTTTAATATTCCTCATCTATTTATCATTGATAAGCATGATATAACGATAGAAGAAGCAAAAGGCCAATTGTATGATTCCATGGCAAGAGATGATGGTAACGAATGGTGGGATGTCTCTCTTGATAACATATTTGTGTGGAATGCGTACGGTATCGAACAATATCTTCTCAATTCTCGAGCAATCGCTGAAGATTTTGAAATGTCTCAAGAGACAGTACAACAGATAATTGATGAAAATGAAGGAGTTGATGATAAAGAAATAGTACTCCAAAAAATATACGCTGAAGAGCATAGCGAATTAGAAAATCCGGAGGGGATATTCAATAAAGCGACTGATGGATTGTACATTTCCAAACGTATGAACGCTAACGAGTTACCTGAGGATGTCCTTCAGGCTCTCGTGAAAATAGCAGATAGACTTGAGAGAGTTGACCTAAATGACTTAGAACCAGAAATCCCAGAATCACTGCTTTCTTAGACAATACTCTTCTTCATCGTTTCACACGTCTACCAAACTGCTCTGTCTCTCTCTCCCCTGGGGTTGCACGTCGACAAATCCCGTTCCCCGAATATGCACACGAGACGCGAACCCTCGTGTGCATATTTCGAGTCGTTCGGTCACTCGAGACCGCGTTCTTCTCTGGATGACCGACACGTTCCGCCTGTTTTGGGCCGAAATGGGCCGTCCAGTGAGCCGAAAAAACGAGGATTTCGGGGGTCGTGTGTACGAGTATGCGAATCAGAACCGACGGCGACTATGCGTACCGACGAGACGCGATTGAACGCGCAGCCGACTTCTACGACTGTAACAAGACCAAAGCGGTGGTCAGTGCCTGCGACGACGTACCGAAGTTCGTCCAGGCGTCCCGCCAGGTCCTCGAGCGCGACGACCTCACGCTCGAGCAGCGCCGGGAGATCGCCGAGACACTCTCGACTCGAGCAGTGACGTTCGATGTCGATACCGAGATCGCTGTCACTACTGATTGAATTCCGTCTCGAGAAACGCCGGCCAAGGGCCAGCGTCGGAGCCCCCACCCCCATAGGTGATCTGTAGGTGGGAGGGTTTGAGATCGAGTTTGACAATTTGGCGATTGACCTTCAAGCCGGAACGATCTCAGGTGCGGCGAGGTTCCGTCTGTCTCGCAGTCGGATAGATTCTGTCGGGCAACGACTGAATCCTCTCCCCCGCCATCCATTTCTTTGTATCACATCGACATAGTCTTGTCGGCTGTATGATGCCTACCGAAACTATCAATAGTGATTGCTGAAAACAATTGCTTGCCTCCGACCATCCTCTCCCCCACCCATTCGGAGGCATTCCCATCCCCACCTGCCGTTTTGTCAAAAAATGGTATCGATCGCGATCTTCGATTGTTCGGTCCCGCGGTGATCGCCGCCACCGTGCCACCGGAGTAGCGGAAGATCGCTCGAGCGGACCATCTTCTCACAAAGAATCGTGCAGCCCGATCGCCCATGTGGCCGGTAGACAACGAAACAGTACCAGCCGTCGTGACGCCGGAGCTTTTCGTGGTACTCGCGGTAAACCTTCCAGTTCCCGGGCTGGCCGTCGGAATGCTCGTGCATTGTCGATTTGATCTCGACGGGCGTTCCGTTCCCGAACCTCGCGTCGTGCCAGCTGCCCCGCTCGAGATCGAAGCGACGCTTCTCGGCCATCCGTTTCTCGACGGCCGTCCCGAAGTGGTTCGCCCGCTTCGAGCGGTTCACGCGGACCACGCGCGTCGCGCGCCGATATATATACTCCTCCGCTGGCCTCGAACCGCGCGCCCATCGGTCGCTTCGCTCCCGGTAGGGAGCGAGCGCGGTGGGCTATGGGCTACTCTAAAGGGGGGATAGTTACGCTTTACAGCTTGACACCCCGACGCAGTCATGCGATCACCTGTTCAACCGTGGAAACCCATTCCGCCTTTTCGCCGCCCTCGTCAATGTCGTCCCACCAATTCGAGACGGTAGCGTGACTGTACGGCACGAATTCGGCGGTTGCACGCGACGACATTCCCTGTCGACGGCAGATTTCCATCGTCCATGCAGCGACTCGTTTCACGTCTTTCTCGGCGATCGCCTCGTCTTTCTCGTCGCCTCCAGGCGCGGACCAGCTCCAGTCGGCTTCGTCGTTCGTGTTGAACGACCAGTCGGTCGGCGGGATCCCCTCGAGCGGGCGCGGATCCACGTCGACGAGACTTCCGTTCGAGACACGATCGGCGACGACCGCGGATTTCTGCGAGGTCTTTTTGATGATCGTTCCGACGCGCCAGAGCATCGGATGAATCGAACTCTCGTCGTGGCCGATGTAGATGAGAGCGCCGCCGTACTTGCGGATCTTGAACACAAGCGGCCCCATCAGTTTCCGCACCTTGTGGCCGTCTTCGCCGGCTCCGCTCGCGTTCGTCGAAAACTCGTCGCCGATGAACAGCTTCGGCTGCTGCGGGTTCTCGACCGGGTCACCGTCCTGACTGACCCATTCCTCGAGCAGCGGGTAGTTCGGAATCCAGCCATCTTCGACGGAGCCGTCGTCACGGACCCAGCGATTCGTCCGCTCGAGCGTGCGGATGTTCGAACCGACGAGAAGGTTTCCGTCAACCCACCGCTCACGGAGCTGGCCCAACAGCCCAGAGAAATCGGTCTTCCCGTCCCCCATCTCGCCGAGTAGGACGATGACCGGCGCGGGTCCGGCGACGATCTCCTGCAGGCGCGTGATGGCCTTGATTCCGGCGAGGTCGGCCTCCTGAGACGGATCGCCGATGTAGTGTTTGAGTGTGAGCGTGTCGCCGTTCTCGAGCGCCTGACGCGCCGTTTCGCTCCCTTCGGCCTGCAGGATCTTCCGATTCTTGCCGACCGCCATGTAGTCCTTCGCGGGCTTCGTGTCCCACCGATCCGTGTCGTGATGAACGGCCCGCATCGCTAGCTGTCGATCCACTTGCTCGTCGCGAACGAACCCCGAATGCCGAAGGACTTCTTCGGGGTCGCGCTCGAGATTTCCGTCCTGATACTCGCGAAAGCCGCCGACTGTGTAGTTGTCTTGCTCATCGCTCATGGTTCACTCCCTCCATCAGAAACCGCGTTCTGCACGTCTTCATCGGGCTCCTCGCTCGGCTCAGTCCAAAGCCGAGAGTAGCTGTACCAGCCGGCCAGAACCGGCGCAGTGACCGTGACGGCGAAGAATATCCGTGGAACCGGAAGGTAGACCGCTCGCTCGACGGTCTCGCCGTAAGAGGTCTCCCGCTGGTCAGTCGGAACGTCCAGGGCCTCGGCCGGGAGCATGAACAGTCCCGCCCATAAGCCCACGACGATTCCGACAGCCAGTGCCCACGCAACGATCGCCTTCTCTCGGTCAGTGAATCCCTTCATGATTCATGTCCTCCATCGGTAGCTGCAGCCTGTTCTGTAGCCGATTCCTCCGCTCTGACGGGCGTTCTCGGGCCGTGCCCCTCGGTGTATTCATCGACGTACTGACCCACGTCCTGAATCTCGTCATCGTCCGACGCAGCGGCGTCCTCCTTGGCCGATTCGAACCGATCTTTGACGGCCGTCCGCGGGTTCATCAATCCGCGCTCGTCGGCCTCGGCCTCCTCGTTGATCACGTCGCCCTGAATCTGCAGCCCCATCTTGCTGACCCGACCGCGGAGCTGGTTGAGCTCAAGGAACGCGTCGATGAGATCGCCGTGAATGTCCTCGAGCATGGTCTTCGTCGTGACCAGTTTCGAGTCGGCCATCTGCGACATATAGCAGCCTCTGACGGTCAACTCGTCAATTTCTTCGTGATGCGTGAACTCGCGGACTTCGAAGGCATCGCCGTCGTTACAGACGTACGGAGACGGCCCCTCGACTGTCTTCTGGCTCCACAACTCCGGCTCGACGTAGTATTTCTTCCGCACATCATCGACGCCGTTGATGTGGTAGACCGTCGTCATTCGCCGGTCGCGGAGCTTCCGTGCTCCCGTGACGAAGATCGCTATCAGCGGCGGCCCAAGTAGGATGAGAGCCGCGAACCAACCGAAGAATATCGGCGGGATACCCGGCACAGACGGCCGAATCCAGAGGATCGCAACGCCGAGTGAGAACAGCACCGCGAAGACGAGCAGCTGCGCCTCGGCGACGACGTAGGTGAGTCGGTCCTTCCAGTTCCCGAAGGTGCCGCTCGTGTCGCTCATGCCTCGACCACCCCGGATTCCTCGGAGCGGACGACGTACCAGGCACCGAGCGCGGCACAGCCGACCGTCATGAGAACGCCGGAGAAGAGCCCCGTCTCACCGCCGAAGTGACGGAACGGGTTGGCCTGAACCGTCCCGGTCGAGACGATCGCGCCGCCGCCCGCGTCGAGCGACTTCTGGGTGGCGATCGCGACGGCCGCGCCCTTCTCTCCCTGTCGCGGCGAAACCATGAACGTGACCGTCTGCGTTCCCTCGTCTAACTCCCGCTCGCCGTAGTTGAAGCTCTTTGCACCCTCCTCGAAGGCCCCCGACTCGGTGATGCTGATCGTGGTCGGCTCGTCGGCCTCGATCTCGAGCGTGAACCGGCCGGGCTCGTAACTCCAATCGACCACTCGCGTCTCGTTGTCGATGATCCGAACACGGTCCCCGTCGGCCTGAGCGGCCTGCTCGCCGCTCGTCTGGTTGACCGTCTCGTTGCTCTGCGCGACGGCTGGCCCAACGCCCATGCCCATCGCGAGCGCCAGCGCTACGACCGTGGCAACAATGAAAAGACGTCGCATCGGTCAGTTCCCCAGCCCCGGGATAGCGTCGGTCACGATGCCGATCACGGCGAGGATGACGACACCGATGATGCCGAGTCCGAGCAACCCGCCACCGCCCTCGAGCGGGTTCCCGCTGCCGAAGATCGGGCCGGGGCCGTCGTTCTCCTCTTCCTCGGCGATCGCGTCTTTGTGCTCCTCGCTCGTTTCCTCGACCTGGTCTCGGTATTCGGTCATGTCGGTCGCGTCGTGATCGGGTTGGTCCCATTCGAACGATTCGCCTTCGTCGATCGTCTCGCCGTCCTTGTTGGTCAGTACGTCAATCGTGACGGTGCCGTTATAGAGAGAGTGCTCTTCACCGTTGACCACATCGAAGAACACAGCGCGGCCGAGGTCGCCATCCGCCTCAGTATCGGGCCGCAGGGTGGCAAGGTCGTAGATCCCGCCGCCGTGGGAGAAAGACCGTTTTGCAGTCCCGTCAGCGGTGCTGAGGACATGAGTGTCCCCGGCAGAGTCGCCAGCGTTCAAGCCGGTTCCAGACGGCGTGAGCGACAGCGAGAGACCGCCGGAGTTGGTGAACGTGGACTGCCAGATCTCAGTTCCGTCCTCGGCGTTGAGGGCGTATATGCTGTCGTCGCTGTCGTCAGCGACGTATAGCCTTGACCCCGAGAGAGCACAGTCGCCGCCAGTGGCGACTGGTGACGTAGTCCAGAGTTCGTTGCCCTCATAGTCTACAGCAGCTACACCGTCACTATGGGCGACATAGGACGTTTCGCCATCGGTTTCAACGGCGTTGACACCGCCCAGTCCGGAGTAACTGAAGGTCTCAGATCCAGTGGTGTCGAGACCAGTTAGCTCTCCGTCAGGGTTGCCGACGACGATCGTCTCATCGTCTGGGGAAACATCGATGCCGTAGTCGTAGGAACTTGAGGAATAGATCGATGTGGACCACTGCGACGAGCCGTCGACGATCTTCTCGAGCTCGCCACCATACCGTATCGCATAGGCCGCCGAGCCGTCAGATGGGAGCGCGACAGAGCCGGGGTTCTGGGACGGGTCCCACGTCCATTCTAACGACTGGCTCTCAGATTGATACATTTTCAGCTGTCCGACCATAGACACTGCGAAACGGCTCCCATCAGACGATGCGCCGAAACCGTCGGGTGCATCGTTTCCGAGGGACGCCTCCCAGTACGTAACGCCAGTGTACGCATCAGTGCAGGCTACTGTGCCGGACTGATAGACGTTGAGGACCTTGGGGCCGCAGTAGTAGGTTTGACCAGATGATAACGTCGTGTCGCCGAGTAAATCAGCGAATAGCTGGCCTTCCATCTGAAGCCCATCCTCTTCGTCTGTGAGTTCAACACTGGAGATCTTGCCACTGGAGCGATTAATTTCGCGTCCCGTGTATCCCGAATAGGTGGCGGTCATCGAGGCCACGTTACTCAGGTCGTTACGAGAGAGGCCGAGTTGGTTCATCAGCGCCATCTGGTAGCGGCTCGAGGTCGCGTCCGTCGAGCCGGACAGGTGTGACGCAATACCTTCGATGCCGCGAACGTCCGACGGTGAGATATCGCCGTTATCAAGCGCGTCGTACAGGTCGCCGCTGAGTGTCGACCCGTAGTTTCCACGGACCTCGGACGAGAGCGATTGAATCTCGTCCATCACGTCGGCCCATTCTTCGAGAACGAGGACGGTTTCGCTCACTAGATCGGCGTCGGGAACGCTCATGACCGTGATCGGAAGATGAGACGTCACCTCGTTATCGGAGTCAGTTGTCAGTACAACCTCCTCGTTGGTGTCGTCGTAGCCGCTTTGCACGTCCCCGAGCGTGATCGTGATCGAATCGCCATTGTCCCATGCGTGCGAGAGGTCCGGTGCGTCGACCTCGTGGGTGTCGCCGGTCGGAAGCTCGACCGTGTGCGTGACAGGGTTGCTTGCGTCGTTGACCTGCGACCCCGACTCATCGACCGAGCCAGAGCCAGAATAGTCACTGTCTCCGATTGTGAACGCGATAAAGCGATCATCAATATCGGAGTCAGCGCGGGCCGCTTCGGCCGCATAGCCGATTTCAGACAGCGCCGAGGCGACAGTTTCGGTTGCGTTCTTCGCCGGTGTGTTGAAGAATTCTGAAATCGCCTGCAACGCAGCGTCTCGGCATTCGCTTTGGGAGCCGCCCGCTTCGTACTCGTCGGCGTACGCCGCTCGAGCCTCGATATTCGCGACCATCGCCGCGTCCTCGAGCCGTGAGTCGCGGATCATGTCGAGTGTGGTGTCCCACCACGCTTTTGCGCCGGTCGCTTGGTTGTGTAGCGTGATCTTGTCCCGAGTCGGGTCCTCGTTGAAACCGGCCGAGCCGAGTGCTTCGGCGAACAGCAGGCCGGTCACAGTTGGCGCGCCCGGCATGTAGGTCAGCCCGGAGACGGTCGCCGACGCAGTTCCGCTCGAGGCCGCCCCGCCCGCGCCGATCGCCGCGGCCATCCCGACCGCTTTCGCGAAGTCGCGCCGGTTGAGCGTGCAGCCCGGCTCTGGTTCGTGGGCCGTGGGCTGTGGGCTTTGGGCCGCCATCAGATCACCCCCGCGGCGGAGATCGCCGCGAGAACGACGGTCAGCGCCGAGGCCCCGAGGCAGTACCCGAGAACGGCGAATCTGTACAACTCAGCGTCCGAACGGTCGAAAATCTTAGAATTCATAGTTTCGTCTCGTTAGTCCCGCAGGACGATTACTGCCGCTCCGATCAGTGCCGCCCCGATCACGGCGATTCCCGCGAGCATCCCGCCGCCGAGATCACCGCCGCCGGACGGGAAGACGCCGCCGAGGAACCCGGAACTGTCCGAAATGCTCGCGCTGTCGATCGCCGAATCCGGCCCGGTGACGACCACTCGGTACTCGCCGTCCAGCTCGAGGCCAGCGTCACTCTGGTTGTACTCGACCTCGGTCGTGTTGTTCGCGTTCGCGGCGATCGAGTCCTCCAAGGCGACCGTCGCGTTCGCTGAGTCGTTCGCGTACTCCGTCTCGTTGTAGAACGTGACGGTGGCCGACGTGTTGGCCGAGTCGTCTATCGTTTCGTTCCAGTCGAGCGAGACGGTGATGGGCTCCGTACTGTTCGTGAGTTCGACCGTTTCGTTGGTCGAGTAGTCGGCCGCCTGTGCGCCGCCGATCGCCGCGAGCCCGACAGTCGCGACCGCCGCGACTAACAGGACGAACCCGAGACGCTGCACCGTCGAAAATTGGTTACTCATGTGCTGTCCCTCCAGTTTACTTGTAGGCGATCAGGTAGAATCCCGCTCCGTTCAGGAACACCATGAACCAGCCGAGCGGCCACATCGAAGCGACAGCGTGCGAGACGGCCGGGACGAGCGCCGAGAGGATGTTCAGGATGAACATCAGCAGGAGCGTGACGGTCTCCATGTCGGTGTAGTCCTCGATGGTCGTCTGACCGTTCGTGACCCACGCCACGATCACGGTGATCATCGAGACGAGGAATCCGTAGGTAACCTCCGTCCCCTGCGAACTGTACAGGACGCCGTCGAACCCGGTGTTGAACGGTGCTCCGAGGCTGAACGTGCCGACCGCCGCGACGGAGATCGTGGCGAGCACGAACAGCGGCGCGAGCACGCTGTCAATCAGGTCAATTCCGTCTTCACGCCGTACCGCGCCTGGTACCGCGTTTGATGGTAGGCTAAGAGCCATACGCTCGGTCCGCAACCCCTCTCTTCGAAATACTTCGGAATACCGGAGGGTTCCGGCGGTTATCCCTTGGTATTCCAGATAGTCACCAAGTTTTATGAGAGGACGGGTTGCCTGCCGGGTATGGCGCTAAACAAACTTCGCCAGTTAGATCGAGACTCGGTCGGAATTACGCTCCCAAAAGACGACATGCGCGTCGAGGGCCTTCTCGACGAGAACGGCGAGATCGACGGCGATTATCACATCCACATCCGTCACATCGACGACGGCCAGTGGTCGCTCGAGCTGGTCGAGGGAATCGACGCGTGAGCGACGATCACCTCGAAGTGCCGGAACCAATCGACTGCCCAGGCTGTAGCGACGAACTTGAGACGGCCCCGGGCGAATGTCCGATGTGTCTGATGTGACTCGCTACACCACCGGAATCCCAACCGTCGAAATCAGCGTATTCCACGTGCTCGGAATGCGCCGAGTAGCGCAAGCCTGATCGGCACGCCGAGTGCATACGGGTTCGACATGCCCGGAAGATGTTCAGGCTAGTAGAAAATGTGTGAACTGCGACGTTACTTCCCTTTACGCAGTTGGGCCAGCCACTGTGAAGGATGCCACGATCGTATCTCCCGACCCATCAATAGTGGCAACTACATTATATTCAGTTGGGCCGTCACTACCGGTGAGTGTGGCTGTAGTCGAAGTACCGACCTCATCCAGCGTTTGGCTATTGTCGAATGAAGCGTCTGTTCCACTATTCGACTTTTTAATTTCAACTTGGTCAGCGTTACCGAGCGATTCGAGAGTCACTTGCACCGAGTCTGAACCGTCTCCTTCGACATCCACGCCCGCTTGAGCACTTTCATCCAGCCCACTACCCATATCCAGCACGAAGGCTGCAATCACGGCCGCGAGGATCACAGTTATCGCAACCATAAGTATCACTCCGATTACAGGTGACACTGCGCGTTCATCGTCCGATCCGATCAGCTTATTCCGAATTGATTTTCCGTCTATCATAGTTCTACGCATCGACGCGTGAACGGTGGGAAAGCTTATCTGACCCCTTGTCGAACCGCGCAATGCGGAAAGGGGAATGAGGAACCAACCCCGTCGTGCTTTCTCCAGCCGTCGTCGTCTGATGCTAATAGCCGACACTGAATTGACCCTATATATATTTAGGCAATAGTGAAACATCATTGCAGAAATGACGGTTTCAGATCTGATAAGCAGCGTCTGACGGAAGCCTTACAGCGCCGCCTTGAAGCGCCGCTATCTGGCGATTAGCCACGAACCCGAAAAACCGGTACGGATTTGCCGATTCGCTCACACGAGATACCCATGCCGGATTCGGAACCGATCATCGACGAGAAACAACTCGCGCGCACCTACGACGGCGGGGCCTATGCCGATCCGTGGGAAACCGTCGAAGAGTACCGCGACGTAATGCGATATGCGTCGAAGCACCCGAACAAAGGCTCCCAAGCCGTTTCCACCGCAACCGAGACACCGCGCTCGAGAATCCGAACGTGGATCGACGACGGCGGTGCTCCCGATGTGGTCCGCGGCCTCGAGACGGCGCGCGACTATGGCTGGCTCGCAGCGGACTACGGCGACCCCGAGTTCACGGCACTGAATATGCTCGTCGCGAACGTCTTTTCGGGCGGGTCGATCGAGCAGCGACACTACCAACCGAGTTTCGCGATCAACCACCGCGGCGAGGACAGCCACGTTTTCGACGCCCTCGAGCTGGCCGGTGTTGCCTACACGGTCGTCGGCGATCGCGACGGCCGGGGGGACGAAGCTCGCCCGTCCGAAGACGCCTCGGTGCTCGGTCGCGTCCTCTCTGTCCTCGGCGCTCCGGTCGGGCCGAAAGCCGACCAGGAACTAACGCTCCCGGCGTATCTCAGCGAGGCGCCCGCGAGCGTTCGCGAACAGTTTGTGTTCGCCTATCTCGAGAATCGTGCGACCGAACACGCAGGGAAAGCGACGCTCACGCTTCGAGAGGATCGAAATCGAGAGTATCTCGAGTCGCTGGCCAACCTGATCGACGATGTGGCGGGCGGTGGGGTTCGGTTTTCAGAGCGGGATATCGTCGTGTCGGCTGACGCAGCACGGACGTTAGGGACGGTTCGATAGATTGCGGAGCTATTTTTCCAACTCTTCGGCCTTGAGTTCTCCCTCGAGATACGCGCGGCCGCGGTCGGTGATCTGGTAAAATCCTGCATCTTCGTCGTAATATTCTACAAGACTCTCGTCCAGTAGTTGACTCATTCTCTGCCGGACATATCCGGGGTTGAAATCGATATTCTCAGCAATCACACGGGGTGTAGCAACAATTTCTCGGTTTCCCTCGTTTAGAAGAAACTCAAGGATATGATCGTCAGCGTTCGTCATCCACGACACCCGTGGCCGTCGCATCTTGCCTGCTCTGGCGGTTGAAACTTGAAAGTTCGACCGATCATAGTTCGCAAACTAATTATATCGTTGTTCATAGCTAACGATCTCGTCAGTTAGATATAAGTAAATAGGGTGTTTTGGTCGGCGCAACGGAAGCCAGACGGACCCGCCGCTACCCGGTCGGGTCCTCGTCAGAAGCGCGGACCCGGTGCAGGGACACCGGCCCGCCTGGCCTCCGTAACCAAGCTACGGAAGCATGTATTCGCGCAACGCAACGGGGGATAAAGCCCCCGATAGACGGCATCGATCGGCCCACGGCCCACGGCCCACGGCCGCCCCGAGTTCCGATAACGGAACTATCGGAATCACACTGAACCACCGCTCAACAGTCACGAGAACGAGTCAGTCACCGAACGCTACTTTTATCGGAAGTATCGGAAAGGGGTTTCCGACGACTAAGTGGGAGGGGTACAGTCAGTACAATCAGCCGACGGACGGCAGTCGCGCGCGCCCCGTGTTCCACCAAGCGGCGCACGCGGTTCGTCCGCGGTCCCATAACAGTGAGACCATGACGAAACTGGCACGCTACCACGGTAAGAGTATCGGATACTGTAATTGCAGCGATACGCTCGAGGCGCTGGGGGATAGACGGTGAGCGAGGATCTACAGCCCCTCTCTCCAGAGGAAGGCGTCGATATGTTCCTCGAGCATCGGAAGCCAAGCGTCCGCGAGTCTTCCATGCAGAACGCCCGGCACCGCCTGTCGGTGTTCCTCGAGTGGTGCGACGAGGAAGAGGTCGATAATTTGAACGACTTGACTGGTCGTGATCTTTCGTTGTTCGTCAGCTGGCGACAGGGTGATGTCGCGCCGATCACGCTGCAAAAGCAGCTGAGTAGTGTTCGGATGGCCCTACGGTGGTGGGCAGACATCGAAGCCGTCGAGGATGGGCTCGCCGAGAAGCTTCACGCTCCGGAGCTGCCGGACGGTGCCCAGTCTCGCGACGTGTTCCTCGAGGCCGGTCGCGCGAAGCAGATACTTCGATACCTGGATCGACATCACTACGCGAGCCGGGACCACGCCCTGATCGCACTGATCTGGCGGACCGGGCTGCGCCGGGGCGCGGTGCGCGCACTGGATGTCGGCGATCTCGACGAGGAGGACCAGGCGATCCGAGTCGAGCACCGTCCCGAGACGGATACGCCGCTGAAGAACGGCGATGACGGAAGTCGCTGGGTCTACCTCGGTCCGCGGTGGTTCCAGATCCTCGACGACTTCGTGAACAATCCCGACCGGAACGACGTCGTCGACGACCACGGTCGCCGACCGCTGTTCACTACGCAGCAGAGTACTCGACCCACTGGCCACTCGATCTACAAGTGGTTGATGCGGGCGTTGCACCCGTGCGCGTACGCTGAGTGTCCCCACGACCGGACGCCGGACGAGTGCGAGGCTCGAGGGAAGAACGCGAAGCTGGCCGAGTGTCCATCGGCACGATCGCCACACGCGGTCCGTCGCGGTGCGATCACGAATCACCTAAACGAGGAAACGGCACCTGAGACGGTCAGCGAACGAATGGATGTCTCGCTCAGTGTGCTGTACGAGCACTACGACGCGAGAACCGAACGTGAGAAGATGGCGGTTCGTCGGCAAGATATACCAGAATAACAAGCAGAATCATGATTTGCAAAACTACCCGACTCGGCGGGGTTTCACCATCCCGACGAGTCCACTATTTTGCGCCGCGAGCAAATTCTCGAGCGGCGCAAATCGTCGTCGAAGTCGGGATTTGAAGCCCTGGTAGTCGCAGCGCGAGCAGAGCGAGCGACCGTCTACCTCTGGGTTCAAATCCCGACGAGTCCATCCCGGCCCGTCTTTCTCGCGTAGGACGCTAAAACGGCATTCTCAACTGTGCCTGCCAGACATTTTATTTTCTTATCGGCGGAATAAAGGGAGGTCGCAAAATCGAATAGTTCGTTCGGTCGATCGAGGCCGCGTTCTTCTCTGGACGACCGACACGTTCCGCCTGTTTTGGGCCGAAATGGGCCGTCCAGTGAGCCGAAAAAACGAGGATTTCGGGGGTCGTGTGTACGAGTATGCGAATCAGAACCGACGGCGACTATGCGTACCGACGAGACGCAATCGAACGCGCAGCCGACTTCTACGACTACAACAAGACGAAAGCGGTGGTGAGCGCTTGCGACGACGTACCGAAGTTCGTCCAGGCGTCCCGCCAGGTCCTCGAGCGCGACGACCTGACGCTCGAGCAGCGCCGGGAGATCGCCAAGACGCTCTCGACTCGAGCAGTGACGTTCGATGTCGATACCGAGATCGCTGTCACTACTGATTGAATTTTCGTCTCGAGAAGCGCCGGCCAGGGGCCAGCGCCGGAGCCCCCTCCCCCCATAGGTGGTGTGTCAAGTGGGTGGGTTTGAGATCGAGTTTGACAATTTGGCTATTGACTTCACGGTGGAACGATCTCAGGGGTGCGGCGAGGTTCCGTATGTCTCGAAGTCGGACAGATTCAGTCAGGCAACGACCGAATCCTTTCCCCGCCATCTGTGCCTTTGAATCTCGTAGATATAGTCTTGTTGATTATCTTATACCAATCGGAACAATCAATAGTGATAACCAAAAACAACTAATTGCCTCCGAGTCCCCTCTCCCCCACCCATTCGGAGGCATCCCCACTTACCGTTCTATCAAAAAGGGTACTGATCGCGATTTTCGCTTGCTCGGTCCCGCGGTGATCGCCGCCACCGTGCCAACGGAGCAGCGGGAGATCGCTCGAGCGGACCATCTTATCTTGGATGATGGTACAGCCCGAACGGCCGTGTGGACGGGAGACGACGAAACAATACCAGCCGTCCTGTACGTCGCCATCGTCGTCTACTCAACGATTCTTTCCCTCGAGCGAGACGGGTCAGTCCGAAATTCCCGCAAAATTCCGGTCGCGGGAACTCGTTGCCGGTTCGAATTCGTCCGATCCACACTGGCACCCTTGTGGCCGTCCGATTGGCAGAACTGAGCCGTCGGAGGCGATTTGTGCGGCGAATACGGAACCGCACGACGTACAGGTGGCAACTATAGTAGCCACTGCAAGTCATTGCACACCTGATCGCACGACAGTAGCGCGGTTCGGAGCGAGCGCGGTTCGGAGCGAACGCGGTTCGGAGCGAACGCGGTTCGGAGCGAACGCGGTTCGGAGCGAACGCGGTTCGGAGCGAACGCGGTTCGGAGCGAACGCGGTTCGGAGCGAACGCGGTTCGGAGCGAACGTAGTGAGCGAGAACCGCGGAGATGCGAACGGTGAGCGAAGCGAGCCGTGAGCGAACGTAGTGAGCGAGAACCGCGGAGATGCGAACGGTGAGCGAAGCGAGCCGTGAGCGAACGTAGTGAGCGAGAACCGCGGACTGAGCGATCAGTGTGTAAATCGTTGCAGTTGTTACTATACCATTTCACCGTCTTTTCCTGCTCTCACCCTGTTCCGTAGGCCACTCGAGGCGATACGTAGCGCGTCAGGATCTCGAGACTGTCCGGCGAGTCGGTCGGGACACGCGAGCGGTGACCGACGAGTCGAGCCGATATCGGGCTGGCGTCGCGCCGCGAGTCCAGGCACGGCCGATTCACCTATTACATGACCATTTTTATATGATATCGAGAGAGTCAGCTGTTATGAACGGTTCAGCGCTGCAGCGACGGGATGTCCTCCTTGCGGTGTCGGGCGCGTGCGTTACCTTTGCCGGGTGTACCAACAGCGAGGCCGCGATATCCGGCTACGGAACGGCGTACGGACGGGGGTACGGAGGCGAATAAGCGTGGCCGATGACACACCGCGGCTCGGGCTGGGAACGTTTGACGAGGGCGAAGAGTGGGACCACACGGACACGGTCGAGGCGGTCGACGAGCACGCGATCGTCCACGGGCCGATCACCGAGCGTCCCGTAGCGGGCGAGTACGACGACGAACTGTTTCACGCGACCGATCAGGGGATCACCTGGCGCTGGGACGACTCGAGCGAGGACTGGCAGTATTTCGGCGGGCGAGGGAGCGCCGAGCAACCGGTTCCGGGAACGAGTCACTTCGAAGCGGCACACGCGGTCCACGCGCGGACCGCAGAGACTCCCGTGTGGAACGTCGAGGCCCACGGAATCGAGGGCGACGGCAAAACCGAGGTCGGGGGAGCCGTCCACGACCTCCTGAAGACGGTCGACAAGTCCGGTGGCGGGATCGTCTACTTCCCGCCGGGTCGATACCTGCTCGAGCGGACGCCGCTGGTGGGCGACGATACGATCGTCATGGGTGCGGGTCGCTCGACCGTCCTCGAGGGGACGCGGCCCGACGGTGAGGAGGGGCGGGCGCTCCTCGCCAACAGGGGCTTCGACACGACCGAATACGACGGCGCGTCGAACTGGGGGGTGTGCAACGTCCGAATAGACACGCCGAAGACGACCGGGATCATGCCCGCGCACGCGGCGAACGTCCGGTTGGAGAACATCTACGGCGACCACACCTACAATCATCATATCGACGTCGTCTCGTCGAAAAACGTCGTCGTGGACGGCTACTGGGCGACTCGAGGCGGCGAGAGCGGATCGGATGCGCCGGTGCAGTTCGACGCACAGTACTCCGGGGCGTCTTGGAACGGCGTGTGGGACGGGAGCGAGTATACGCTCGTCGAGGACGATGACACCCCGACCCGGAACTGCACCCTCAAAAACTTCGAGATCGCTCCTGAAAACGGCCCAGAGCACGGCGTTCACCTCCACCACGGCAGCAACGAGTCGATCACGATCATGGACGGCTATATCACCGGCTGCGAGTATACGGCGATCAGGGCCGACCCCGACGAGGCGGTCGCGGATCTGACGATCGATGGCGTTTCGTGTATCGATACCGCGAGGGGGATCACGCTGGGGCATGTCGAGAGCGGGCGACGAGAACTGACGATCAATAATACCACGGTCAGAACCGACGACGGCGATCTGGCTGCCGGATCGGGGCTGTACGCCGCCGGATTCGACGGCGCTACGATCTCGAACGTCGTCGTCGACGGCCCGTTCACGAACGCGATCATCTTCGACGAGATGGACGATCTGAAGATGAGTACCGTAACTGCGAAAGGGTCGGACGATCAGGCGTTCCGATTCCGAGAGAACGTCGACGTAACGCTCACGACGGCTCGAGCAGCGGATTGTGGTACCGTCGGCATCTACTCGGGGCCCGGTAGCAGCGTCGCCTACGGCGGCGTCACGTTCGACGATGTCGGGACGCAGGTGGACATCGATGACGACGGTGAGACTCGAGCGTGGGTCACGTCGGACTCGTCGTAGTCTATTCGTGAGAGACGGGTTCTCGAGCGTCTTTTGCACCTACTGGAAGTCAGTACACAGTGCATACCCCATTGCACGACGGCTGTGCGATCGGTGTGCAGCCAAGAGAATGGACCAGTGGGTTAGGGATTAGTGGGCTCTAGTAGCCACTGAAAGTCACTGCACACCTAATCGTGCGACTACATTGCGATCAGTGTGTAAATCGTTTCAGTGGCTACTATAGATGGGATTAGAGGAGACGAAGCGTCCTGCTATCGTGGCAACAGGGAATCGCCACGCCCTCCCCAGCCGATTCGTTCGTTCCCGTTGGTCACTCACTCATCCCTCGCGCAGAATCGGGTCGCGGCTCACCGTCGGTTCGCGGTTCCCTGCGGTCACCGCTCACAATACCGAGGCCCTCACTTCGTTCAGGCCTCGCAGTTCGCCGCGGCCCAGCGCGCGCCACTGCACACCGGATGGTCGGTCTGGAATAAGACGTGGTTCCCCTCTCCTGAGCAAGCAAGCGGTAGTATCGTTCGAGTTCTCCGCGTTCCTCGAGATCGAGCCGAGTACGTCGCTTCAGGCGGAGACCGACACTGAATCGGAGCGGCGGCCCGAACGTTGGCGCTCGAGCGGGCGGGTATCAAGCGCCTACCGACCGACGACGTGGCTGTGTGATCGGTTGGGAGTTGTTACGATCGCCAACCGATGAGTAATGGGCGGACTACCAAAGAGGAAACCCGTATTTGGTTCGGGCAATGGCCCAACAGACCGGCGGCAACAGTCGCTCGAGACTCCATCAAATCGGATCGCTGTTCGCGAATGGAAACGAGCGATCCGCGGCGACCGAGGAGTCGAGTCTCGAGGTGGACGTCGTCGACTCGGTACGGGACGTGGAGAAAACGCAGTGGAACGAGATCGTCGAGCGTTCGAGTCGCGGGAGCGTCTTCCATCGCTACGAGTGGCTCGAGGCGATCGAGACGGGGTTGGGGTACACGCCGCGACATCTGGTGGTCACCAAGGACGGGAACACGATCGGCGGCATGCCGAACTTCGTCGTCGAGATCGAGAAGACGCCGTTCGATCGGTTGTCATCGCTCTATCCGGGCTTCGGCGGGCCGTTGCTGCCGACGGATACGAAAGATTCCCTCGAGCGCGTGATCGAAGCGATCCCGCGGCTCTGTCGCGGACGGACGATCGTCCACCAAATTCGGGGGCTCGATATGAGCTATCTGCGGTACAACGACGCCCTGCAGACACACGGCTATCGGCCCTACCGGCGGGAGTGTCGATTTCTGCTCGATCTCACCAAGAGCTACGACGAGATTCGCGAGGGGATGAGCCGGAGCCGGCGGCGGGGGATCGAACACGGGCAGGACATCGACTACGAGGTGGTCGAGGAGGAGATCACGCGGGAGAATCTACGGCGGTTTTACCGGACCTACGAACGCGTCATGGACCGCGTCGACGGAGCGGTGTATCCGTTCTCGTTTTTCGACAAACTGCAGGCGATGGACGATCGCCTCCTCTTGCTGACGATCCGAATCGACGGCGAGTACGCTGGCGGGATGCTCGAGTTGCTCGACGACGAGCACGAGACGGTCCACGGGTTTTTCGCCGCCGTTCCTCGAGCGTACTTCGACGATCACGCGTCGGAACTGCTCTACGATCACGTCTTCCAGTGGGGAATCGAGCACGGCTACGAGACGTACGACTTCGGGAGTACGAACACGAACTTCGAGGACGGCGTCTATCGGTTCAAAGAGGGCTTCGGCGGCAGCCCCGTCCCAGTTCTCGTCTGGGAGCGGGGCTGTAGTCCCCTCTGGCCGCTGGTGAAGGCGGGCCGATCGCTGTACTGGCCGTACTACACGGAAGTGTCGTAGCGGCGGCCCGGGGACGTCCGTCGTCGCGCGGCGAATTGGGATTCCGCCGCTCATCGAGACCAGACCGATCGTCGAGAGCCGCGGCGGTCAGCTTCTCGTCTGGTTCGCTTCCGGGATCGGACATCGAAAGCGGCTATGTATTCCATTTTGTTACCATCGTTTTCATCGAATCCTATTTTACAGAACAGAATTCTGTTATTCAATCAACCAATGAACGACCATAACTGTTTTCTATGAGAGTCTTGTAATCGGAAATCATGCGATACGTGACATACGTTCTCACACCACCGCGGGGGTACTTCGATCGGGGCGCGGAGCGTCTCCGCGAGCAGGGGGTCACGTTCGAATCGATCCGAAACATCGATCAGCTCGATAACGGGACGATCATCACGCAAAAAGTGGTCCGAGCGGACAGGGCGGCCGTCGAACGCACGCTAGCGGAGACTGGGCCGGCGGTCGTCGACTATCAGCTCACCGACGCCGGTGAAACGACGATCCTGCAGTTGCACTATCGACCCAGCGACCTCACGCTTGAGTTGCTCGCGATCCACAACCAACACGCCGTATTGCTTGACTACCCGCTCGAGTACACGGGCCCGGAGAATCGGTGTCTTCGCGTCTCGGAGATCGGTCGCGAAGAGGCGCTGCGTCGTGTCATCGAGGAAACCCGGTCGCTCGTCGATGTCGAAATCGAGCGCCTTGGCACGTACGATCCGTCGGACGAGCGGCCGTTCACCGAGCTCACGGACCGCCAGCGAGAAGTGTTGCGCGTCGCGGTCGAGGAAGGGTACTACGAGGAGCCCAGACAGGTGACCTACGAGGACATCGCCGTCCGACTCGACTGTTCTGCGGGAACCGTCGGACAGCACCTCCGTCGGATCGAAGCCCGGCTCATGTCGACGCTCATCGGTGATACCACCCGTATGGAGACGGAACCGGAACCCGATCCGACGCCGACCGGTCCGACCCGATGAACGCTCGTGCCGTCGCTTCCCACCACGTCCACGTGCGCTCGATCACTGTCTCTGCATCGGCGACGGATCCGTTGACGCATCCCTCGCGATCGGGAACGAGAGGCGACTGACGCGTACCCAACAGTATATCCGAGTCACTCCGGTAGCTCCGGTATGGTAACGGTCCTCGTCGCACTTCGAGATCGACTACTCGTCTGTCCGAGCGACGGAATCGAGTTCAACCGGTGGGTTACGACGACACGACTCGAAGGGAGCCGCCTCGAGTGCGTCGCGGCAGCCCCCGACGCACCGGCTCGCTCCGTCGTCGGTACGTTCGACGACGGCCTGTTCCGAAGCATTGACGGCGGCAAGACGTTCGCCCGTCTCGAGACCGGGTTCGCGGCCGAGGGGACAGCAAGAGTTCACGGAGACGAGAGCGATGGGGCTGCCGACCGAGAGAGCGATCCTGTGATGGCAGTGACGGTCAGCCCGCACGATCCGCAGGTCGTCTACGCCGGGACCGAACCGAGCCGCGTCTACCGCTCGCGCAACGGCGGCGACTCTTGGACCCGTCTCTCGGGACTACTCGACCTCCCCTCGGCCGACGAGTGGTACTTCCCGCCGCGGCCGGACACCCATCACGTCCGCTGGCTTGCGGTCGACCCGTTCGATCCCGACCGCCTCTACGTTGGGATCGAGGCCGGTGCGTTCGTCTACACTCCCGACGGCGGCGACACGTGGCACGAGCGGCCCGCCGGTTCTCGGCGGGACAATCACAGTCTCGCGACCCACCCCGATCGGGAGGGGCGGCTCTACGCCGCGGCCGGCGACGGCTACGCCGAGAGCGACGACGGCGGCGAATCGTGGCGTCGGCCGCAGGCGGGCCTCGAGCACCGGTATTGCTGGTCTGTCGTCCCCGATCCCGGCGATCCCGACCGCGTCATGGTCTCGAGCGCCAGCGGCGCGTCAACGGCCCACACCGCGAGCAGGGCGGATTCGCACGTCTATCGCAGAGAGGGCGTGGATTCGTCGTGGGAGCGGCTCGAGGGGCGCGGCCTGCCGACCGGCGAGGGCGTCGTCCGAACGGTGTTCGCGACCACCGGGGAGCCGGGCGTCGTTTTCGCGGTGAACAATCGGGGACTCTTCCTGACCAGAGACTTCGGCGACTCGTGGGAGCGAGTGGGGATCGACTGGCCCGACGAGCTCGAGGATCAGACGCCACGCGGACTGGTCGCGCTACCGTGAGCCGTCAGCCGCTGCGGGCGCGTTCCTCGACGGTCACTTCCCAGAGGGCGGCGACCGTGACGGCGTGCAACGAGCCGACGAGAGCAGTGCTGACGACCGTCCCCGCTCGCGGAACGCGTCCGAGGAGCCACGCCGCGAGACCGAACCCGATGACGAGCGCGAGGATCGTCCAGCCGTGACCCCGGGTCGCGGGTGCACTCTGGCGGAGTGCGGTCACCGGCCCCGAACCGGTGACGACGGCCGCGGGCGCAGCGAACAGACGGACAAAGACGGCGAAGAGAGGAACGATCAACACGAGTCCGAAGACGAGGCCAACATCGCCGTCGATGAACGAGGCGAGTACTCGAAACGCTCCGTCGAAGAGGACGACGAGCCCGCCGTACGCCAGCAGCCGCCGACCAGTCGTCGCACCGCGGTCCTCGGGCAGCGCGCGAGCGATCGTTACGGTCCCCGCGGCTGCGATAACGAGGACTGCGACGGCCTCGAGACCGATCCCCCAGACGAGGGAGGGGAGTTTCAGATCGACCAGCGACTCGAGCGCCCGGGCCGTCTCCGGGGTTCCGGTCGGATAGCCGGTGTACGCGATGGTGATCGACACGCCGTTTTGCACCGCCGGCCTCGTCGGAAGCGGGTCGAGGCGTCGAAGCCAGTCGAGCACTGCGAGGCAGACGCCGGCGACGAGAAACGGTAGCAGGAGAGCCGGATCGCGTCGGAACTGCTCGAGGGCCAGCGAAACCGGTGAGAGTGATCGGCCTCCGTCCGAACGATCGCGGCCGCCCGGGCGTGGTAGACTCGATCCCCCGTTCGGCCGCGGATCCGTCTCACCCGACTCGGAACCACCGGGACCGGCACCCGTCGCGGGTTCCGATCCCAGTTCAAACGGATCGTCGCTCACGCTCCCTCCTCGAGCGCGAGTACCCGGTCGCCGTCGACGACGTAGAGCACGCCGTCCCCGACTGCGGGCGGGGAGACGTACCGTTCCGCCTCGCGAGCGAAGCGCTGCTCGCCCGTTTCGGCGTCGAACGCGACGAGTTCGATTCCTCTCGAGACGTAGACGACGCCGTCGGCGACGACCGGCGTTGCCACGTGAGAGAACGACACGGACCACTCGTCGTCGCCCGTCTCGAGGTCGAGCGCGTACAGCGACTCGGTGCCGTCCGTGACGAACACGCGGCCCTCGGCGACGGCGGCGGCACCCTCGGTCGCGTTCCCGTCGAGGTCCCGCGTCCAGCGAACGTCGCCGCCATCGGCCTCGTAGACCGTCACGCCGGTTCGGGTCGGAACGACGACGCCGCTTTCGGTCGCGGTCGGCGGACGGACCATCTGTTCGTCGTGTTCGTCGTCCCAGCGTTCCTCCCCCGTCTCGGCGTCGAACGCCCGGACCTGATACGGCCATCCGGTGACGAAAACGGTCCCGTCTCGGACCGCCGGTCGGGTCAGCGTGGTGCTGTACGCCGCTTCGTACTCGATGCGTTTTCGCCACCGTTCGCTGCCGTTGTCCGCCTCGAGCGCGACGATATCGCCGGTTCCAGGAACCGCAGCGTACACCGTGTCATCGAGTGCGATCGGCGGTGGCGCTTCCGACGCGCCGAAAAACGACGAGTTGGGTGCCTCGCCCGGCCCCAACCAGCGCTCTTCGCCGAACCGGAGTCCGAACAGGGCGTGGCCGCCGCCGGCGTTCAGCCCGACGGTTCCGCCGGGGGAGCCGATCACCAGCGTCTTCGTGCGATAGATCGACGTGGATGCGCACGCGGGACTCGAGCGGGACACGCCGCTGTAGCTGCCGTACGAGAACCGAACGTCGCCGGTGGCGGCGTCGAGTGCGATCAGTTCGTCGTTGCCGGCGTACACCGTCCCGTCGACGACGACGGGTTGATCGATCTCGTAGCCGCCGCTCGACTCGAGTTCGCCGGACCACGCGACAGTCGGATCGTCTTTCGGCCCCGTAGCCTCGGGGTTGTAGCCGGTGCCGGCAGCGTCGTAGCGCGCCATCGGCCAGTCGAGCGTGGCCGATGTCGATCGCTCGGCCGTGACGGTGGACCCGACGACGAGACCGGCCGCGGCGAGCCCTGCTCCTGCGAGCGTCTGTCGTCTGGAGGGCATTCCGTTCGACGTATTCGTCCCCTGCGTGAAATGTGTTCGTATACTGACGCTCTTCGGGTGGGCCCCGTGACGATGCCGCGCTCGTCGTCTGGCGTCCGCGTTTCCCTCGAGCGGCGACGATGCGAACCGATCCGGTCACCGGCGCGTGGGTGGGCCGCTTCGAAATCCTTTTAGGCGCTACACGGGGATAGTAGGGTAACTGAGTGATATCATGGACGTCGACATCATCTCCGAAACGGAGAACCCCATGTTGCATCGAACTGACGTGACTTTCGAACTCTCCCACGAGGACGCGACGCCCGAGCGACTGCAGGTTCGGGACAGCCTCGCGGCGAAACTGAACAAGGACGCCGGCGAGGTCGTCATCCGCAAACTCGACACCAAATTCGGGATGCGCAAGACCGTCGGCCAGGCGAAAGTCTACGAGACGGCCGACTACGCCCGCGACGTCGAGCAAGACCACATGCTCGAGCGCAACAAGATCGGCGCGGACGACGCAGAAGCCGACGCCGACGCGGAAGCCGAACCGGAGGAAGCATAGATGGCACACTACGACCTCTACGGCGACGACGGGAGCACCGAGGGCGAACTGTGCCCCCGTTGCGGTGACGTCTTCCTCGCCGACCACGGCGACCGGAAGCACTGCGGGAAGTGCAGCTACACCGAGTGGGAGTAACTGCGATGTGCCGAGCGTCAGCGAGGCACATCGAAACGCGAGCGGGGAGTGGAACGACCCGCGAGCGAGCGACCGACTCGAGAGACCGATGACTCGAACGCGGCCACCGGCCGTTTTTCAGCCGTGACTGAGACCGTCCGCATCCTCGGGATCGAAGGCACCGCCTGGGCCGCCAGCGCAGCGGTCTTCGACGCCGAGACCGACGACGTGTTCATCGAGACCAACGCCTATCAGCCCGAGAGCGGCGGCATTCACCCTCGAGAGGCGGCCGAACATATGCACGACGCGATCCCGCGCGTCGTCGAACGCGCGCTCGAGCACGCTCGCGAGACCCACGATGGCCCGGGGACGGAGTCGCCGATCGATGTCGACGAGCGCGGCTCGTCGGGCCAACAGGCAGCGCCTGTCGACGCCATCGCCTTCTCCCGCGGCCCCGGCCTCGGCCCCTGTCTTCGCGTCGTCGGGACGGCCGCTCGAGCGCTGAGTCAGGCGCTCGAGGTGCCACTGATCGGCGTGAACCACATGGTTGCCCACCTCGAGATCGGACGCCACAGCTCCGGCTTCGACTCGCCGGTGTGTCTCAACGCGAGCGGCGCGAACGCACACCTGTTGGCCTACCGGAACGGGCACTACCGCGTTCTCGGGGAGACGATGGACACCGGCGTCGGCAACGCGATCGACAAGTTCACGCGCCACGTCGGCTGGTCCCACCCGGGCGGCCCGAAGGTCGAGGAAGCGGCCAAAGGGGGCGAGTATATCGATCTCCCCTACGTCGTCAAGGGAATGGACTTCTCCTTTTCGGGAATCATGAGCGCCGCGAAGCAGGCCGCCGACGCGGGCACGCCGATCGAGGACATCTGCTACTCCCTCCAGGAGAACGTCTTCGGGATGCTGACCGAGGTGTCCGAGCGCGCCCTGTCCCTGACTGGCAGCGACGAACTCGTCCTCGGCGGCGGTGTCGGCCAGAACGCCCGCCTCCGGGAAATGCTCGCGGAGATGTGCGCCCAGCGCGGTGCCGAGTTCCACGCGCCCGAGCCCCGCTTCCTGCGAGACAACGCGGGGATGATCGCCGTCCTCGGCGCGAAGATGTACGACGCGGGCGACACGCTCGCGCTCGAGGACTCGCGTGTCGACCCCGACTTTCGGCCGGATCAGGTTTCTGTCACATGGAGGGCTGACGAACCCGAGCTCGCGGCCGGGCGCGGTGCGGGCACGGCAGCTGAAAACCAGGTTCGCGGGGCCGAAGCGCTCGTTTCCCTCGAGCCGGATGCCGGCCGCGTCACCAAGCACCGCGAGGCCAAAACCTACCGCCACCCCGAACTCGACGGTCGGCTCCGCCGCGAGCGAACGACGCTCGAGGCCCGACTGACCAGCCTGGCCCGCCGCGAGGGCGTCCCGACGCCGGTCCTCTCCGATGTTGATCCTCGCGAGGCGCGACTCGAACTCGAGTACGTTGGTACGCACGATCTCCGGGAGGGATTGACGACTGCGGGGGTCCGCGACGTCGGCCGGCACCTCGCGCGACTCCACGAGTCCGGGTTCGTCCACGGCGACCCGACGACGCGAAACGTGCGTGTCGGCCCCGAGCGGACCTACCTCATCGACTTCGGCCTCGGCTATCACACCGATCACGTCGAGGACTACGCGATGGATCTCCACATCTTCGATCAGAGCCTCGTCGGCACCGCCGACGACCCCGAGCCGCTCCGCGAGGCGGTCCGGGACGGGTATCGCGAGGTCGGTGAAGAACGGGTGCTCGAGCGTCTCCGAGATGTCGAGGGACGCGGCCGGTACCAATCGGACGCATAACGACGCGGACGAGGAACGGCGGGGCACAGAGCGACGCGGGTGCGGAACAGCGCGGATGCGAACCGACGCTGAATCACAGCCGGTCGCGGTCGGTCGCTCGCACCGATCGTCACAGCACACAATACTCTTAATAGGGGAGGACGTATCACCCGCTATGGCAGAGAAGCCCACTTCCGGTGAGATTCTCGGGGTACCGTACAACTTCGAACGACCGAGCATCAGCCGCATGCTCTCGTCGTACTGGCAGCCCGGCGAAGGGATGCTCGTGGAGAAACCCTTCGGCGTCGGCTACACCCTGAACCTCGCCAACTGGCGGTCGTGGGTCGTCGTTCTTGTCGCCGGCGGCCTCCTGTGGCAACAGGAAAGCCCCTCGTCCGACGAGAGCGAGGATCAAGCGGACGAACCCGTCGAAGTCATCGTCGACGATACCGACGACTGAGCGACGCAACTGCTGTTTTTCACCCTCGAATCGTGACGTGACCGCCGATCAGCGGTCGACTTCCCCCATGATACAGTCGAGGCTCCCGATCGCCGCGATGAGGTCGGCCACGTACTCGCCGCGGGCGAGTTCCGGTAGCGCGGAGAGGTTCGAGAAACAGGGGCTACGGATCTTGAACCGCGCCGGCGTGTCGGTGCCGTCCGACCGGATGTAGATCCCGAGTTCGCCCTTCGCCCCCTCGACGGCGCGGTAGATTTCGGCGTCGGCTTCGGGCTTGAGCGTTCGGGGAACGTTGCTCTGGATCGCCCGGTCGTCGTCGGGCCACTCCGCGAGCAGATCCAGGCACTGATCGATTATCTTCGCGGACTCCTCAACCTCGCGCAGCCGAACGAGCAGCCGGGCGAAGTTGTCGCCGTCGGGCTCGGTTACGACATCCCACTCGAGATTCTCGTAGTAGCCGTAGGGATCGTCTCGCCGAAGGTCGTAGTCGATGCCGGAGCCCCGCGCGACGGGGCCCGTACAGCCGTAGCGCTTCGCCGCGTCGGGCGCCAAGACGCCGGTGTCGACGCAGCGGCGCTGGAAGATCTCGTTGGTGACCAGCAGGTCGTGATACTCGTCGATCTTGGCGGGAAAGCTCTCGAGTACGTCCCGGACGCCCGCGACGAACTCCTCGCGGGGTTCGGGCAGGTCCCAGGCGACCCCGCCCAGCCGGAAGTAGTTGAACATCATCCGCTGGCCGGTCAGCTCCTCGAGCACGTCGAGGACCAGTTCGCGGTCGCGGATGGCGTACTGGAAAGCGGCGCAGAACTCGCCGACGATGTCAAGCGCGTAGGTGCCGACGGCGATGAAGTGGGAGGCGAGCCGCGACAGTTCGGCCCCCATCGTGCGGACGACTTGTGCGTACGCTGGAACCTCGATATCGGCTAGGTCCTCCGCGGCGCGAGCGTAGGCCCACTCGTTCAGCAGTCCCGACGACACCCAGTCCCAGCGGTCAGGATAGGGCATGATCTGGTGGCGATAGGTGCTCCCCTGACACATCTGTTCCTCGCAGCGGTGGATGTAGCCGATGTCGGGATCGACGTCGACGACCGTCTCGCCGTCGAGTACCGCCTTCACGTGGAGCACCCCGTGAGTCGACGGGTGATGGGGGCCGATGTTGAGGAACATCGTCTCCGACGCGGCGTCGTGTTCGTCGCCCGCGATCGGATTCGCGTGCTCCGAGAGGGTGACGACCTGCGGCTGCTCCTGGTCGTACGCCAGTCCCAGCGGATGGCCCTGCCACGTTTCGGGCAGCAAAATCCGCCGCAAGTCGGGGTGGTCCTCGTACTCGATCCCGACGAGGTCGTAGGCCTCGCGCTCGTGCCAGTCGGCCGTCTCGAAGACCGGCGCGGCGGACTCGCTGACTGGATCGTCGATCGGCGTCGGGACGACGATGCTCACCTCTCGAGTCGGATCATCGTAGGCCGTCAGGTGGTAGATCGTCTCGAACCGGTCGGGGTACTGCTGGGCCGTCACGCAGGAACAGTGGTCGAACTCCGCTTCGTCTCGCAGCGTCGTGAGGACGTCCCGAACCTCGTCCGGCCGGATCACGAACGCGGGCGCGTTCTCGTGATCGTCGCGACCGAGAACCGCGTCGCCGAGCAGGCTCTCGAGATCGATTTCCCCCGCCGAACTCACCGTCCCGGTCGCCCGGGACTCGAGCGTCGAATCCAAGGACATATCCGGCCATTCGGAGACCGGAGGCGAGTCGGTTCTGCGTCACCCGCTAGGCTATTTATATATACAGCCCGGTTCCTCCGGCCGTGAAGACCGTTCGGCTCACGCTGCGCTACGACGCCGAGACGATCCATCCGATGCACCGGTTCGTCGCCGACAGCGACGCGTTCGATTCCTATCGGATGATCCACGGCAACCTCGTCGGCGACGACGACAACACCTTCATCTTCTACGTCGTCGGCGATCCGGACGCCTACGCGGCCGCGATGGAGCGGACCGAGGAGGTCGGCGAGTACGACCTCACCCGGACCGGCGATCGCTCGTTCACCGTCTACGTGCGCGACGTTCCGGAAACTGTCGACGAGCGACTGCTCGAGAGCCTCACGAAGGGGAGCCTCGTCGTTCTCCCACCGATCGAGTACCGATCCGACTGGACGATCCGCTTTTCCGTCGTCGGCGAGTCCGAGGACCTCCGGCGCGCCCTTGCGGGAATTCCCGAGGGGATCGAGGCGACCGTCGATCGAGTCGGCGAGTACGACGGCACCGACGCCGCGGTCGGGGCGCTGACCGATCGGCAACGCGAGGCGCTGCGGGTCGGCCGCGAACTGGGCTACTTCGACGTCCCCCGCACCGCGAGCGTCGAAGACGTCGCCGCGGCGCTGGACTGCGCCCCCGGTACCGCGGCCGAGCACCTGCGGAAGGCCGAAGCGACTGTGATGGACGCACTTGAACTGTAGACTCGAGGGGGAGTCGACCGTCCCGCGCGGCGCAACCGACGACGCTTTGCCGTCGCCGCCACGTCGCTCGGACATGGCTATTCGATTCGTCACCGGCAACGAGGGGAAGGTCCGCGAGGCGCGGGAGTACCTCGAGGGAGTCGAACCAGTCGAACAGATCGAGTACGACTACACCGAGGTTCAGAGCGATTCGCTCGAGGAGATCGCGGCCCACGGCGCCTGCGAGGCCTTCGAGGAGCTGGGGAGCGACGAACCGGTACTCGTGGACGACGCGGGGCTCTTCGTCGATTCGCTGGGTGGGTTCCCGGGGCCGTACTCGGCGTACGTCGAGGACACCGTCGGCGTCGAGCGGCTCTGGCAACTCGCGAGCGAGGAAGAGAACCGCCGCGCGCAGTTCCGAACCGTGCTCGCCTACGTCGACCGACACGGAACCGAGACGTTCGCGGGGTCGGTCGCCGGCACGCTCGTCGCCCCCCGCGGCGAAGGCGGGTTCGGCTACGATCCGATCTTCGAGTACAACGGCCAGACGATGGCCGAAATGAGCACCGAGGAGAAGAACGCGATCTCGCATCGCGGCCGCGCGCTGGCGGCGTTCGCGGAGTGGTACGCCGGACGCGACGAGTGACCGTCGACCGTCGCCTCGGTCGTCAGTATACTGAAGGGAACGGATGCCGAACGGCGAAACGATGTACGATCGTATCCTGCTCCCCGTCGACGGCAGCGACGAGGCCAAACGGGCCGCAAAACGCGGCATCGAGCTCGCCCGGACGTTCGATGCGGCCGTCGACATCGTCCACGTCGTCGAGCGGCGATCGCGTCGGCTCGCGAGGACGGACGACGAGACGGCGCAGTTACGAGAGCGCGGGAAGCGGATCCTCGCGGAGATCGAAGCCCTCGCGTCGGCCGTCGATCGGCCCGTGACGACGACGCTAACGGAGGGAACGCCCGCGGTTCGCATCGCCGAACACGCGGCCGACCGCGACGCGAGCCTGCTCGTCATCGGCAAGCAGGGGCTCACGGGCCTCGGGAAACGCCTCCTCGGCGGCGTCACGGAAGGGGTCCTCCAGCGGAGCGACGTACCCGTCCTGGTCGTTCCGGCAGGGGATCGCTCTGCCGAGGACGCGTTCGACTACGCTCGGGTTCTCGTGCCGACCGACGGAAGCGAGAGCGCCGCCGCGGCCGCTCCCCACGGAGCCACGGTGGCCCGACGGTACGGCGCGACCGTCCATGTGCTGAGCGTCGTCGACCTGCAGGCAGCAGGCGGCGCGTTCAACGCCGGCGGCCTCGAGAAATCGTTCGTCGAACGGCTCGAGGCCCAGGGGATGGCAGCCGTCGACGAACTCGCGGACGAGATCGAGGGGCGAGACGCCGACCTCGAGCTCGAAACCGACGTCGTCCGAACGACATCGTTCGACGGCGTCGCCGCCGGAATTCGCGAGTACGTCGCCGAGCACGACGTCGATATCGTCGTCATGGGGTCACACGGCCGGTCGAATCTCCGGCGGCAGCTACTGGGCAGTGTCACCGCGACCGTGCTCCGAACGGTCGACATCCCGATACTGGTCGTGACCCGGTCGGAATCCGCGGCTGCGGTCGAGGAAACGAGTGAGTGAAACCGGCGTCTGGGACACCTTCAATCGTCGTTCACCGCGCTTGCATCCCCGACCTGCGATTCGTCACCGTCGTTTGCCCCGTTGTCGACTGCGGTCGCCTCGCCGTCACCGTCGTTCGCCTCGCTGTCGACGACGTTCGCCCCGTTTTCGAGCGCGTTCGCCTCACTGTCGACGCTAACACCCTCCCAGTCGTGATCCGCGTGGTACCCCTCGCGGGCTTTCGCGCTGGGGGCGACGCGGATGAACTCCGCCTTCTCGCGGGCCGCCGGGATCGTGTGGCCGCCGCAGTAGGAGAGCCCCGACTGGATGCCGGCGCGGAACTCCGCGACGACGTCGGCGACCGGCCCCTTGTACGGCGTCAGCGCCTCGACGCCCTCGTCCGCACGGACCTCGCTTTCCTTATCGTCGCGCTTTTCGGCAGCGGTGGTTGTCGCCATTCCCCGCGAGCGCTTGTACCGCGTGCCGTCGACCTCGACCACCGCGCCGGGCGCTTCCTCGGTGCCGGCGAAGAGGCTCCCGACCATGACGGTGTCGGCCCCGGCCATGAGCGCCTTCACCGCATCGCCTGACGTGCGAATCCCGCCGTCTGCACAGATCGTCACGTCCAGATCCGCTGCCGCCGTCGCGCAGTCGTCGACCGCGGTCAGTTGCGGGACGCCCGCGCCGGCGACCTTCCGGGTAGTGCAGTGTGAGCCTGGACCGATACCGACCTTCACGCAGTCGGCACCGGCGGCCGCGAGGTCCTCGACGCCTGCGGGCGTCGCGACGTTGCCCGCGACGAGATCGGTGTTCGGGAACGCCGCTCTGAGTTGCTCGACGGCCTCGAGCGTCCGCTCGAGGTGGCCGTGTGCGACGTCGACCACGAGCGCGTCGACGCCGGCCGCGACCAGGCCGTCGCTGCGAGCGACGTAGTCCTCGTTGATTCCGACGGCGGCGGCCACCCGTTCGTCAGCGGCCGTCACCCGCTCGACCTGTGCGGCCTGGTCGTCCGGTTCGAGAAATCGGTGGAGGACGCCCACTCCGCCGGCCCGCGAGAGTTCGATCGCCAGTTCGGCTTCCGTGACGGTGTCCATGGCGGCGGCGACCAGCGGCGTCTCGAGTTCGACGCTCGGCGTAAACGATGTCGAGAGATCCACGTCGTTGCGGCCGTCGACTGGCGAGCGCCTCGGGACGAGGAGCACGTCACCGTAGCTCAATCCGATGCGAAGGTCGTTCATACCCCCTCAATATTGCGGGCTCCTGTCGGATAAGACTCTCGGCGTTCGATCAGTTCGTGCGAACCCGCTCGCGGTACTGTGGTCGCTTCGCGAGCCGGACCGCCGCGGCTACGCTCGAGGATCCCGATCCGGCCCCGGGTACTCGCCGCTCTTGACGGCCTCGTACAGGCTCTCGGGATCGAAGAGGCGGGCGAACGCGTCCGGCGGACGGACGCTGACGGACACCCGCGGCTGGAGCGTGAGCCCGGCTTTCGCCGATCGAAGGCGCTCGTCGGACGAGAGGAGGTGCGCCGCCTCGCCCCGATAGGCCGAGGCCAACGCGGGGTGGTCCCCCTCCGGCTGGTCGACAGAGACCCGCTCGGCCTCGAGGCGCTCCCGGTGATCGGCGGCGAGGGCTGGATCGGCGAGTTTCGACACGAGCCGTTCGGTCTGTGCGAGCAGCGGATCGCTCGCGACCAGTTCGACCCAGGAGTGGCGGCGGACGTGGTCCAGTGCCTCGCGCGCGTCGCCGCCGAGGAGGAGATCCGCCGCGAGCACGTCGGCGTCGGCGACGACGCGCGCGGGGTTCGGTTCGTCCCGCTCAGGCATTGCTCTCCTCCCGGATCGCCTCGAGTTCGGTTCGTATATCCTCGAAATCGCGCTCGTACGTCGCCCCGCGGTCGAAGAGGTCTGCCCAGCTTGGAGCCATTGGCGGCAGTTGGCGCTACGGAATCAAAGGTTATCCGGCTCGTGTTCTCCGACTGCGCCCGCAGACCGCTCACGACTGTCGCGAGAGCAGCCAGAACGCGACGGCCCCGAGGACGAACGCGACGCCGACGTTGCCCACGAGGCCGACGGCCCCGATCCCCGCGACGAGCGCGAGCGACCGGCCGTCGGTGACGGGCTCGAACGCCGCTCGAGCCAGCTCGAGTGCCACGACGACGAGCAACACGCCGAGGACGGCCATCGGGAAGGCCGCGAGGACGGCCCCGGCGGCGACCAGCGCGAGCGCGAGATAGCCGAGCCCGAGCAGGACATTCGCGCCGCCGGTTCGCGCGCCGAAGGCGTGTTTTCCGGCCAGGCCCCCGCTCCCGTGACACATCGGCACGCCGCCTAGCGGAATCGCGGCGAGGCAGGTGACGCCCATACTGCTCGAGAGCGCGTCCGGCGAGATATCCCGGTCGTAGAGGTCGCCACAGAGCAGGGCGGTCGCGATCGCGGCGTTCCCCACTGTCATGCCGAGTTGGGCGACGGTCCCCTCGAGCGCCGCCGCGCTGAACGACGGCGACCCGGCGGGAAAGACTGCGGGGGTCGGAACCGTCGGTGTCGGAACGCCGGCCGTCGCGACGGCGACGACCCCGCCGAGGCCGAGGACGACCAGCACGCTCGCCCTCCGATAGCCGCCGAGCGCGAGCAGGCCGACGATGGCGAGCCCGCCCGCCGCGACCGGCAGGTTCCCGATCGAGAGGTCGACGGCCGCCTCGAGCAGGAGAAGAGCCACGGCGAACTGGACGCCGCGGATGACCGGTTCCCCGACGACCCGCTGGAGCCGCCCGACGAGGCCACGTTGCCCGACCGCGAGCAGGACGACGCCGGCGAGCAACCCGGCGGCGGCGAGTTCGGCGTACGTGAGCGCCCCGACGATCGCCAGGCCGACCAGCGCCTTCATCGGCTCGACCGAGAGGGGCAGTCCGTAGTAGACGCCCCAGACGATCTGAAAAACGCCGAAGCCGACGAGGACGTGGGGAAGCGAGACGCTCGTCGTCGCCCCCAGCGCCACGAGCAGCGGCAGAACCGTAACCGAATCACCTAGCGCACCCGTGAATTCGCTCGCGGAGAACTCGAGGTCGATGTCGGCCCGTGACCGGAGCGAATACGCCATCTATCACCAATACTCCGGGAACAGCCTTCACTCTTGTCTGTGATCTATATCGGTTTCGTGACGCTACGAGCGATAGTGACTGTGGTTACGGGGCTGCCGTTCGAAATCGGCGGCGAGGCGCGTTCGATCGGGGGAGCCGCTCGAGTGGCGGTCGGAGTAACCGACGCTCGACGAGCCGTCGTTCCGGGGCGCGGTCGACGCGGATCACCACCGCTAAGACCGCTCGGTGGGACCTGCCGACCGTGAGCGACCTCGGCAAAATCGATCGCGCGTTCTTCGATCGGCACGTCGCACCGAATCTCGGTGCCGACCGCGACGACGTCACCGTCGGCCCGACCCACGGCGTCGACTTCGGCGTCCTCGATATCGGCGGTCGGGCGCTGGTCACCGCCACCGATCCGCTCTCGATCCTCCCCGCGCTGGGCCTCGAGCGGGCGGCGCGGTTCGCACTCGACCTCGTGCTCGCGGACGTGGCCGTCAGCGGCGTCGCCCCGTCGCATCTCTCGATCTGTTTTACGCTCCCGGAGGGGATGACCGACGACGAGTTCGCGACGGTCTGGGAGACGATCCACGCAGAGTGCGTCGATCTCGGCGTCTCGGTCGTGACGGGCCACACGGCGCGATACGCGGATGTCTCGCATCCGTGGGTCGGCGCTGCGACCGCGATGGGCGTCGGCGATCACAACGAAATCGTCCGCCCCGACGGAGCCCGTCCCGGCGATCGGCTCCTCCTGACGAACGGTCCCGCCGTCGAGTCGGTCGGCCTCTTGAGTACGCTCTTCGGCGATCAGTTGGCCCTCCCGGACGATGTGATCGCGGACGCGCAGGACCGCCTCGAGGAAGTCTTCTCGGTCCGCGACGCTCTCACCGCGGCCGCCGCTGGACCGGTGCGGGCGATGCACGACGTCACCGAAGGCGGCCTCGCCGGCGCGCTCAACGAGATGGCCGACGGCGCAGGCGTTCGGTTCGCGGTCGACCGCGCGGCCGTCCCGATGCGCCCCGGCGTCCGCGAGGTCTGTGATGCCCTCGCAATCGACCCCTGGGCCGCGACCAGTTGCGGCTCGCTCCTGCTCGCAGTCGATCCAGCCGGTGTCGATACCGTGCGCACGGCGCTCGCGGCCCGGGACACTCCCGTCGCCGAAATCGGCCGCGTCGAAGCGACGGCGGGCGACGGCGAGGTGCTCGTGGACGGGGACCGACTCGAGCACCCGAACACCGATCCGTCGTGGGCAGCGTACGCTGCACTGGCGGGAGAGACGACCGAGTAGAGCGATTCCATCGCTTCGGTGCGAGGATGTCTCACTGAGGCACGTCCACGGAAGGGGCAAGGAGTACCCGTCTCGGAGTACTAGCAACGCTGAGACCGATGAGTGATGACGAACAGCTGAAAGCGGCGATCATCGACGAACTCGAGCAGGAGCGACACACCCACAAGTCGCTCAGACAGACGGTTTCGGCCGAGCACGGTTGCAGCGAAGAAGCCGTCAGTCGCGCGATTTCGGCGCTCAACGAGTCGGGAGCGATCAAACACGAACGGGGGTACTTCGAGCTCACCACTGACGGCTGAGTCGCTCCGGATCACGACCGGTCCGCTGTCGACGCGTCGCTGCGATCACGAGGCGGTTTACTGCTCACTGCGATTCCACATGCGTTACTGGAGTTGGAACAGCGGACGACACTCCCGTTTGCTGACCATCATCGCTTAGTATAATCCGGGAATACGGTTCCGTATGCGAACACCAGCACCCGATAGCCGGCCGGTTGCGCTGACGATCGCGGGCAGCGACTCCGGCGGCGGCGCAGGGATTCAGGCCGATCTCGCGACGATGGCTGCCCACGGCGTCTTCGGCACGTCAGCGATCACCGCCGTCACCGCCCAGAACACCCGCAGCGTCGAGTCCTCACACGTCCTTCCGCTCGAGGCGGTCGAGGCCCAGCTCGCGGCCGTCACCGACGACTTCGCGGTCGGCGCGGCGAAGACGGGAATGCTCGCGACCGCGGACATCGTTCGGACCGTCGCCGACCGCGCGAGCGAGTTCGATTTTCCGCTCGTGGTCGATCCCGTGATGGTCGCGACCTCCGGCGATCGCCTGCTCGAGCCCGAAGCCGAACGCGCCTACGAAGACCTGCTCGGCGAGGCGACGCTGGCGACGCCCAACGTCGACGAGGCCGAGGTACTGACCGACATCGCCGTGGTCGACGAGGAGACGGCTCGCGAGGCCGGCGACGCGATCCTCGAGACGGGCGTCGACGCCGCCCTTCTCAAGGGCGGCCACGTCCCCGGCGAGCGAGTGCAGGACGTGCTCGTGACGGCTGACGGCGCTCGAGCGTTCGAACACCCCCGCGTCGGCACCGACGCGACCCACGGCTCCGGCTGCGCGCTCGCCGCTGCGATCGCGGCCCGCCTCGCGAAGGGAGAGGCCCTCGAGACTGCCGTCGAGGGTGCGACCGACTTCCTCGCTCGCGCGGTGCGCTACTACTCCGACGTGGGCGAGGGCCACGGCGCGGTCAACCACATGGTCCCGCTGCGAAATGAAGCCGCTCGAGAACCCACTGCCGAGGAAGTCCAGGCGATCGTCGATCGGTTCGTCGACGCCGACGTCTCTGCGCTGGTTCCCGAGGTCGGGATGAACGTCGTCGGCGCGACGCCCTACGCCGAATCCGTCGCCGAAACGGCCGCCGTCGAGGGCCGCATCACGCGAACGCTCTCGGGCGTCCAGCCCAACCGCGGCGTTCGGTTCGAGGCCTCGAGCCACGTCGCTCGCTTCCTCCTCTCGGCGCGAGAGTTCGTCCCTGACCTTCGGTTCGCAGTAAACTGTCGGTTCGATGCAGACGTAGAGGATGCGCTCGAGTCCCTCGAGTGGCCGGTCGCCACGTACGACCGTGATACAGAGCCGGCAGCCGTGAAAGAGACCGAGGGAAGCACGATGGGCTGGGGTGCCCGGCAGGCGTTCGCGGACCGCGAGGAGGCTCCCGTCGCCGTCATCGACCGCGGCGAAGTCGGCAAAGAGGCGCTCGTCAAACTCGTCGCCGCGGAGCCGGAAACGCTCGCCGATCGAACGCTGGCGCTCGATCGAGAGGTGTCCGAATGAGCGCGACCGACTCCGACGCGGCCGACCTCGAGGTGGGCTACATCCTCCCGCAGTACGGCACCGATATCGACACGGTTCGGGACACTGCGCTCGAGGCCGAATCGCTGGGCTACGACGCGGTCTGGCTCGAGGATCACTTCCAGTCGTGGATCGGCGACCCGCGCCGGAACACCCACGAGTGCTGGACGACGCTGAGTGCGGTCGCCGAGGCGACCGACCGCGTTCGGTTGGGGACGCTCGTCACCAGCCAGTCCTACCGCCATCCGGCGCTGCTCGCGAAGATGGCGGCGACGGTCGATCGGGTGAGCGACGGCCGGCTCGAGCTGGGGCTGGGCGGCGGCTGGTACGAAGCCGAGTACGATCGCTTTGGCTACGAGTTTCGGGAGCCGCCGGCCGAACGGCTCCGCCGGCTCGCCGAGACCGTCGAGATCCTGCAGGGACTCTGGACGAACGAGACGTACAGCCACCGGGGCGAGAACCTCGATATCGACCTCGAGGACGCCTTCTGCGAGCCCCACCCCGTCCAGGACCCCCACCCGCCGATCTGGATCGGCGGCGGGGGCGAGGAGTTTACGCTGCGTTACACCGCCGAGCTGGCCGACGGCTGGAACTACGGCACGCTCGAGCCGGAGGGATTCGCGGGAAAACTCGAGATCCTGCGCGACCACTGCGAGAGCACAACGCGGTACGACGAGATCCGCAAGTCGGCCGAGTTGTTCGTCTTCGTCGGCGAAACGACTGCGGCGGCCGAGAAAAAGTTCGAGGCCTTCCGGAGCGAGTTTCTGCCCGCCGACGAGCCGAGCGAGCCCCGCGAGTTCTTTCTGTCGGCATACCTCGAGACGGCTCCGACGGGGACGCCGGCGGAAGTCCGCGAGCGGCTCGCGGCGTACGCCGACGTCGGTATCGAGGAGGTCATGCTTGCAGTTCCGGACGCGGCCGGCGAGGACGACGAGAGCCTGCGGTTGTTAGCCGACGAACTCGTTGGTTGATCGCGGAACCGGCTGCCGCCGGGTTTCGGCGGCTAGAGGGCCGAAACGTCGATCTGGACCCTCGGTCAGCAGCAGAAATATACGGCCAGCGGGAGTCTCCTTCGCTATGGGTGATACGTCGCCGGCTGGTGGAACCAACGTCGAAGGCGAATCGCCACAGGTCGAGGCGACGATCGAGACCGACGAGGCGACGATCACGGACGACGCTGAACTCGAGCGGACGCTCGGGCTCTCCGGTGGCCTCGCCATCGGGATCGGGACGATGATCGGTGCCGGTATTTTCGTCTTTCCGGGGCTAGCGGCCGGAGAGGCCGGTCCCGCAGCGGCGGCGTCGTTCGCCATCGGCGCGCTCGTCGCGTTGCTGGTCGCACTGCCGACCTCCGAACTCGCGACGGCGATGCCCAAAAGCGGGGGCGGCTACTACTATATTTCCCGCGCGCTGGGCACGCTCGCCGGGACCGTCGTCGGACTCTCGTTGTGGTTCGGACTGGTGTTCGCGACGGCGTTTTACCTCGTCGGCTTCGGCTACTACGCCGTCGATACGCTCGCCGAACTCGGTGTTGCGGTCGGCGATGGGCTCGTTATCCCGCTGGCGCTGTTGTTCGGCGCGGGCTTTACCGTATTGAACGTCACGGGGACGGAAAACGCGGCGAAGCTGCAGAACGGGATCGTCGCGTTGTTGCTGTCGATTTTGGTGTTTTTCCTCGGGTACGGCGGACTCGACGCGGTGGGACTCATCGGCGAACCGTCCGCACCCGAACAGTTCGCACCGTTCGGAACGGTCTCCGTACTGACGACGGCGGCGCTCGTATTCACCTCGTATCTCGGCTTCGCGCAGGTGGCGACCGTCGCTGGGGAGATGAAGAATCCCGGTCGAAACCTGCCGCTGGCGATGGTCGGCTCCGTCCTCGTCGTCGGCGTGCTCTACGTGGCGGCGATCTTCGTCGCGACGAGCGCCTTCGGGAGCGAGCAACTCGCGGGGTTCGGCGAGACGGCGATGGTGGAAGTCGGCCGCCACTATCTGGGCGCGGCTGGCGCGTTCGCGATCGTCTTCGGCGGGCTGCTCGCGACGATGTCGAGCGCCAACGCGTCGGTTCTCAGCACCTCTCGAGCCATCTACGCCGTCTCGAAGGACGCCCTGTTGCCACGACGGGCGAGCCACATCAACCTCCGGTATGGCACGCCACACGTCGCGCTGGGAATGGCCGGCGGGCCGATCCTCGTGCTGGTCGCGACCGGCCGTGTGGAACTGCTCGCGGAGGTCGCCTCGTTTTTGCACCTCGTCATGTACGGTCTGATCTGCGTGGCGTTGCTCGTACTCCGCCGGAACGAACCGGAGTGGTACGACCCTGACTTCCGGGTCCCCGGCTACCCCGTCGTCCCGATACTTGGTTCGCTCACCAGTTTCGCCCTGATCGGCTTCATGCAACGCGCATCACAGCTCATCGGCCTCGGGATCATGCTCGCAACCGCAGGATGGTACGCCTACTACGCCCGCGACGTGACCCTGAAGGGGGTGCTCCAATGACGCGAGTCCTCGTCCCGCTTGCGATACTCGAGGGCGAATCGATCTCGTCCGGACTGTCGACGCTGCTCGGGCCGATGGACGTGACCGTGCTGGGGTATCACGTCCTGCCCGAGCAGACACCGCCCGACCAGGCGCGACTCCAGTACGAGGACCGTGCGACAGCCGCTCTCGACGACCTCGTGGCCGAGTTCGAGGCGGCCGGAGGACACGCCGACCATCGCCTCGTCTTCACCCACGACCGGGAGCAAACGGTCGATCGAGTCGCCGCGGAGACGGCGGCGGACGCCTACGCCATCCCGGGCGTAACCGGGCCGGTCGATCGGCTCCTCGTGACGGTGACGGGCGACGTCGCCGTCGACCGAATCTGCTCGTTCGTCGTCGAACTGGTCGGCGACCGCGAAATCGGGGTCACGCTCTTTCTCGCGACCGACGACGAAGCCGGCGGCCGAGAATCGATCGAGGCGGCCAGCAAACGCCTCTCCGAACACGGCATCGACGTCGAGACCGAACTCGCGGTCGACGAGCCGCCGTTCGAGGCGCTCATCGATGCCGCGACCGACCACGATGCCATCGTCATGGGCGAACGGGCCCCGTCGCTCCGATCGCTCATCTTCGGGGAGGAGGCCGAACGGGTCGCTTCGGAATCCGTCGGGCCGGTACTCGTCGTCCGCGAGGACCCCGCCGGGGCGTCAGAACGCGGTGATCGACCGTCGGACACCACCTGAGAACCGGCGTCGGGACCCGCTCGAGAACGCGCTTTGCGCGGCCGGAGCCTGCGAGGTTCAGACAACCAGGATCGAACGCTCGAGACGCGATCACCGGCCGAGCGACCCGCGTTCGGCTCCCCCGCGGGAGTGACCTCCCGCTTTTGTAGCTCGGTTGCTTAAACCAGCACTGTGACCGCGCGAGAAAACGGTCGGATCACGAGCGGTGAGGAGGCGACGACGTCGGTCGGTGAGGGGACGGCCATGGATTCCGACGACAGCGTCGCAACTTCGGCTATCGGTCGCAACGAGCGGACCGCGGCCGCCGACACTCGCCTGGACAGCGTCGAGTCGTCGGCGACGGACGACCGTGACATCGCCGTTTCGGTGACCGGGCTGTCCAAGCGGTTCGGTGAGGGAGACGCGGCGGTGACCGCCGTGAACGACGTCAGCGTCGACGTCGAGAGCGGATCGATCGTAGGGTTACTGGGGCCAAACGGTGCCGGGAAAACGACGCTGATCAAGTCGATCCTCGGCATGGTCGTCCCGGATGCTGGAACCGTCCGAATCCGCGGCGTCGACCTCTACGAGCGACCGCGGGAGGCCTACGGCTCCGTCGACGCGATGTTGGAAGGGGCGCGCAACGACTACTGGCGACTGACGGTCCGCGAGAACCTCCGATACTTCGCCACGATCAGCGGCGTCGACCCGAACTCGGTTCGTGACCGCCACGACCGGCTGCTGGCGAAGCTCGGTCTCGCGGAGAAGGCGGACGTTCCCGTCCGCGAACTGTCCCGCGGGATGAAACAGAAAGTGTCGCTGGCGAGCGTCCTCGCCGGCGGCGCGTCGGTCGTCTTCCTCGACGAACCCACGCTGGGGCTGGACGTCGAGAGTTCGCGAACTCTCCAGCGAGAACTGCGGCGTCTCGCCGAGGAGGAAGCCCTCACCGTCGTCCTCAGCAGCCACGATATGGATGTCGTCGAGACGGTCTGTGACCGCGTCCTCATCATGTCCGAGGGAGAGATCATCGCGGACGACACGGTCGAGGCGCTCCTCTCCGGTACGGACCGGCACCGCGTTCGGATCACGAGTCGCGATCTCGACACCGCAGTCGTGTCGGCTCTGCGACGACGATTCGACGCTCATCGCGTCGAATCGGGCGATCCCAGCCCTCGGATCGAAGTCGCGACCGACAGCGACGGCCTGTACGAACTGATGTTCCTCCTCCGGCGCAACGACGTGACGCTCGAGCGCGTCCGGACGGTCGAACCGGACCTCGAGGACGTCTTCGTCGACCTGACGACGACCGACCGGGGCGACCGATGACCGCGGGCGGACCCGATGCGAGCGAGACGCCGCGGCCGGCCGGCTACCGGCACCTCGCGCGGGCCGTTCTCTACCGCGAGTACCTGATCTTCGTCCGCTATCCCGCGAACGCCGTCGGCGGGCTCGTCATCTCGGTGTTTTTCTTCGGCCTGCTGTTCTACGGTGGACGGATGGTCGCCGGGCAAGCGCTCACCGACTCGATCGAGGGGATCATCGTCGGCTACTTCCTGTGGTCGCTGTCCGTCGGCGCGTACTCCTCGATATCGAACGATATCGGGAGCGAAGTGCAGTGGGGGACCCTCGAGCGACACGTGATGTCGCCGTTCGGGTTCGCTCCCGTTGCGCTGTTGAAAGGCCTCGCGAAGATCGTCCGGTCGTTCGTCACCGCGACGATACTGCTGGCGGTGATGCTCGTCGTCACCGGGACGAGCCTCGAGTTGAACCTGGGGACGATCGTCGTCGTCGCGACGCTCAGCATCGTCTCGGTGCTCGGCCTCGGGCTCGCGGCCGGCGGCGTCACCGTCCTCTACAAACAGATCGGCAGCTGGCTCAACTTGCTCCAGTTCGGGTTCATCGTGCTCGTCTCCGCGCCCGCGTTCGATCTGGGTTGGCTCCGATGGCTTCCGCTCGCCCAGGGCAGCGCGCTCCTCCAGCGGACGATGATCGACGACGTCCGGCTCTGGGAGTTCCCGCCGACCGACCTCGCGATTCTGCTCGGAGTCGCCGTCGGGTACTTCGCGTTCGGCTACGCGGTCTTCCAGTACGCGACCCGCCGGGCGAGACGGCTCGGCGTGCTCGGGGACTACTGACGGCCCCGACTGTACCGGATCGACTGCCGATCCGCCACACTGACCGTCGCGGCGCGCCTCTGCTCTCGTGTGCCCCACGACAGGATCCACGCACGACAGCCGACTCACGACCTCGAGCGGTGGTCCGTCGGGACTATCGAGGCCGTCGACGAGCGGGACAGCCACTGCGTCTTCGAGGTTGCGACCGACGAGGGGGACGTGATCGAACTCGTCGTGACGGTCGCGATCCGGGATCTGGTCCTGCGCAGACTGGACCTCGCGGCGGACGAGTCTCCGATCGGCGCTCGCGTTTGGTACCGAAAACGCGGCGGGTGACGCCCGTTCGGTGGCTCGTCAACCGTCGGTCTCGCCGTTCCCCGTCTCATCGTCACGCTGGGACTCGAGGTACTCCCCCCGAATGACGAGGACCGGATCGACCGTCCGCCGGGCCAACCGTTCGGCACGATCCCGAAAGACGAAGCGACGGATCGACGGCTGGCTTTCGCCCGCGACGAGGAGGTCGTGATCGGCTGCGGCCTCGAGGATGGCCGCCGTCGGCGAGTCGTCGACGACGACCGTGCCGTCGATCCGACTGTCGTCGACGCCCGCGGCCACCAGTTCCGACCGCGCCGTCTCGAGCAATACCGAGCCTGCCTCCCGACCGTCCTCGTCCGACGCGACGTGAAAGAGCGTTAGCTCGAGGTCCGTTCCCGCGAGAATCGTCTCGAGCAGTTGGGCGATGTATTCGACATTGACGTCGCTTCGAATCGCGACGAGTATCGTCTCGAGAATCGGTGCCGGGTTGAGAACCAACACGGCGTCACACGATGCGTCGACGGCGACGCGTTCGAACGTTTTCAATCGGTCGTGGGTGAACGCCGACCGCGTCGTGACGTCACAGCCGACGTCCTCGAACACCGACCTGAGCTCCGCGAGTTCGGCTTGCATGCGGTCACCGTACTGGTCGCGTGCCTGATCCGGTCCGGTCTGGTCGGGAATTTCGCGATAGCCGAGCAGAACGACCGGAATCGATGCGAACGCGTCGATGACCGTCGCCGGAACGGTCTGGCCCTCGAGGACGTCGATCGGAATCAGCACGCGATGATCGCGAGGGTCTGGCATTGCTGGGGTTCAGTCAGTCCTCCCACGGGACGCGTGATATACCCCTGCCGGACGCGTCGGTTCGCAAACCAATAGCTACGTTTTGGTGCAGCAATATCACGACGCATGGTCGAGAGTCCATTCGACGTCGACATCGAAGTCGGCGAGGTGATCGAGGCCGAACCGTTTCCCGAAGCCGAGAAGCCGAAAATGACCAAGCTCTGGATCGACCTCGGCGACGCGGAGATCCAGTCCGCCGGCCAACTGGACCACCACTACGACGCCGCGGCCCTCGTCGGTCGACAAGTACTCTGTGCCACGAATCTCGGCTCGGTACGGATCGCGGGCTTCAAATCCGAGGCGCTGACCGTCGGCGTCCCCAGCGAGGAGGGGTATCCCGTGTTGGTGTCGCCGGACGACGACGTTCCCCTCGGCGGGACGTTGTACTGACGGTCTCGTCGCCGGGCGGTATCCGTCGTCGGACCGACCAAGTGTGTGGGCCCTCCCCTCATTTGGTTCAGTCCGCGGATCGATCGTCGCTGCACGCGGCCGAGCGGTCCGGGCCGACACACTCGTTGTACCCGCCGGTATCGCTTTAACTGCTCAATAAATATACATAGCAGCCCCGAAGAGCCTGTGTGGCGAGGCGGAGCGGATCCAGTCGTTGCCAGCCGAACCGTCCGAATTTCCCGAGACATCACCGCCCCCTCGCTACAGATCGGATATCGTTCCACCGTGGCCGAATCCACCCGACGATTCCGATCACCCACCTACCACGTCCACCACACCGGATGGATTCGGCGTCGGCCTCCGGCCGACGTTTCCGAGACAGTGATCCGGCGTATTTCGGTGAGCCATTCGTTCTCGAGGTCACGCTCTCTCTACGAGACTATGTGATCGGTCGCGACCCGACCACTTTCACTGCGGATCCCGCAGGGTTTTTGCGATGGAAGGACAGTCTCCGGATATGACCGAGGCGACGGGGATCGTCGGAGAGTTCTTCTCGTTGAAAGAGGAGACCGACGCCGAAATACTGACGATGCAGTGTGGCGATTTCTACGAGTTCTTCGGCGAGGACGCCGAGATCGTCAGCGAGGAGCTCGACCTCAAAGTCTCCCAGAAGTCCTCCCACGGCTCGTCGTACCCCATGGCCGGCGTGCCGATCGACGATCTGACGCCCTACCTCAAGGCCCTCGTCGAACGCGGCTACCGCGTCGCCGTCGCCGATCAGTACGAGACCGACTCCGGCCACGCACGGGAAATCGTCCGCGTCGTGACCCCCGGCACCCTGCTCGAGACCAGCGACGCCGACGCCCAGTATCTCGCGGCGGTCGTCGACGGCAGCGGGAGCGCCGGCGACTCGAGTGGCAGTTCGACGACCGATTCGGGCTACGGCCTCGCCTTCGCCGACGTGACGACCGGTCGATTCCTCGTCGCGGACGCCACCGACGTCGACGACGCGCTGACGGAGCTGTACCGCTTCGATCCGGTCGAGGTGCTGCCGGGACCCGACGCGCGAGCCGACGACGAACTGCTGAACACCGTCCGCGACCGGACCGATGCCACGCTGACCATCCACGAAACCGAGGCGTTCGCGCCGAAGCGGGCGGACCACACGGTTCGCGAGCAGTTCGGCACCGAAACCGTCGACCGGCTGTCGGTCGCGACTCCGACCGTCGCGGCGGCCGGCGCGATCCTCTCCTACGTCGAGGAGACCGGCGCGGGTGTGCTCGCCTCGATGACCCGCATTCAGGCCCACCACGGCGACGACCACGTCACGCTGGACGCGACCACGCAGCGCAACCTCGAGCTAACCGAAACCATGCAAGGGAAGCGCGACGGGTCGCTGTTCGCGACGATCGACCACACCGAGACCAGCGCCGGCGGCCGCCTGCTCAAGGAGTGGCTCCAGCGGCCCCGGCGCTCGCTCGAGACCCTCGAGCGACGACAGGAGAGCGTGGCCGCGCTCTCGACGGCGGCGCTGGCCCGCGACGAGGTACAGGAGACGCTGGGCAAGGCCTACGATCTGGCCCGCCTCGCCTCGAAGGCCACCCACGGGAGTGCGGACGCGCGAGATTTGCTCGCGGTTCAGGAGACGCTCGCGGTCCTGCCCGCGCTGGCCGACGCCATCGCATCGAATCCGGATTTGGCCGACTCGCCCCTCTCGGAGATCGTCGACCGCCCGGATCGCGACGCCGCGCGGGAGCTGCGGGAGACCCTCGAGGAAGCCATCGCCGACGAGCCGCCGTCGACGGTGACCCAGGGGGAACTCCTCCAGTGTGGGTACGACGACGAGCTCGACGAGGTAATCGAGCGCCACGAGGCGATCAAGGAGTGGCTCGACACGCTCGCCGACCGCGAGAAGGGACAGTACGGCCTGAGCCACGTGACCGTCGACCGGAACAAGACCGACGGCTACTACATTCAGGTGGGCAAGTCGGCCGCCGACGGCGTCCCGGATCACTACGAGGAGATCAAGACGCTGAAGAACTCGAAGCGCTTTACGACCGACGAACTCGAGGAGAAGGAACGCGAAATACTCCGACTCGAGGAGCGACGCGGCGACCTCGAGTACGAACTCTTCGAGGAACTCCGCGAGCAGGTGGCCGCGCGGGCCGAACTGCTACAGGACGTGGGACGGGCGCTGGCGACGGTCGACGCGCTCGCGAGTCTGGCGACTCACGCGGCCGAGAACCGCTGGATTCAGCCGGAGTTGCACCAGGGCGACCGCCTCACGCTCGAGCAGGGCCGACACCCAGTCGTCGAGCAGACGACGGAGTTCGTCCCGAACAACGTCCGACTCGACGAGGACAGGGGCTTCCTCGTGGTGACCGGGCCCAACATGTCGGGCAAGTCGACGTACATGCGCCAGGTCGCCTGCATCGTCCTGCTGGCCCAGATTGGCAGCTTCGTTCCGGCGAAGGAGGCCGAGATCGGGCTGGTCGACGGCATCTTCACCCGGGTCGGCGCGCTGGACGAACTCGCACAGGGCCGGTCGACGTTCATGGTCGAAATGAGCGAGCTCTCGAACATCCTTCACACGGCGACCGAGGAGTCACTGGTCATCCTGGACGAGGTCGGACGGGGCACCGCGACGTACGACGGCATCTCGATTGCGTGGGCCGCGACGGAGTACCTCCACAACGAGGTCAAAGCGAAGACCCTCTTTGCGACCCACTACCACGAACTGACCGGACTCGCGGAGAACCTCCCCCGCGTCGCCAACGTCCACGTCGCGGCGGACGAACGCGACGGCGAGGTGACCTTCCTCCGGACCGTCCGCGACGGCCCGACCGACCGCTCCTATGGCATTCACGTCGCCGACCTCGCCGGTGTTCCCGACCCCGTCGTCGACCGCTCGAGAGACGTCCTCGAGCGACTGCGCGAGGAGAAGGCTATCGAGGCAAAAGGCGGGGCCTCGAGCGATCCCGTGCAAGCGGTCTTCGATCTGGGGAGCGGAACGATGCAGACGCAAGGAGAGCCGGGCCGTGCGCAGGCACAGGCGGCATCGACAGACGGCGGTCCGATGGACCCCGATTCCGACGCCGGATCGTCGGCGGGCGACTCCGACACCGAATCGCTCGATGCCAACTCCGACACCCGACCGATCGATCCCGACACCGAAGCCGTCCTCGAGGACCTCGAGTCGATCGACGTGAACACGACGCCGCCGATCGAACTCGTCTCGAAAGTCCAGGAGCTACAGGAGCGACTCGAGGAGTGAGCGGGAGAGCAGCCAGTGCGTGTGGCCCGGTGATCGGTGTGAAGGCAACAGGCAGTCTCGAGTCAGTGACCGCCGGAGACGAGGTGAAGACCGACGATTCCGACGACGATGACGCCGATGAACGCGATCCGGGCGAGGGTGGCCGGTTCGTCGAACAGGACGATTCCGAGCGAGGCCGTTCCGACGGCCCCGATACCCGTCCAGACCGCGTAGGCCGTGCCCAGGGGGAGGTCTTCGACAGCCTGTGCCAGTAACACTATACTGATTCCGAGGGCGACGACGGTGCCAAAAGTGGGCACCGGTTTCGAGAGTCCGTCGGAGTACTGGAGACCGACCGCCCAGCAGATTTCGAACAGACCCGCGACGAATAGGAGATACCACGACATTTTCGATCCGAACTCTCGGCGCAGGCCGGCTATAGATTCTGTTATCCATCGGGTCGGCGCGGATTCCGGTTTCCGATCGGAAGACGTGTGGAACAATGGTCAGTCGATCGCGGAAACGCTGTTACTCGAGCGCCATCGGAACCGTTTTGAGCCGATAGGACAGCCGTTACCATGATGCACGAAGCAGACTTCGACGTGGCAGGGAAGACCGCCATCGTCACCGGCGCAAGCCAGGGAATTGGACAGTCGATCGCGGAGACGCTGGCAGCGAACGGCGCGAACGTCGCGATCTGTTCGCGCTCGATAGACCGCGTCGGCCCGGTCGCTGAGGGGATCACCGAGGCCGCGGACGCTGGCGACGCGCTGGCCGTCGAGTGTAACGTTCGCGAGCGTGATCAGGTCCAGAATCTGGTCGACGAGACGGTCGACGAGTTCGGCGACATCGACATCCTCGTCAACAACGCCGGCGGGGAGTTCGTTGCGCCGTTCGAGGACATCTCCGCGAACGGCTGGCAGACCATCGTCGACCTCAATCTGAATAGCACGGTCCACTGCACGCAGCTCGCGGGGGAAGTCATGCGCGAGGGCGACGGCGGTGTCATCATCAACCTCTCGAGCGTGAACGGCCAGCACGCGGCCCCCGGCGAGAGCCACTACGGCGCGTCGAAGGCGGCGATTATCCGGCTGACCGAGACGCTCGCGGTCGAGTGGGCCGAGGACGGCATCCGCGTCAACTGTATCGCCCCGGGACTCATCCAGACGCCCGGCGTCGCCGACACGCTCGGTATCGACAGCGAAGACATGCCGTCCCGCGAGAAAGCCGACCGCCGCATCGGTCACGCCGAGGAGATCGCCGATGTCGCCCAGTTCCTCTCGAGTCCCGCCGCCTCGTTCATGAACGGCGAGACGGTGACGGTGAAAGGCGTGCCGCGCGCTGGGAATTCGATGTCGCAGGACCTCGGGCTCGAGGACTGACGGCGGACTCGAACCCTGCCGACGCGCTCGAGTCTCGGCGGTGACACACGGGACGGAAGACCTAACCAGCCGCCGTCTCTACAGTATCCAACACAGCGGACGCGTCGGAGCCGATCACCGCGCCGACGCCACAGTATCATGAGTGACGAGAGTACCCACCCCAAGGACGACACCGACATCCACCAGTTAGACGAGGACACCGTCGCCCGCATCGCCGCCGGCGAGGTCGTCGAGCGCCCCGCCAGCGCCGTCAAGGAACTCGTCGAGAACAGTCTCGACGCCGACGCCTCGAGCGTCGACGTCACCGTCGAGGAGGGCGGCACGGAGCTGATTCGCGTCGCCGACGACGGAGCGGGTATGTCCGAGGCGGACGTTCGCGCGGCGGTCCGCGAGCACACGACGAGCAAGATCGACGGGCTCGAGGACCTCGAGTCGGGCGTCGCCACGCTCGGCTTCCGGGGCGAGGCGCTGCACACGATCGGCTCGGTCTCGAGAGTGACCATCCGGTCGCGACCCCGCGGGGCGGACGGTGCGGGGACGGAACTCGCCTACGAGGGCGGGGATGTCGTCTCGGTCGAGCCGACGGGCTGTCCGGCGGGAACGACGGTCGAAATCGAGGATCTCTTTTATAACACGCCCGCTCGCAGAAAGTTCCTCAAGACGACCGCGACGGAGTTCGCCCACGTCAACCGCGTCGTCACGCGCTATGCGCTCGCGAACCCGGACGTGGCGGTCACGCTAACCCACGACGGCCGCGAGGTGTTCTCGACGACGGGACAGGGCGACCTCCAGGCCGCCGTCCTCTCGGTCTATGGCCGCGAGGTCGCCTCGTCGATGATCCCCGTCGAGGCCGGCGGCGACGAGCTTCCCCCGGGACCCCTGGAATCGGTCTCCGGCCTCGTCTCCCACCCCGAAACGAACCGCTCGAGTCGGGACTACCTCGCGACGTACGTCAACGGCCGGGCGGTGACCGCCGACGCCGTCCGCGAGGGGATTATGGGCGCCTACGGCACGCAATTGGGCGGCGACCGCTACCCCTTCGTCACCCTCTTTCTGGCGGTGCCCGGCGACGCGGTCGACGTGAACGTCCACCCCAGAAAGCGGGAGGTGCGCTTCGACGACGATGACGCGGTCCGCCGACAGGTCGACGCCGCCGTGGAGTCGGCGTTGCTCGAGCACGGCCTGCTTCGATCCGGTGCGCCCCGCGGTCGGTCTGCGCCGGGCGAGGCGCGGGTCGAACCCGGCGGCGACCGCGGGACCGAACCCGATTCGGAGGGCCACGAGACCGCCACGCTCGAGCGCGCTACCGAGGCTGCGAGGCCGTCCAACGGCTCGAGCGACGGCGGGAACGACTCCGTGGACTCGGCTACCGAACGGACGGACGCTGCGACGGGCGACGCGCCGTCGACCGACGCGTCCGCGACTCCGAGCGCGGAGTCGGGGACCGATCCGCAGTCACCGCCCGAGGGCGGCTCGTCGGCGGCCAGTCGACCGACGGCAACGCCGCGGAACGAACCAGCACCGAACGCGACGGATGACACAGATACAACGGACGCGACGGGCACAACAGCTGCAACGGACGTGACGGAATCGAGCACGGATCCGGTCTCCGACGCGGACGGCGACGGGTCGGCTGGCTCGACAGAGAGCGGCTCGACGGAGACGGAGAACGGCTCGAGGACGGAACGAGGCCGCCACGCCGAGTCCGACGCCGAACGTAAATTCGCCGCCGCGACCGAACAGCGGACACTTGCCGGCGAGGCCGCAACGGGGGAGCGATCCGCGTTCGAGTCGCTGCCGTCGCTGCGACTACTCGGCCAGCTCAGCGACACCTATCTGGTCTGCGAGACGGCCGACGGACTCGTCCTGATCGACCAGCACGCTGCTGACGAGCGGGTCAACTACGAGCGGCTGCAGGCGGCCTTCGCCGACGATCCGACCGCGCAGGCGCTCGCAGAGCCCGTGGAACTCGAGTTGACGGCCGCCGAGGCCGAGGCGTTCGAGCACTACCGAGAGGCGCTCTCGCGGCTGGGTTTTTACGCCGACCGAGTGGACGATCGGACGGTCGCGGTGACGACCGTGCCCGCGGTGCTCGAGGCGACGCTCGAGCCGGATCGGTTACGGGACGTCCTCGCGTCGTTCGTCGCGGGCGACCGCGAGGCGGGCGCCGAGACCGTCGACGCGCTGGCCGACGAGTTCCTCGGGGATCTGGCCTGTTATCCGTCGATCACGGGGAACACCTCGCTGACGGAGGGCTCGGTCGTCGACCTGCTGTCCGCACTCGACGACTGCGAGAATCCCTACTCCTGTCCGCACGGTCGACCGGTGATCGTACAGTTCGACGAGGCGGAAATCGAGGACCGGTTCGAGCGGGACTATCCCGGCCACGGCGGATGAGTGTGGACCGCGAGTCCCTCGTCCGAGACGATTCCGTCGTCCGACGACTGATCTCGAGTCGTCGCTCCGGAGGGAAGACGCCTCCCTCACCGGAGAATTGTCGTTTTGTTTAACATATGCGCAAATTTAATAGCCCGGTGTCCCTCCCCATCAGACGGAACAACGATTCAGCTTGTGTGTTTCGCCCCGACGATGACGGAGTCGCTCCAACCGGACGCCCGTTCTATCGCAGAACGTCCCTCGTTCTCTCCGTCGCGGCCGCGCGGAACGCACTGCAGTGGAGCGTGTCCCACCTGAGGCAGATGACCGAAGATACCACACTCACGACAGGCGGAACCGAGCCGTCGCTCCGAACGAGACGCGACCAGCAGGACGAATCACTCGAGAGCTGCGTATAATGGCCCCCGAGCAAGACGTTCGAACCGTTCGTATCGTGTGTGACGAGTGTAACTTTTCGACGGAAGTGACGAAGGACGGGGAAAAATCCGCGGAAGTGATTCGGGAACACGGTCGAGAAACGGGCCACAAACTCTCCGTCGATGAACCTGACGACGCCGCGTAGAGACGGGGAACGGATCGGCTCCCGTCGGAACGATGTCTCTCTCCCTCGAACGACCCATACAACCTCGTCGAAATGCGTCGAGAAACGGAGGAACACCCTTACGCGTCGCTACCAGACTCTCTACTATGATCCCGCCCATCGCGAACCGATTCGTCGCGGGGGACTCTCCTGCGGAAGCGCTCGAGCACGTCCGTCAACTCAACGAGCGCGACGTAAAGGCCATCGTCAATCTGCTTGGCGAACACTACGACGAGCGCGATCCCGTCGCGGCCGACGCCGCCGAGTACCGCCGACTCGTCGCCGATATCGCCGGCTCGAGGCTCGAGGCCTGCATTTCAGTCAAGCCATCGCAACTCGGCTTGGATATCGGCGAGGACGTCTTCCACTCCGAGCTCACGGCGATCGTCGACGCGGCGGCCGAGCGCGGCGTCTTCGTCTGGATCGACATGGAAGACCACACGACAACCGACGCGACCCTGGATGCGTTCGAGACGGTCGCTCGCGAGCAGGGAGGGGGCGTCGGTGTCTGCGTCCAGGCGAACCTCAGGCGGACTCGAGCGGACGTGCGCCGCCTCGCCGACGTTCCCGGGAAGGTCAGGTTCGTCAAGGGCGCGTACGATCCGCCGGCCGACGTCGCATACGCGGACGGGGAGCGGATCGATCAGGAGTACAGGACCCTGCTCGAGTACGCGTTCGACCACTACGACGGCGGGATCGCGGTGGGGAGTCACGATCCGGCGATGCTCGAGTACGCGACGGCGCTCCACGAGCGCTCCGGCACCGCGTTCGAGGTACAGATGCTGATGGGCGTCCGCGAGACCGCCCAGTACGAGTTGGCCGAGGAGTACGATGTCTGGCAGTACGTCCCCTACGGCGAGCGCTGGAAGTCCTACTTCTACCGTCGAGCTATGGAACGGCGGGAGAACCTCCGGTTCGCGCTCCGGGCTGTTCTCACCGGATGATCGACGCTCGAGTGCGCGTTCGTCCTGAAAATCGGTTGCGTCGCCGCCCTCACAGTGGGTGCCCGCCAATCGAGATCAAAGGATAGTCTAAAGGCGAACGGCTCCATCGTGAGGAACATATGACGACGACGCTCGGAACCGCGAGCGCGGGGCCCGGCGAGATGGATACGGGCCGTCTCGAGGTCGGCGAGACGCGAGACGGGAGCCCGTTCGGGCTCCCAGTCGCCGTACTCAACGGCGCGACTTCCGGAAACACGCTCTACGTACAGGCTGTCAGTGACGGCGACGAACTCAACGGCATCGGCGTGATCCAGCGCCTCGTGCCCCGGCTCGATCCCGCCGAACTCTCGGGCACGATCTTGATCGTCGGGATCGTCAACTACCACGCGTTTCAGGTGGCCGAACACCGTAACCCGATCGACGATACGAAGATGAACCGGGCCTATCCCGGCAACGAGAACGGAACCTCGAGCGAGCGGATCGCTGCCGCGACGTTCGACGTCGCGACCCGAGCGGACATGATCCTCGACCTTCACCAGGGGTCGACCAGCCGGATGCTCGACGAGGTCCGGGTCCGCTGTGGAACGCGACACCGCCTCTACGACGAGTGTCTCGAACTCGCGAGAGTCTTCGGTTGCGGGCACATCCTCGACCAGAAGGGACCGGATGGCCAGTTGGCCCGCACCGCGCCGAACGAAGGGATCCCGACCGTCGACCCCGAACTCGGCGGTGCCGTCGGCTGGGACGAAGAGAGCATTCGGAAGGGGGTCGAGGGCGTCTTCAACGTCCTTCGGTACTACGGCTACCTCGAGGAGGACGCGGACGTGGAGCGCCAGGTGCGTGCCAGCGGCTTCGAGCAGTACGGCGCTCCCGGCGGCGGCCTCGTCGACCTCCAAAAGAAGTTGGGCGAACGGGTCGCAAGCGGCGAGACGCTGTTCGAGGTGACGACGCCGTTCGGCGAGCCGAAGTCGACCGTCACCGCCAACAGCAACGGCATCCTCTGGCGGATCCGTCGCCTCCCGCAGGTCGCGACCGGCGAATACGTCTGCTCGGTCGGAACCGACATCGACACCATCTAACCATGCCAGCCGAGCTCACATGTCCCGACTGTGGCACTCGCTACGACGCCGGCCCCGACGAACCGTGGCGCTGTGCGTGTGGCCGCGGCCTCGAGTTCACCGAACGACCCCACCCGAACGGCGATCCGCTCCCGCTGCACAGTTTGGACACGAGCGAGGGGCTGTGGACCTTCTTCGAGTTCCTCCCGATCGAGCAGCACGTCACGTTCTACGAGGGGTTCACGCCGATGGTCGACGCCCCCGAGTGGGACGCACAGTTCAAACTCGAGTACGTGTTTCCGACGGGGTCGTTCAAGGACCGCGGCGCGACGACGACCCTCTCGCGGGCGGTCGAACTCGGCGTCGAGAAGGTCATCGAGGACTCCTCCGGGAACGCGGGTGCATCGATCGCGACCTACGCGGCCCGCGCGGGCCTCGAGGCGGACATCTACGTTCCGGCGGACGTCAAACAGTCGAAGCTGATGGCGATCCAGCGGGCCGACGCGCGCCCCGTTCGTATCGAGGGAACGCGAGAAGACGTCACCGCGGCCTGCCTCAGGGCCGTCGAAGGCCGCTCGAACGGTGATGCCGTCTCGGCCGGCGACAGCGACGCACCCCACCAGACTGGCGAGGGATGGTACGCCAGCCACGCGTGGAACCCCGCGTTCTACGCCGGAACCATGACGTTCGCGTTCGAGGTGGCCGCCCAGCAGGGATGGACCGTTCCCGACGCCGTCGTCCTTCCCATCGGCCACGGGACGCTCTTCCTCGGTGCGTACCGCGGCTTCAGCCTGCTGAACGAGGCCGGAATCGTCGACGGAATGCCCCGCCTACTCGGGGCGCAGGCGGCCGGCTACGCACCCATCGTCGCGGCACTCGGCGGCGACACGACCGACGAGGACGGCGACGGGACGACTATCGCCGATGGGATTCAGATCACCGAACCGGCCCGCGGCACCGAGATCCTCGAGGCGATCGAGGAGACTAACGGTGACGTAATCGCGATCGGTGGGGACCGGATCGAGACCGCGCTGGACCGACTCCACCGCAACGGATTCTACGTGGAGCCAACCTGTGCGGTCGCCCCGGCGGCCCTCGAGCAGTACCGCGAGGCCGGCGTGCTCGACGACGACGCGGACGTCGTCGTTCCGCTGACGGGAAGCGGACTGAAAACCCTTTGACCGTTCGGTTCCGAGACCCCCGTAGATGGTCAGTCGACCGCCGACGTTCTGTCCCGATTGCGGAACCCGTCTCGAGTCGACCACGTTCGACGATCGCGAGCGCATGCGGTGTTCGACCTGCGAGGCGATCGTCTGGCACAACCCGGTTCCCTGTGCCGGCGTCGCTGTCGTCGACCGATCCGGTCCGGAGCCCACCGTCCTCTGCGTCGAGCGCGGCGTCCCCCCGGGCGTCGGCGAATGGACGATCCCCGGCGGCCACGTGGAGATCGGCGAGGAACCCGCAGAGGCAGCCGCCCGCGAACTCGCAGAGGAGACCGGCATCGTCGTCGATACCGATGACCTCGAGATCCTCGCTGCATCGGCGATGCCGCCCCGGGAGGGCAAACACGTCGTGACGGTCCACTACGTGGCCGATCGGGTCGACGCCGAGGGGGTGCCGGCGGCCGGCAGCGACGCCACGGACGCCCGGTTCTGGACGCCGAGCGAGTTCGACGCCTCGAGCGAGAGCTTTCGCCCGGTCCACGAGGAGCGGTTCCGCGAGGCCGCCGCCCCGTTCGAGTGAGCGCTGGCACTCGGGGAAGGATTCCGTCGAATCGAGGCGACGCGGGATCAAGGGATTCATTAGCGGACCGATCCAGATCCGGACGATGAGCACACCGTCGTTCGCCATGGGAATCGCCGGCGACACGGGAGCCGGAAAAACGACGGTCGCACGCACGGTCGCCGAAACCGTCGGCGAGGCGGTCACGCGGATCCCGATCGACAACTATAGTCGCCACTGCAAGTCACTGCACACCTGATCGCACGACGGCTGTGCGATCAGTGTGTAAATCGTTGCAGTTGTTACTATACTATGAAGATCTCTCGCACCTCGCGCTCGAGGAACGTCGGGGAGTCAACTACGATCATCCCGCCGCGTTCGAGTGGGAACTGCTCCGGGAGCAACTCGAGACCCTGCTGTCGGGTCAGTCGATCGAAATGCCCCAGTACGACTTCGAGGTGCACAACCGCACCGACGAGCGCGTCACCGTCGAGCCCTCCGAGATCATCGTCCTCGAGGGGATCCTCGCGCTCCACGATGAGGAAATCCGCGATTTCCTCGACCTGCGGGTATACATGCTGACCGACGCGGACGTCCGCATTCTGCGCCGGATCGAACGCGACGTCATCGAGCGCGGGCGCGACCTCGAGGGCGTCATCGATCAGTCCCTCGAGACGGTCAAACCGATGCACGAGCGATTCGTCGCGCCGACGAAGAAACGGGCCGACGTGATCATTCCCGAGGGCGCGAACCGGATGGCGATCGACCTCCTAATCGAGAAGGTCCAGGCCGAACTCCCGGACGGCTCGAGACGACTCGACATCTCCGACCGCGAGCTGTCGTTCAACGATCGAACGGTAGACTGACCGCGTTCCCGTTCCGGTTCCCGGTCGGCTCGGCTCGGCGAGGCGACGCGCCGAGACAGAACCCGACATTCCTTTACTCGAGCCCTGAATACGGGCGGGTATGTTCCTCTCCCTACGCGCGGAGGTCGAAGACGCCCTCGAGGGGGCGCTCTCGACGCTGGACTTTCCCACGGACGATCTGGGGATCGAAGAGCCGCCGGACGACGTCGAGAGCGTCCTCGCCTCGAGCGTGGCGTTTCGACTGGCCGGCGAGGCCGGCGCACCGCCGCCGCAGGTCGCCGGACAGGTCGCCGACGAGATCGACGCCGACGACCTGACCTACGTTTCGGCCGTGCAGACGCAGGGTCCCTACCTCAACTTCCTGCCGAGCGACGCCTACTTCGCCGAGACGCTCGAGACGGCGACCGGCGACACCTACGGTAATCTGCCGGATCGCGAGGAGTCGGTCGTCGTCGAGCACACCAGCGCGAACCCGACCGGACCGGTCCACGTCGGCCGCGCCCGGAACCCGATCATCGGCGACGCCGTCTGTAATCTGCTCGAGTACGCCGGCTACGACGTCGACCGCCACTACTACGTCAACGACGCCGGCCGGCAGATGGCCGTCTTCGCCTGGGCCTACGAGACGTTCGACGAGGACGACCTCGAGGACGAGCCCGAGCGCGACCGCATCGAGTACGACCTCGTGCGCTACTACCGCAAGGGGAACGCCTACCTCGAGAACGCGTCCGACGCGGAAGTCGAAGCGGCCGAAGCCGAGATCGAGTCGATCATGCAGGGCCTCGAGGCGGGCGACGACGAGGCCTACGAGCGAGTCAGCGAGGTCGTCGATCAGGTGCTCGGCGGCATGACGGAGTGTCTCGCGCGCCTGCCGGCCGAGTTCGACGAGTTCGTCAAGGAGACGCGGTTCATGCGAAACGGCGCGACCGACGACCTCGTCGCCCGGCTCAAGGAACTCGACGAATCGGTCTATGAGGAAGACGCCTGGCAGCTCGAGCTCGAGGACCACGGCATCGACAAGAACCTCGTCTTCCTGCGCGCGGACGGCACCTCGCTCTATGCGACCCGGGACCTGGCCCACCACGAGTGGAAGTTCGACGAGTACGACCGCGCGGTGACGGTGCTGGGCGAGGACCACAAGCTACAGGCGAAGCAGGTTCGGACGACCCTCGAGTTACTGGGCAACGAGACCGACCAGCTCCGACAGGTGCTCTACTCGTACGTCAACCTTCCCGAGGGGAAGATGAGCACGCGACGGGGCACCGGCGTCGATCTGGACGACCTGCTCGACGAGGCGATCGACCGCGCCCGCGGGGAGGTCGAGGACCGCCTCGACGACCGCATCCGCGACGACGATCTGGACGATGAGGATATCGAGCGCATCGCCCATCAGGTCGGGATCGGCGCAGTCCGCTACGACATCGTCTCCAAGCAACCGACGAAGGCGATCACGTTCGAGTGGGACCGCGCGCTGGACTTCGAGGCCCAGTCTGCGCCCTACGTCCAGTACGTTCACGCGCGCTGTTGTGGTATCCTCGAGGAAGCGGGAATCGATCCCGAGACCGGCATGGCCGACGTCGAGACCGCCGTCGACGCCGATCTGCTCGAGACCGAGGCCGAACGGGACCTCCTCGAGACGATCGCGCGGTTCCCGGCGGTCGTCGACGAGGCTGCCGACGACCTCGAGCCCCACCAGATTGCGACCTACACTCGCGAGTTCGCCGACCGATTCAACGGCTTCTACCGGGAGTGTCCAGTGCTGGCCGACGACGTCGATCCCGAGATTCGCGAGGCGCGACTCGCGCTGGTCGCCGCCTCGAAACACGCGGTCGCCAACGCGCTGTCGATTCTGGGTGTGGCCGCACCGCGCTCGATGTAGGATCGCGATTCGGCGATACGCACAGCTCTGCGGTCAGTCGGGTTCCGAAAGAACGAGAGGTCACCGGGCGATCACAACAGGACCGCTACTGCATCTCGTCGACGGTATCGAGGACACGATCGACGAGTTCGTCTTCGTCTATCTCGTCGTTTATGAACGCGAGCGCCCACTGCACGTCGACGTAGAACGACAGCACCTTGGCTCCGTCCTTCTCGAGCACCCAGGTGACGCTGTTGATCGCGGCCGCGAACGCCTCCGGGTCGGAGATCGCGCGAGTGATGTCGTCGGCGAGCGACTCGATCTCGGCCATCAGGACGTCCGGGTCGGTGGTCGTCGTCGTCGCGACGATATCGACTTGGTCGCCGTCTTTGTTGACGTCCTTGATCGAGACCTTCTCGCTGTCGATCTTCAGCTTGTCCGGATCGAGACCGGGGACGTCGGGTTTGTCGGTGCCGTCGGTGTCGTCAGACCCGTCGCTTCCGTCGCTTCCGTCGCTTCCGTCGCTTCCGTCATCTCCGAGTGACTCGTCGTTGTCGTCGTTCGGGTCGGACTCGTCGCCGGTTTCGTCGCTCGAACAACCCGCGAGCATGGTTGCGAGTGCTGCGCCACTGCCGAGGAGGATTTTTCGTCGCTCCATGGGCGAGGCATCGAGAACCGCCATGATTAGTAATCAGTTCGTTACTATCTCGGACGCTGAAATGCCGCCGTTTCGACTCGATGATGGACGGAAAGCGGCTCGTAGCGGTTCTCTACATCGATACCGACGACAATACCGACCGGTCAGACGCCACATAATTCATTGCATGCTGTCGGAGTATCACTATTCCACCCCCCGCCGACAGAATCCCGCCCGATCGGCAAAACGGCGGGATGAATAGTGGGTTCGAGCGGGGATCAACGGTTCAGGCGGTGCCTACCGCCGGAAACCGTGTGCACGACGGGGGCGATCGTTCATCTTGGGTCCGATTCAGCTTCCGTGATCGCACTCGAGACGTCGTCGTGTGCCGCCTCGCGCTCGCCGGTATCGCCCGCATCGTCACCGCCGTCCGCATCGCCACCGCCGCTCGCATCGTCATCGCCGCCCGCATCGTCATCGCCGCCCGCATCGTCATCGCCGCCCGCATCGTCATCGCCGCCCGCATCGTCATCGCCGCCCGCATCGTCATCGCCGCCCGCATCGTCATCGCCGCCCGCATCGCCACCACCGTCCGCGTTCGGTTCGGCCGCCGGTCGTTCGGCGTCGGTGGACGCGGCATCCCCGTCACCGTCGCGGTCGGGCTCCGGGATGTCGATCTCGATCCCGGTCAGATCGGCCGCGAGGCGGCGGTACGCGACGGCGGCGGGCCCGTCGGGCTCGAAGACGACCAGCGGCGTCCCGGCGTAGACGCTGTCACGAGCCGCGGGATCCTCGGGAATCGTCCCAAGGAGGGGCACCTCGAGGCGGTCGGCAAGTTCGTCGTGGGAGACGTCGCCGTCCGGCCGGGTGCGAGTGAGGACGAGGCCGGCAACCTCGCCGCCCGCGCGGTCGGTCAGCTCGATCGTCTTTTTCGTGTCGTGAACGGCCGCGGGTTCGGGCGTCGAGACGAGGATGACGGCATCGGCCAGTCCCAGGGGGAGGACGGTCTCGTGGCTGATGCCGGCCCCGACGTCGAGAAAGACGTAATCGAACTGGGATCGCAGTTCCTCGACGACATCGTGCAGCCCCTCGGGAGAGGTTTCGGCGTACTCGTCGAGGCTGGTTCCGCTCGGGACGGCGACGATGTTGTCCGCGAGTCGGTAGGTGGCGTCGTCGATCGATACAGCTCCGGCTAACACGTCGTGAAGGGTGGTCGAGTCGGGGGTGAGGCTGACGAATCCGGCGAGATTCGCCATGCCGAGATCGACGTCGACGATGGCGACGCGCTGGCCGGCCTCTGCGAGGGCCGTACCGAGGTTGACCGTCGTCGTCGTCTTCCCGACGCCGCCTTTCCCGCTCGCGATGGCGTAGACCGTCTCATGAGACATACTCGGATACTGTCCGGACCCTAGAACGGCACCACCTTAAATCGTGACCACACCTCCCGCGTCGTTACAGCGGGGAATCACGTCAGCGACAGTGTCCCGCGCGTTCCGCTTTGACTCAGTTACTGACCCACGTCGACGGGGTCTGTGACGACCACTCGCAGGCGGCCAGTACTCTCGCCATCGCTCGGGAAGCGATCCCACGTCGGCAGGTGTGTCAAAGGATTCTTACCCACAGCCCGGTTTTATACGTGTAATGAGCCAGGAGGGCGAGCAGGAGCACTCGGACCGGAAAAAGTACGAGTTCCGGAAGGTCATCGAGGACCTCAAGGACTACGACGGTTCCGGCACGCAGCTCGTGACGATCTACATTCCCGACGACAGACAGATCAGTGACGTCGTCCAGCACGTCACGCAGGAACACAGCGAAGCGGCCAACATCAAGTCCAAGCAGACCCGAACGGCCGTCCAGGACGCGCTGACGAGCATCAAAGACCGACTCCGCTACTTCGACACCTTTCCACCGGACAACGGCATCGTGCTCTTCTCCGGTGCCGTCGACTCCGGCGGCGGTCGCACCGATATGGTCACGAAAGTCCTCGAGAGCCCGCCCCAGCCCATCGAGTCCTTCCGCTATCACTGCGACTCGGACTTCCTGACCGAGCCGCTCGAGGAGATGCTCGCCGACAAGGGCCTCTACGGTCTGATCGTCCTCGACCGCCGCGAGGCCAACGTGGGTTGGCTGAAAGGCAAGCGCATCGAACCGGTCAAATCCGCCTCCTCGCTGGTCCCCGGCAAGCAGCGAAAGGGTGGCCAGTCCGCCCAGCGATTCGCCCGCCTGCGCCTCGAGGCAATCGACAACTTCTACCAGGAGGTCGCGGGGATGGCCAACGACCTGTTCGTCCCCAAGCGTCACGAGATCGACGGCATCCTCGTCGGCGGTCCCTCGCCCACCAAAGACGAATTCCTCGACGGCGACTACCTTCACCACGAACTGCAGGACTCCGTTCTGGGCAAGTTCGACGTGGCCTACACCGACGAATCCGGCCTGAAGGACCTCGTCGACAACGCCGAAGACGCGCTCGCCGACGCCGAGGTGATGAAGGACAAGAAGGTGATGGAGGAGTTCTTCAAGGAACTCAACGCCGGCGACCTCGCGACCTACGGCTTCGAGCCGACCCGGCGGAACCTGATGATGGGGTCGGTCGACCGCCTCCTGATCAGCGAGGACCTCCGGAAGGACGTGATCACCTACGACTGTCCCGACTGTGGCACCACCGAGCGCGAGGTCGTCGACCGCCGGAAGTCGACGCCGACTCACTCCTGTACCGAGTGTGGCACCGAGGTCGAGGCGACCGACGAGGACCGCGAGGACGCCATCGACCACCTCATCGATATCGCCGAACAGCGCGGCACCGAGACCAAGTTCATCTCGACGGACTTCGAGAAGGGCGAACAGCTCCTCAACGCCTTCGGCGGCTTCGCCGGGATCCTGCGGTACTCGACCGGCGTGTAAACTGTCCCATCTACTCGCTGCTGTGCTCTCGTCGCTCGATCATCCCGGTGACGGTGTAGGAGAGGACGATCTCATCGGTTTGATTCACCACCTCGATATCGTTCTCTACATATCCGCGGCGTGGCTCACTCTCTGAGCGGCGTTTGCCTGCGACCGTTGCCCGAACGGACAGTGTATCGCCCGGCCTGACCGGCCGTCGCCACCGGAGTTCATCAGCCCCGCGGCCACCCATTCCGGCGTTCTCTTGGAGATAATTATCGACCAGCATTCGCATCGATATCGCGGCGGTGTGCCACCCCGATGCGACTAACTCACCGAACGCAGACTCCGTTGCAGCGTCTTCGTCGGTGTGAAACGGCTGTGGATCGTACTGTTCGGCGAACTCGACGATCTCCTCCTTCGTGACGTGGTATTCACCGAACGCTCTGGTCGTTCCGACCTTGATATCCTCGAAGTAACGCATCACCAGTGAAAACGAAGGTCGCTGCAAAAAGAATAGCGACGGACGGGCACCGTTATCGTCGGTCTCTTCGAAACCGGCCGAGTATCCTCGCTGTCCTCGAGCCGCGTGCCCTGTCCGTCGAGCGCTGGCTTCACCAGCACGCACGGAACGCGGGGCTCGTCCGACGAAACGGCCACGCCGATCGCTGCACACGAAGGCGGTACCTGGAGCGAAACACAACTACTTACCTCCCAGTCAGTGAATCACTGGTCATGTCACTCTCGAGCCGAAACATACTCGTCACGGGCGGGGCCGGCTTCATCGGCTCCCACCTCACCGAGCGCCTCCTCGCGGACGGCGCCGATGTCCTCGCTGTCGACGACTGCTCGAACGGCGACCGCGACCGCGTCCCCGACGACGCCGAGTTCCTCGAGGCCGATCTCACCGACCCCGACGCGCTTTCCGGCCACCTCGAGGACGTCGACCTCGTCTTCCACCTCGCGGCGTCGAAACACGTCGACACGGACCGCCCCCACGGCCAGTTCGACGACAACACGCGGATGACCCGCAACATTCTCGAGGCGATGGCCGACGCCGACGTGACCGAGATTGCCTACACCTCCTCCTCGACGGTCTACGGCGAGGCCCCGCGGCCGACGCCCGAGGACTACGCGCCTCTCGAGCCGATCAGCGCCTACGGAGCGAGTAAGCTGGCCGACGAGGGGTTACTCTCGGCGCGGGCCCACAGTCACGACCTCACCGTCTGGAACGTCCGCTTCGCGAACGTCGTCGGGCCGCGCCTCCGCGGGGCGGTGATCCCGGATTTCATCGAGAAGCTACAGGACGACCCCGAGCACTTGACGATTCTCGGCGACGGCCGACAGGAGAAGTCCTACCTCCATCTCGAGGACTGTCTCGACGCGATCTGTCACACCGTCGAACACGCCGACGACGCCATGAATACGTACAATTTGGGCACGCGCACGACAACCTCGGTCGACCGGATCGCGACCATCGTCGCCGAGGAACTGGGGGCCGATCCCGAACGCGAGTACACCGGCGGCGAACGCGGCTGGACCGGCGACGTGCCGAAGATGCGGCTCTCGATCGAGAAGCTGTCGGCGCTGGGCTGGGAGCCCCGACTCTCGAGCGACGAGGCAGTCCGACGGTCGACGCGCGAGATCATCGACGAACTGAGCTGAGAAGGACTCCTGCGACTGTTGTCTGCCGTGAAAACCCCCTCCCGACCCTCCGGAATCGGGGTGCTACGGGCTGGTATCGTCTGAACTGATCTGTGACCGAATCGACTGACTACGCGGACTCGAGCGGGTCGACCAGCGACGGCTCGTCCGTCGACGGATCGTTCACCGCAGTCGACACCGGGTACGCCCGCATCCCGTCGGCCGGAGACGGCTCGAGCAGTTCCCGCGGATCCTCGCCTGCCAGCCACCGCCGCTCGGCGGCGGGATCGAGGATCACCGCCATCCGGTGATGGAGGTCCGCGACGAGGTCGTTCGGCTCGGTCGTAATAACCGTGAACGTCTCGAGCGGACCAGCCTCGGTTTCGTCGTCGACGCCGCCGCCAAACGCGCCGAGCCCCGTCTGTGTCGTTTCCGGTTCCCAGCGCTCCCAGAGGCCGGCCATCGCGAACACCCGGTCGTCCGCGAAGGTGATGCGATGGGGCTGCGTCCCGTCGTCCGTCTCGACCCACTCGTAGAAGCCGTCCGCGGGAACCAGACATCTCCGTCGCTCGTATGCCGCCTGGAAACTCGGCTTCTCGTCGACGGACTCCGCCCGCGCGTTGATCAGCCCGCCGCTATCGTCGTCGGCCCACGAGGGAACCAGCCCCCACTCGAGGCGCTGAATCGTCTCCGGCTCCTCGTTCGTGATCACCGGTAGCTCCTGACCGGGAGCCATATTGTATCGGGGGGTAAAACTCGAGTCCCGAAACCGGGCGTCGAATCGGGTCTCGAGGTCGTCCCCATCGACGACGAGCGTGTAGCGACCGCACATACTCGATCGTCGACTCGCGAGACCAAAGGGTTGTCCGGTCACTGCCGCTGTGACAGTGCAGTAGCGATCGGACCAGTCGTTCACTGTCGCTCGGCGCCGCGAAATATCAGTCCGGAAGACGTCCGCTCACAGTAGTATGAAGCGCTTACCCCGATTCGGGCGGCCGGTACGGGCCCCGTTACGATATCCGATCCCGATGGAGTCGACAGCGGGGTCAGCATGACGGATCAATACGAAATGGTGGTGTGTCAGAGCGGCAATCTGGAACTCAGAGATCCGGATGACCCCGACTGCTGGATCGCGACCGATTCGCCGATCGAACTCGAGCGGTAACGCGCTCTCCCCGTACCCCTACCCTTCCAAACCGTGTGATCGCCCGCTCGAGAGAGTATCTCGCTCGTTCTCCAGTACGGAATCGTACGTCACTCGCGGCTCGAGACCCTCTCAGACGGTCTGCTGTCACTGTGTCTCGACGCACCTGCTTGAGACGGGTTGCGGGAACGCCGGACCTGACTAGCAGTCGTCCGTCTCAGTCGGTTTCGTTGCCAGAGATCGCGACGGTTCCGTTCGCGGTCTGGTCCTCGTTGAGCGTTACCTCGACCGTGTACTCGCCCGGTTCGGCGGGGTTGTCCACCGCGGGATACTCCGCGACGATCACGTCGCCGGCCTCGAGCGTGTACTCCGTGTCCAGTTCAACGGTGAACGAGTAGTCGTTGTTGTTCACGCCGCTCACGTGCGTCTCGTTGAACGTTCGATCGGCCGTGCCGTCACCGGTCGTATCGGCACCGAGCAGGATATCCCCGTGCTGAGCGCTATCGACGGTGAAGTTCTCGCGCGGATAGGTCACTGTGAGCGACTCCCACTCGCTTCCGGCGACCGACTCGTTCGCCTCGATTCGAATCGACTGATTGGCGTCCGTCGCATTGGTCATCGGATCGTCGGAATCGACAGTGCTATTGTCGTCGCTCGAGGGGTCGAGCGGTTCCTCGTCGTCCGAGGAGGGATCGGTCGTTTCACCGCCGAGCCCCGAACAGCCGGCAATCGATACGAGTACCGCCAGCGTCACGACGAGCAGTATTCGTCGCATCTGTCGGTCGGTCACGGCAGCACACGTGAAAGTCTTCTGGTGTCGAATGTCGATCGGACTCCACCTGTGACGGACCCCCGGGACCACGAGGTGTCGATTCACGGTCACGACGAAGCGGATTGCAACCACGTCGGAACGCAGATTCGAGTGGTGACGAAACGAGGACTGCACTTCGTTCTGTCGCATGCGACTCGCGTGTTCAAATCCCCTCGTTGGGTATCTGTCGCTCACGACGTTGTTCGCGACAGAATATACTGTCACTGTAACGGTTACACGAATTCACCGTACCAGCACGGTGAATTTGTTCACTGACTTACAGAGACAGTATACGCCAGGACAGGGATTTGAACCACGGTCGGACGTGCTCGCTCGCTTCGCTCGCTGTGCGCGACCTCCCTGATTCAAATCCCCTCGTTGGGTATCTGTCGCTCACGACGTTGTTCGCGACAGAAACGCCAGGACAGGGATTTGAACCCTGAATCCCAAAGGGAACACGCTTTCCAGGCGTGCGCCTTACCATTCGGCCATCCTGGCTCAGGTCATCCTAACCGCGTCCGTTGTTTAACTGTTACGAGACGCAGTCACTCGTCGTCGCGATGCGCCGCCCGCGCGGCGAGTCGCGGCTCGAGCAGGTACGCTCCGACCCCCGCTCCGAGGCCGACCAGCGCTCCGATCGCCAGCGCCTGTGCGATCGTGACGATCGGTTCGGCGAGCAGGGCGTAGCCCTGGACGAGCACCAGGAACGACAGGAGCCCGACCAGCCCCCAGAGAAACGCGGACTTGGCTCGCGGATCGATCCCCATCGTCCCGGACGGATAGCCACTCACGCCGGATTCACTCGGCTTCCTCGACGGATGCGATAGCTTCGATTTCGACGCCGACGCCTTTCGGCAGCGCGGCGACCTCGACGGCACTGCGGGCCGGCGGCTGGTCGTCGAAGTAGTCGGCGTAGGCCTCGTTCATCGCCTCGAAGTCGTCGATGTCCTCGAGGAAGACGGTCACTTTGAGGATGTCTTCGGAGGACGCTCCCGCTTCATCGAGGACGGCATCGAGGTTGTAGAGTGCCTGATCGGTCTGGTTCTCGATGGGCTCACCGTCGAGCAGGTCACCGTCTGCCGTCATTGGAATCTGACCGGCGGTGAACACCAGCGAGCCGTCGCTGGTCGCCTGACTGTAGGCACCGACCGCGGCCGGCGCGTCGTCGGTTTCGATGATACGTTTCATGCTCACAGTCTCGCACCGAGATGGCTTAAAAGCGGGCGAAGTCCCCGTCCCCGTTCCGGTCTCTGCGACGACGATACGCGACACGGGAAAGCGTTCAGTCGGCACTTGTAGAAACAAGGCGATCCAGCCGTGATGCCGGTCAGGCGAGCACGTCGACCTCGTACCCCGCGTCCCGAAGCGCGGACAGGAACTCGTCGACGTGGTCGGGACCGCGCATCTCGAGTTCGAGTTCGACTTCGGTGTCGCTCATCTCGACGTTACGGGAGGTGTGGTCGTGGTGGATAGCGTAGATGTTCACGCGCTGTTCGGTGAAGATGTCCAGCAGGTCGTCGAGCGCGCCGGGACGGTCTTTCAGGACGGTTTTGATCTTCAGATAGCGCCCGGTCTCGACCAGTCCGCGGACGATGACGTTGGCGAGCGTGTTGAGGTCGATGTTCCCGCCGCAGAGCGCAGGGACGATGACCTCGTCCTCGGCGTAGTCGAACTTCTCGAACAGCACCGCCGCGAGCGGGACCGCGCCAGCGCCCTCGACGAGGGTCTTCGAACGCTCGAGCAGGTAGACCAGCGCGACGGCGATCTCGGGATCGGAGACGGTGACGACCTCGTCGACGTACTCCCGAATGTAGGGAAACGTCTGCTCGCCGATACTGCGGGTCGCGATCCCGTCCGCGATCGTGTCGACCTCGTCGATCGAGACACGCTCGCCCTTTGCGAGGGACGCGGCGGCGCTCGAGGCGCCGTCGGCCTGCACCCCGATCACGCGAACATCGGGCTGTTGCTCCTTGATCGCGACCGCGATACCGCTGATGAGACCGCCGCCGCCGATCGGAACGACGACCGTCTCGACCTCGGGACAGTCTTCGAGGATCTCGAGACCGATCGTCCCCTGGCCGGCCATGATGTATTCGTCGTCGAACGCGTGGACGTAGGTCCGGTCCTCCTCGCGCTCGAGTTCGTGGGCGCGTTCGGCGGCCTCGTTGTAGTCCCGCCCGGAGAGGACGACCTCCGCGCCGTAGCTCTTCGTCGCCTTCACCTTCGAGATCGGCGCGTGTTCGGGCATGACGATCTTCGAGTCGACGCCCGATCGCGTGGCCGCGAGCGCGACCCCCTGTGCGTGGTTGCCCGCGCTGGCCGTCACAACGCCCGCTTCCTTCTGGGCCGCCGAGAGCGTCGCGATTCGGTTCGTCGCGCCGCGAATCTTGAACGCGCCCGTTCGCTGGAAGTTCTCCAGTTTCAGGCGGATATCGGCTCCGGTCATCGACGAATAGGTGTGCGAGTGCTCGAGGGGCGTGTGTCGAGATGTCTCTCGTACCCGCTCGCGCGCCTCGAGAATATCCGAGTGTTCGAGCATACGCCCGTCTACTCGGGACGAGGTGTAAGGATTACTGTCGGGGACCGGGGGAGCCGTGTCGGGCCCGCCGCCGTCACCCAAACAGGGATGTGCTGCAACAGAGCAGCACGACAGGGAATACAGGGAATGCACGGCGTGTGACGTGCGACTGGAAAAGGGGACCCGGAGTATATAAATCTCATGCACCCGCGGCGAAAGTGAAACCGGCAGACGGGAGCGGGATAGCTGGCCCGTCAGACGGAGGACAGACGGACGTCATTCGTGATTGCGTACCACAGCATCGCTCCGTGAAACGTGCGTTCGAACGCGGTCGCGGAGCGCCCCCTCCCCCGGCCACGTCGCGTCGACACCGAGTTGGTCCGGCTCACCGACGTACACCCAGCACCGCTCGCTGGCGGTGCCGGCCGCGCCGGTCACCGGCACCGCGACGCGGACGTACAGCTCGGCCTCGACGCCCTCGTACCGGTCGAGTCGCTCGAGGCCCGCATCGTCGACCGCGAGCAGTCGTCCGTCGACGCTGCCGCCGGGAACGAGCGTGGGGTATCGGCCGTCGACTCGGTGGAGCCCCTCGAGCGTTGCGCGACCGACGAACTCGGAGTCGGCGTCGTCCCCGAGGACGGTCGCGACTCGGTCCCCTTCGGTCAGCGTTCCATAAACGAAAACGACCATATCGATTGTTGTGGCTCGTGCGACTTGCGCGTACCGGCGTTCGATCGATTCCGACACGCCAGTCTCGGGGCGATCACACCGCAGCAAAGCGGAACCCCGCAGATAGCGCGGATGGAACAGTACGGGGGTCGAGCGCTATCTATCTTGTATCCAGTCTCCTCTCGGCAGGGAAAACCCACCGACTGGAACGGGTCTCAGTTTCGAAACGGACAGATAGAGGAGCAAGGCCCCAAAGAAGGTTGCAGGCGTCAACACGAGGTGCCAGCTGATCGTGTTTTGGATCTCGTAACCGCTCGCACTGAGCGCCTCAGCTCCTTTCTGGAGAACGTATAACACGGGCGGATGTGCAACGTAAATACCGACGGCATAATTCCGTCCCCACGACGGTACCGCAGTGGACGTTCCGAGATCGGGTCGAGAGAGGAGGAAGACGAACAGCGAGACGGCAACCAGCGCAGTTCCGACCGTATAACTCGACCAATAGACGCCCTCCGCAACGGTGCTTTCAGTGATGACGTAGCCCAGTACGTATCGTTCACCGATATGGAGTGCGCCAAAGAGGATGGTCAATCCCAGATAGAGCGTGCTTCGATCGGTGTCCGGCTGCCAGTCGTACGAGTAGATGGCGTAGCCGAGGCTCGTGTAGAAGAACCCGAAGAACAGTCCGTCTCTGACCGCGAACGGGATATCCACGAACATCGTATAGCTCGAGCCGAGCAGTCCAACGAGATGAAAGCCGAGCGAAATCGGCAACAGATACGCGCCCAGACCGTGATTCGTACAGAGATAGATGAACAGGTACGAAAAGAGTAGCGCCGGGAAGAACCACAGTATCTCGGAGACGGACGTCCCGTAGTAAATGAGTTCGACCGGTGATACGAACGCGGTCAGCCCGTGGACGACGCTGGTTACGATATCGCGATTTTCGACGCTGGCCTGGACGGCCGTTCCCGCGAGGAAAACCGGAAACGTGAGCAGTAGCCCGAACAAATAGAGCGAAGAGATCCTGGATACTCGCTTGCGGAACTGGGTAGTCGGATCGCTACGAGCGATCTGGAGGGCGAAGAAATACCCAGACGCCATGAAGAAGAACGGGACTGCGAACCGCGCGGTAGATTCGAGCAGGAAGTTAGCGAGATTACCGTACGTCCCGAGGCCCTCGAACGGATTCGTGTGTATGACGACGACGCCGACCATCGCAACGATTCGCGTTGCGTCGATACTGGAGATGCGTTCAGACATTATTCGGGCTCTGATCCGTTCCGTTCGTGATTTCTCGATTCGGGTGAACGGTCCGCTGATCCGCGGAAGCGTTCAGTACGAACCCCGGTTTGCCGCAGTTTCGCGTCTGCGGACCCGAATACAGCGAGTACGCTGCTACGCCGGACGAGGTCCGGAGGAGAGACGGCCTCTCACTCTCAATTCGTCCTCTCATACGGCTCGTCAGACCGTGTACAAGCTGAATAAGGACAGTCACCGTTTACACGCTACCCACGGATTTGCCCGAATTACAATCAGTTAGACTGTGTTTAGCGTCAGACTATCATCCCAACCGATCAAACCGAATGCCGTCTCGAGATTGCGTTCCCACGGGTAGCGATAGCTGACGGAGAAAACTACCGATTCGGTTGCTACGATCGAGACGCAGTTGCGCGTCGAGTAACCATCCTCGGAATCGAGCGGATCAAGATGGCTTCCGCAGACGACGAGCATCCGGACCGTTTCGGATTCGAGACCTTGCTCGTGCCGTTTAGGTAATAATTCCTGAAATTCTTTTTCGAAGACTACACAAAACACTTATACAACCGATTGGTGGGTTCTGACATGAACCGCGAGTCCCTCCTGGCCGTCGCGACGCTCGTGGTCGTGATCGGGGCGTTCACGACCCTCGCGCTCGCCGGCGCGGTGTCCGATCCCGGCGCGTCCGAGACGGCCGGCGCCGTCGAGGACGCCGGTCGCGTTTCGCTGACGGAAATAACGATCAGTGCCGACGAGGTCACCGGTGGGACGGCAACGCTCGCCGTCGACACCTACCTCGAGCACCGCGGCGGCCCCGTCAGGAACGTCACCGTCGTCCATCGGGCGACCGATACGAAGACCGGTCTCGTCGAGGACACGACCGAACGTGACGTCGAGACGCTGACCGACGAATCCGAAGTCGTCGTCTCGGGGACGGTCGATGTCCCTCGAGAGAGTAGCTACGAGATCGAGACGTTCGTCTATCGGGACGGAACGCGCACCGAGTCCGCCAGCCACACCGTCGACGGCGTCGACGCGCTTACGCCCGCCTACGCCGACACCGACGTCGAGTTCCACCGTTTCGGCGGCGACTCGGGCGGGAGTCTCGCGGACGTCCCCGCGGTCGGCTACTCCATCGAATCGTCGACTGCCGACGCGGCGACGCTGGCCGTCCAGAGTTACCTCACCAACACGGGCGACGACGCCGAAGCGGACCTCGAACTCGAGGTGAGCGCTCGCCAGTCGGGTTCGAACGTCGTCGCCGACTCCGCGACTGCCGAGCTATCGACGATCGAATCCGGAACAACTGCGTCGCCGACCGTCGATCTCGAGGTTCCCCAGGAGTACGACTACTACCTCGATGCAGTCCTCTGGCGGGACGGTACCATCGTCGGTACCTACCGCGCAGTCGCCAACCTCGGGCCGGGCTCGCTGTCCGTCGACGAATCGGTCAGCGAAAACGGTCTCGAAGTGAGCGATTTCACCAGTAACTCGGACAGCGCCGCAGACGACGGACGCGCCGGGTCCGACGGCGACGCGAGCGATGACTCGAGTGCGGACGGGACACCCGGCTTCGGGGTCGCCGTCACCGCCGCTGCTCTGCTCGCGGCGATCGCGCTCGCACGGAGGTTCCAATGACTGAAACACCGACACAGACCCAGACCGAGACATCGAACGAGCCAGACGAAACGATCGACCAGCCGGACCAGCAAACGGATGTGTCTCCGACGGCTGGATCGGCCCCCACCACCGGGTTCGACCTCGGCTCCAATACGATGGCACGCTATATCGCCTGGGGCGCGCTCGGTATCTGCTCACTGCTGGCCGTCTTCGCTCTGATCCAGTTCTACGGCAGCGTTACCGACGCTATCGATCTCTGGGTCGACCCGAAGTATCAGCCACTGATCCGCGCCGCGTTCAATCTCGCTGTCCTGCTGACGTCACTGATCGGCGTGTCGTTGCTGGCTCGAGAGTTGAATTACAGCGGCGACTGAACGATGAGACTCGCCGCGACCGCAGACTACAACCGGGTTACGCGAGCCTACCGAGTCGATTGCGAGCGACGACGGACTCGCGCGGCGCGGAGCGGCGGCAGTCAACCCCATCGCTACCGATCGGGGAGAGCGGTGCGAAACGGAAACCGACGGGCTCGAGTGTAGTTATCGCTCTTCGAGCGGGACGAACTCCTGATCTTTCGGCCCGGTGTAGCGGGCTCGCGGGCGAATGAGTCGGTTGTCATCCTGGTACTCGAGGACGTGAGCGATCCAGCCGCCGGCGCGGCTCATGGCGAAGATGGGGGTGTACATGTCGATCGGGATGCCGAGCTGGTAGTAGACGGAGCCGGAGTAGAAGTCGACGTTCGGGGCGATCCCCTTCTCGCCGAGTCCCTTCTCCTCGGTGAGGTACTGCTCGATGGTGGTGGTGTAGTTGTACCACTTGTCCTCGCCGTTTTCGGCGAGTTCCTTGCTGCGTTCCTGGAGTATCTTCGCGCGCGGGTCCTTGACGTTGTAGACGCGGTGGCCGAACCCGGGGATGCGACGGCCCTGCTCGGTGGCCTGTTCGACCCACTCGCGGTGGTCGAGGTCGCTCTCGTCGATCTCGATAAGGACTTCCATGACGTCCTGATTCGCGCCGCCGTGGAGCGGCCCCGAGAGGGCGCTGATGCCGCCGGTGACGGCGCTGTAGATGTCGGCCATCGTCGAGCCGATGACCATCGAGGTGAACGTCGAGGCGTTCAGGCCGTGGTCCGCGTGGAGGATGAGCGCCTGATCGAAGGTCTCGGCGGCGATGTCGTCAGGCTCCTCGCCGGTCAGCATGTAGAGGAAGTTCGCGGCGAGACCCAGATTCGGGTTGGGATCGACGGGCTCCTCGCCGAGACGGTAGCGCTCGAACGCTGCGAGCGCGGTCGGGATCTTGGCGGTGATCCGACGCCCCTTCCGGAGCGTCGCATCGAGATCGTCGGGGTCGGCCTCGTCTTCGGGTTCGTAGGCCGAGAACATCGAAACCGCAGTCCGCAGCGCGGCCATGGGCTGCTCGTCGGCCGCGGCGAGCTTCTCCATCGTCGCGAGGACGTCGTCGTCGACCTCGCGTTCGTCCATGAGCGCGGCCGTAAACGGCTCGAGCTCGTCCTCGGACGGCAGATGACCGTTCCAGAGCAAGTAGAGCACTTCCTCGTAGCTCGCACCGCGAGCGAGGTCCTCGATCGTGTAGCCGCGGTAGATCAGTCGACCGACATCGCCGTCGATCGAACTGAGTCCCGATTCGGCGACCAACACACCCTCGAGCCCTTTCTTGAGGTCGTCAGACATACTCAGGGATTTCGGACCCCAATGGAAAAGTATTATCGTTTATCGGGTGACGGCAGTCGACACACCGAATGTCCGTATTTTGCCGGTTTTACGACTACAGACGAACACTCGTTTCGTGATCAAACGAACAGTCAGTCAGTCGATTCCCGGGCAGATTACTATAATCGTCTTTCGTGATAGGGCAGTCACGAGTCCGAATCGGGTACGGCGACGGATATTCATCGAAGATCGTCCGTGTTCTCACCTCGACAAACGGCTCGTTTTGGAGCCGATGGAGAAGAGTTCGAGAGCGATGTCGTCGTGAGAGTGTGACTCGAGCCGATCGCCGGGACTCGAGTCGATTGAACCACTATCCGTCGTCGCCACCCTTTTTGAAGCGCTTTTCGAAGAACGACCGGTGATGGATCGGTCGTACTGGCGAACGGTGTCGCTCGTGACGCTGTGGCAGGTTTCGGCGAGCATCTGCTACTACACGATCTTCGCCGCGACGCCGTTGTTCCGGGACGAGTTCGGACTGTCCCGGTTCGCGGTCGGACTCGTGGTGACGACGCTCACTCTCGGCTACGCCGTCTTCCTGTTGCCGCTGGGTGCGCTGACTGATCGGTTCGGCGAACGGCTGACGCTGACGCTCGGCCTCGTCGGTCTCGCGACGGGCAGTCTCCTGGTCGCGGGCGCACCGACGTACGCCCTGTTGCTCGCGGCGGTATTCGTCCTCGGATCACTGTATGGGACCGCGATCCCCGGGACGAACAAGGCGGTCTTCGACCGGATCGAGCCGGGCCGCCAGAACCTCGCGATGGGGATCAAGCAGGTCGGCGTCACCGGGGGGAGCGGTATCAGCGCCCTCCTGGTCACCGGTCTCGCGGGAGCGCTCTTCCCCAGAGCCGGCTTTCTCGTCGCCGCGGGAGTCGGCGCGGTCGTCGCCGTCGTGTTCTACGTCAGCTACTCGAGTGACGGCGGTAGCGGCGTGGCCGACTATCCCGACTTCGGCGCGTTGCTCTCGAACCGGCCGTACGTCGTGTTGACGACCGCCGGCCTCTTTCTCGGGGCGGCCCTCTTCACGACCACCGGCTACACGGTCCTCTACGTCGAGGAGTCCATCGGCGCGTCCGTCGCGTTCGGCGGCGTCGTCCTCGCGCTCGTCCAGTTGTTCGGGAGCGTCGGCCGCGTGCTGACCGGCTGGCTGAGCGACGTCCTCCCGGGAGCGCCCCGCGTCAGGATCGGATCGCTGCTCGTCGCCCAGTCGCTGGGCAGCGCCGTCATGTTCGTCGTCGTCGCGTCGACGACCACCGAACGCGGTGTCGCGATCGCGTTCGCCGTTCTCGGCTTCTTCGTGCTCGGCTACACGGGCGTCTACTACTCCGTCATGGCGACGCTGGTCAGCGCGGACGAGATGGGCGGCGCAACCGCGGGCGGCCAGCTCGCGCTCACCAGCGGTGCGCTCGTCGCACCGCCAGTCTTTGGCTATCTCGCCGATACGGTCGGCTACCGTGCGTCGTGGCTCTTTCTGGCCGCTCTCGTCACCGTCGCGGCCGGACTCCTCGTCCAAGTCGTCCGCACGGAGCCATCGATCATGGAGTCCGCCGCGGCCGACGTCTCCGAGAAGTAGACGCTCGAGCGGGATGCGGCCAGTGGGGCGCCGGCCTACTCGAGTTCTTCGACGAGTTCGACGACGTAGCCGTCGGGGTCCTCGATAAACGCGACGCGGACCCCGATGTCGTCCATCGTCGTCGGCTCCGTCTGGACTGGCGGATCCGTCCGCTCGAGCACTCGCTCGAACGTCTCGTCGGTGCTGTCGACGCCGAGCGCGACGTGGGCCATCGTCCCCGAATCGATCTCCGGCCCGCCCGCGGGATCGTACTTGAACTGGAACTCCCCGTTCTCGCCGCCGATGTAGACGTTTTCGACGCCGTCGTCGGCGGTAAAGGACCAGTTCTCTGTCAGTCCGAGCCCGTCGATGTAGAACTCGCGCGTCCGCTCGAGATCGGATACCCACACCGCGGTATGAATAACGTCCATACCCGGGCACACGCGGCCGGTCATCAAAGAGGTACTGGGACCGAGACGACGCGAGCGGAGACCGTCGACAGGGTCGGTCGGACGAAGCTCACTGCCGGTCGCGGTCCGCCTCGAGGATCGCATCCATCAACTTCGTCTGCGCGGCCGCGAGGTGCTCGGTGAAGGTCGATCGGGCGACGCCGAGTTCCTCGGCCACGTCGGTCGCGTTCGCGCCCTTTGGATAGTCGAAGTAGCCCATCTCGTGGGCCGTCTCTAGAATCTCCCGCTGGCGAGTCGTGAGTTCATCTCGGTTGACGACGACCGGATCGGCGGAAACCTCATCGTGGTCCTGCGAGAGTTCTTCGACCAGAACGCCGTCGAAATGCGCCCGCAACTCGTCGACGATCTCGGCGACCTCGGTAAGTTCGAGCGTGCGAAACGAGAGCAGCAGTTCGCCGTCCTGGGCGCGGACCGACGAGACCGGCGTCCCCGTCGTCTCGACGATTTCGCAGGCACAGTCGGCAGCCTCGTCGCGTTCGAATCGGTAGATCGCCTCTCGATCGTTGGACTGGATCGGCGTCACCTCGACGTCGAAATCCCCGTCGACCGAGGCCTCCGGCGAGACACCGAACTCTTCGACGATCGTCCCCTCGGCTGTCGGCTGCGACGACCGGGAGACGGAATCGACCTGCTCGTCGGTAGCCCCGGAGACATCGGCGACCGGACAGCCCGCCGGATCGTGGACGACGACCGTCGCGCGAAAGCCCGTCATACTCCGTACGACGTCCGCACGCGTGATAACCGGGACCGGGAATTCCCATCGAGTGGAAATATAGTAGCCACTGAAGCGATGTACACATCGATCGCATAGCTGTCGTGCGATCAGGTGTGCAATGACGTTCAGTGGCTACTATACCTCGAGCGCCGTCCATGGCTCTCAAGACCCACACAGACGATCGGAATCGAACGGAAACGGTCCGTTCGCCCGTTTCAATGGTCGTGGTACCACGACTCTCGGAAGTGTTATCCCCGGGCCGGTCTTACGTATGGTTGTAATGGCAGAAGGTAAGGTTGATTTCTTCAACGACACAGGCGGCTACGGTTTCATTGAGACGGACGACGAGGACGACGACGTTTTCTTCCACATGGAGGATGTTGGCGGTCCGGATCTCGAAGAAGGCACGGAAATTGAATTCGATATCGAACAGGCCCCCAAGGGCCCCCGCGCGACGAACGTCACGCGCAAGTAACCGACGTCGCGTCGGGCGACGCTGAACGAACATTTTTATCGACGACCCGAACCAGTAGTGCGATCGCTGACCTCACAGCTGCTCACGAGAGACTACCAGCGAGGCAACTGAGCGATGGCAACCGCGGAGAACGCGAACGAGTGGGTTCGACTCGAGAGTAGTCGCAGTGCCGAAAACAGGACGTAATTCGTTGTCCAGTAGCCGACTTTAGAGCTTCTGGCCCAGTTTTTCGCGGCTGATGTGGATGCCCGTCGGCGTGATGATCATCTGATCCTCTCCCTTCCGGACGATGTCGCCGTCGACCTCCTGGGCGACCTGCCGCAGTTCGTCCACGATGTGTTCGACGGTGCTGTCCTCGGTCCGCAGACGCGTGATATCCGCGATGACGATATCGCCGTCATAGACGGCGTCTTTGATATCGATCGCGTCGGCCTTCGTGCCGACCTCCGCGATGTGTACCTGCATCGTCGCCTCGGCCGACCCCATGGAGGCGTCCTCGAGGTCCAATTCGGCGTAGTCCTCGACGGTTCGGGACTGGTTCCCGCCGAGAATTTTGCTCATCAATCCCATACCGGAGAGAGTCCGTCGCCGTCTGTATAGTTCTTACGTCAGACGTGACCGTTCGCTTGCCGGAAACGCGCCGCGGTGTCGTCTCGCTCACAGTTGCTTTTTTATTTCTTGACGAAGCGCGTGTAATCGATGACGTTCAGCATCTGCGTCTCCGAAGCCTACGATACCGACGACGGGGAACGCCACCGCCGGTTCGGCGTCGCGGTCACGACGCGACTCCCTGGCGTGGGAACGCTCTGTCCGTTCGTGAGCGAACGCGCTGCCGTCGCGACCCAGAGCCTGGTCAACGTCGAACTCGGCGAACGCGGGATTGACTACGCTGACGACGGCCTCGCCCTCGACGACGCGCTCGAGGCCCTGCTCAACGCCGACGACGGCGCGTCCCAGCGGCAGGTACACGGTGTCGACAGCGAGACGACGTTCGCCTTCTCGGGCGAGGAGTGTGTCAAGTGGTACGGCCACCGCGAGGGCGACCATTACACCGTCGCTGGGAACATGCTGACCGGAGAAGACGTCCTTGAGGCGGCCACTGACGCCTACGAGGCGACCGCAGTCCACGACACCGTGGATCCGTCGACCGGCCCGACGGCCGTCACCGAGGACGTCGACACCGATCCCCTCGCGAAGCGGTTGATCGACGCGCTGGCAGCCGGTGACCGCGAAGGCGGGGACAAGCGCGAGGAACTGCCGGTCCAGAGCGCGGCGGTCGTCGTCGAGACGACCGAAGACCACGACCTCGAGCCGCCGTACAACGACCTGCGGATCGACGCGACCGAGACGCCGATCGCGGATCTCCGCGAGACGTACGAGCTCGCACAACGGGGCTACCGGGACACCCTCGCGCAGTACGAGGGGGCGTTCGAAGCGGATTCGCTGGAGGAGGCTGCGGACTGACTCGTCCCACGATGTCAGTCGTGAGGCTGCGTGCGCTTCGAGCGGTGACGGCGGTCAGTCGGTCGCAGTGAGTTCCTGCCCGTCGGCCGCCTCGAGGCGCATCGGCTCGTCTTCCCACTCGATCTCGAGGCGGTGTCGCGGAAGGTAGGGAGCCAGGGTCCGCGCCGAAAGCACCCCGCGGTAGATGCCGTCGCTGACGACGGGGAGCTGTTTGACACCGTTCGTTCGCATCGTTTCGGCGGCCTCGGTCAGCGTCGCGGCCGGCGATATCGTCGTCACCGGTGCTGACATAATCTCCCGCACGGCCGGCCGATCATCCGTTTCCGCGACCAATGCCACGATGTCCGACTCGGTGACGATGCCGACGACGGACTCGTCCTCGAGGACGGTGAGTGCGGGCACGTCGGTCCGGCGGAGGTACTGAGCCGCTTCGGAGACCGGCGTTTCGGTGGTGAGTGGTGGCGGCGACCGGACGTCGACTGATTCGACGGTCGTTTCGATCATTGCTGACTCGTGGTACCACGAACCACTATTTAGAAATAGTGGACATACGTCCTATATAGACTAGTATTGCTAGTACAATAGTGCCGAGGACGCGAAGTTCGAGAAATGAATGGATACTTTTCTGCGTCGATCGACACTGTACCGGAGACAACCACTGCTGTGGGTCGGGGCGATAGCTGAGGCGGTCGGCCGTCACTGTGTCCTGGCACACCTGCATGGCAGGCCGCAGACACGCCGAAACTGACTGCCAGTCGTCCGTCTGCGGCGATGGGTGTCCGAATACGACTATCCGGTGAACTCGTAGAGTTCGTCGCCGACGTGGTGAAGCGAGTCCACCACTTTTCCGTCGTCGCCGACCATGTCCGCGCCGTCGACGCGGGCGCGGCCGACCGCGAGCACCTTCCCGTGGGACTCCTCGGCGATGACGACCAGATCGTCCGGCGAGATGTCGTCGGTTGCTTCCGTGATCCCGGGTCGCATCACGTCCGCGCCGTCGCTGACGAACGAGACGGCACCCGCGTCGACGGTCACCAGTCGCTTCTCGGGCTCGTAGGCGTTGGCCCCCCTGACCGTCAGAAACGGTTCCTCGTCGAAGTACGCGACCCGTGGCTCGCCGTCGATGAGGACGACCTCCCAGTCGGTTTCCTCGAACTCAACGCGCTCGTATGCATCGCCCTCGGACGAGACGCCGAGTTGGTCCTCGAGCGTCTCCTCGAGATCGGACACCGCGTCGCTGCGGAGGTGGTGTCGGGACTTGACCTGCATACCCGTGCTACCGCCCGTACGCATTTAATAGATAAGATTCGAAGTCGCGGATCGGGTCACAGACTTCGAGGCGCGTGATCGGTTCCGGTAGCTCGGCTGCCCTGACCGTCCGGTCGGGTACAACGTGTGCCAATCGCTAAGTGGACCCGCGCCGTCAGGCCGACCATGTGGCCCTCTCGGACCCGCACGGAGACGGTGACCTGTCTTGCCTGTGGCACCGAGCGCCCGCGCGACGAGGCCCGCGAGTACGACAAATACGGCGACCGCTGGGACCGCGACGACAAGACGTTCGAACACCTCTGTAAGTCCTGTCACCGCGACCTTTGTCACCACCCGCGCGACGAACTCGAGGCGCTGTTAGTGGATCTCGAGGCCGGAGCAACCGACCGGGAGCGATTCCTCTCGCGGTATCTGCAGACCGTCGAGGAGCGATACGGTGCGCTCGAGGAAGAGTCCTGAGCCGACTCGTTGACAGGCTCGAACGGCAGTCGCTGCCGGCTTCCGGCGCTCGCAGCGTGTCGGTGCTATCGGGATTCGGTCGCCCTCGCTACGAGTTCGGCTTCGGCTTTCCGCAACAGCTCGCCGGCCGTGCTACTGGCGCACTCGAGTTCGTCGGCGACCGCTTCGACGGTTCCGGACCGCGGAATCTCGTAATAGCCGACGGCGACCGCGGCGTCGAGCGCCGCTTGCTGTCGACTCGTCACCGCGGTCGCCGACGGCTGGCGATCGAACTCGTCCACTCGTTCAATCGTTCCCTCGACCAGATCAGTGAGTTCAATATAAAATGCCGTCAGCGCATCGGACTGTCCGACGGCCTCGAACTGTACCCGTCCGGTGTCGCGAAACGTGACCGGCGGCAGGAACACGACTCCCGAGTCGGCGACGAGGTCCAGAATTGACTCCGCGAACTCGTAAGCCGTCTGGTGAACGAACGCGTACGTTCCGTCGGCGCTCTCGACGAGTTCCGTCGTTTCGATACTCTCGACGGCGGTCAACAGATCAGCGACGGCGTCGCGGTCCCCGTCACACCAGAGCAGCGTCGTCACGGTTCCCATCGGACCCCACATTAGTAGCTCCACCCGCGAGACGTCGTCCGACGACACGAGGCGGCGATGCAGCGGATGAGCGATCGCGTTCGGAAACGTCGCGCTGAACGACACCCGTTTCATCGTCCGACACCGACTCCGCCAGCACTTAAAATACCGCATGGATCCGGGAGAACTCCCTCCGCAGTCCGGAACCAACGACGGCGTAGTGACTCGCGCACACTCGAATTTAGACGAAACCTCGAGCCTCGAGGAAGCCCCGTCAGCGGTCGTCACCGTCGAAGATGGGAGGGAGGTCGCGTACACCGAATACGGCGCTCCGGACGGAACGCCGCTCGTGGTCCTCCACGGCACCCCCGGATCGCGCGTCGTCGCGTGGCTCTTCGACGAGCCTGCACGGAAACACGGCGTCCGTATCCTCGCTCCGGACCGGCCGGGCTACGGACGATCGACCCCCTGGCCCGATCGAAAGCTCACTGAGAGCGGCGAGATCGTCGCAGCGGTGCTCGCGGACGCCGGCGTCGCTCGAGCCGGGATCGTCGGCTTCTCCGGCGGCGGACCGCACGCACTCGCGGTCGCAGCGACGCACGGGGAACTCGTCGAGGCGATCGATATCGTCTCCGGTGCACCGCCGCAGTCGCTCGTATCGGATCTCCCGCTCGTACAGCGGCTCCTCGGAACGCTGGCGCGGCGGGCCCCGCCGCTCCTGAAGGGGTTGCTCGGCGTTCAGACGCGGATCGTCCGCCGGACGCCGCCCGCCGTCGTCCTCTCACAGTACGCGACCGCGAGCGAACGCGCCGAGATCCCACCGGACGTGGCCGACTGCATTCGACGCGACTTCCTCGAAGCGTTCGCCAGGCACCGGGACGGATTCGTCACCGAGACGAGGTTGCTCGCGGATGAATGGGGATTTTCGCCGGCAGCGGTCGACCACACGGTTCGCCTCTGGCACGGCAACGCCGACGCGAACGCCCCGCTCCGGGGGGCTCGACGACTCAGCGATGAGCTACCGAACGGTGAGCTGACCGTTCTCGAGAACGCCGGCCATCTGACCGCACTGCTCCGGAGCAGGTCACGGATCGTCCGGTCACAGCGGCGGGCCGGTGCTCGATAGTCCAGCGTCGCCATCACGACCCGAACGCTCGTCGATCCGACGACGCTGCGCTTGGTCAATCCCGACACGACTTTCACCCTCACGTTCGTAACCCTCGGTATGAGTGACGACGCACAGGCCGAGGCCGGAACGGTGGAAGGCCAGGGCCCTGTCGAAGTTTCGGAGGAGCTCGCGCGACATCTCGAGAACAAGCGCGAGGAGCTGTTCGAGAAGTTCGAGCTCCGCGACGAGTTCCCGCCCGAGGTCCTCGAGGAGGCCGAAGCCCGAACGGAGGGCGTGACGGCGGAGATCCAAGACGAGATCGACGACCGGCAGGATCTGCGCGATCTGACGACCTGGACGACGGACCCGATCGACGCCCAGGACTTCGACGACGCCATCTCGATCGAGGAACGAGACGACGAGTACGTCCTCTGGGTGCACATCGCCGACGTGACCCACTACGTCAACCCCGAGACGGCCATGTGGGACGAGGCCGTCGAACGCGGTAACACGGTCTATCTCCCCGGTTATACGGTTCACATGCTGCCGCCGGTGCTGGCCGAGACGGTCTGCTCACTGGTGCCCAACGAAGACCGGCTGGCCCACACCGTCGAGATGCACCTCGACAAGGAGAATCTGACCTACGAGAACATCGAGATCTACAAGTCGGTCATCGAGTCCGACGAGCGACTCACCTACGCGGAGGCCGAGAGTCGCCTCGAGGAGTCCGACGCGCCACTCCACGAAGAGAACACGCTGGTCTACGATCTCGCCGAGCAGATGCACGAACAGCGCAAGGAAGACGGCTCGCTCGTCTTGAATCCGAGCCGCGACCGCGCCCACACCATCATCGAGGAGTGCATGTTGAAGGCCAACAAGGCCGTTACGCACGAACTCATGTGGAATCGCGGCGTCTCTGCAATGTACCGGGTCCACCCCCAGCCCAGCCCCGACGAGTGGTCCGAGGCCCTCCGGGAGATTCAGGACTTAGACGGCGTTTCGATCCCCGGAAGCACCTGGGACGACCCGCGAAAGGCCGTCAACGCGACGCTCGAGGACGCCCCTGACCGCCAACTGGACAAGATCCAGTGGGCGGTGATGAAGGTCATGCCTCGAGCGCGGTACATGAACGACCCCTTCGGCGGCCACCACGCGTTGAACTTCGAGATCTACGGCCACTTCACGAGCCCCATCCGGCGGCTCTCCGACCTGATCAACCACTGGATCGTCTACCAGAACGACGTTCCGGAGAACCTCGTCGAACTCTGTGATCGGGCCAGCGACAAGCAGAAAGACGCCGAGCAGTGCGAGCGCGAGTACAAGACCTTCCTCCAGGAGGTTGGCCTCGATCCGATGGCGGTCAACAACCGCGGGATCGAAGTTGTAGATGACGAGGACGAGGCAGAGAAGACGCTATAACGTCCGGTAGTCGGCCTATTTTCCTGCTGCTCGATCGAACCACGTGCGGTGACGCGCGCTGTACCGCGGTTCGCTGACGACGAACCGCGGGACAATGCCGTGCGAGGGATGAGCGAGTGCAACGAGCGAATCGGCTGGGGAGGGCGTGGCGATTCCCTGTTGCCAGTTTGAGTAGTGTGCTCGAGTCGTCGATCGAGGGACGATCGAATCGTCACCAGTCACCGCTGCGCAACTGGGATTAGCACAGTCGTCAAGTGAGGGGATAAGTCAAGCCTCGTTCGATCTACAACCCCTTCCGCTCGAGGAACTCGAGCACGGCCTTCGTAAACCGCTCGTCGGGGACGGTCGTCAGGTGGTCGGCGTCGTCGACGACGACCGCCTCGCCGTTGGGAAACCCCTCCGCGAGCGGTTCGGGGTCGCCCGTAATATCGTCGTGCTCGCCAGCCACGATCACCACCGGGTGCTCGACCTGCGCGATTTCGTCCCAGTCCGCGGGCGCGGTTCGCGTCCGGGCACAGGCCGCGAGCGCCTCGAGGTCGTTGTCGGTCGTCTCGGCGAAGACCCGAAACCGCTTGCCGAGCGGGTCCGTCACGTCCGCCGAATCGTCGGCCAGCAAGCCGTCGGCGATTCGATCGCCCGCGTCGCTCGGCTCGATCGTCGCCGCCCCGATGCCGGCCAGGACGCCGGCGTTGAACCGCTCCGGATGACGATACAGCGCTTCGGTGCCTATCCGGCCGCCCATCGAATACCCCAGGAAGTCGGCGCGCTCGATCTCGAGGTGATCGAGCAGACGGACCACGTCCGCCGCCATGATGTCCGTCTCGTAGGCCGTGGGATCGTGGGGTTTCTCGCTTTCGCCGTGACCCCGACAGTCCAATGCGATCACGCGACGCCCCGCCTCGAGCAGCGTGTCGTACCACTCGCGATCGCGCCAGTTCTCGTGTCGGCTCGAGGCGAAGCCGTGGACGAGAACGATCGGTGGGGCGGCCCCGTCGTCTCCCTCGGGGACCAGGTCGTCGTATGCGAGACGAACACCGTCGGAATCGAACGTCGCTCCAGTTGGCATGAGATGTCGATACACGCATCAGATACGTAACCGTTTGGACTGGTTCGCGGAAACGCCGATGGCGTCGATCGAGCGTTGGCGGCCCGTTCAGCAACGGTGACGCGGTCACTCGTCCGGAGTCGATAGCTGCCGTTCGTAGACGTGCTCCTCGAGCCCCGCCGCCAGATCGGACGAGCGGGTCGCGACGCGGTCGAAGCCGCGGGATTCGTAGAACGAGATGCCGACCTGGTTGTCGGCGAGGACGGCCAGCCGAATCCGATCGACCGCCGTCGAGAAATCGGCCTCGAGACGCTCGAGCAACGCGGTTCCGATCCCTTCGTTCCAGTCGTCCGGTCGGACGTACAAGCGCGCAAGAAACACCACCGTGGTATCTTCCGGCCACGGAACGGCATGGGCGAAGCCGCGAGGCTCGGATCCGGGATCGGCCCCGGTAGCGGACGACTGTCCCGGCGCTCGTTCGGCGATGAGAAATGCGGCGTCCTCGCGGCCGCTGATGTCCGTGATCGTGGACTCGAGATCGCCGATCGCATACCAGTCGTCGACGACCTCGTCGACCGTCTCGGGGCCGAGAACGTCGTCGTAGGCGGCGTGCCAGCTCTCGCGTGCGATCTCGTGAACGGCCCAGACGTCGTCGATCGTCGCCCGTCGAACGACTCGAGTCACGGAAACGGCTATCACGGCAGCCGGTAAAAAGCGGTGGCCGACCGCCATCGATCCGTTACCGTCGCCGGACGCGACGAATTCGAGGGGACGACTCGAACGAGTTGCCGCTTCCCCTCGAGGAGTGTGACGTGCTTAGGGAATCATATCCGCCGAATCGGTCTCGGCGACGCAGTCCTCGCGCTCCGCCAGTTCGGCACACGCCGCTCGGAAGAGGCCGTCGAGGATTTCGGGCGTCGTCGGGTGGTAGGCCCGCTTGGGTACCTCGCGGACGTCCAGTCCCATCTCGACGACGACCTGCATCGTCTTGGCCATCACGTCGGCGTGCCGGTGGAGCCCCTGATACCCCAACACGGTACCGTCGTCGGCGCTGACGATCAGCGTCCCCCGGCCCTCGGGATGGCCTTTCGTCTCGAAGACCCCGTCCGACGACGCCTCGCGAGTGACGACGATTTCGTCCATGTGCGTCGCCGCGGCGGTCGCCGGCGTGTGTCCGATGCGGGCGAACGGGTAGACGCCCAGCCCCGAGAAGATCACGTGATGCGGGACGTTCGCGTAGGGCTCGCAGTCCTCACCTCGCCGGTGTCGGACGATGTTTTCGCCGGCCGCGAACCCCTGTTCTTTGGCGACGTGCAAGATTGGCTCGCGGCCGTTGGCGTCACCGACGACGAACGCGCGCTCGTCGTCGCGGGCCTGCATCGTCGACGTGACCCAGCTCTCCCCGGGCTCGAGTCGGGTGTTCTCGAGTCCCAGCCCGTCGAGGTTCGGCCGACGGCCGGTAAAGCAGTAGAGTTCGTCGGCTTCGACGAGTATCTCCTCGCTATCGCCCGCACGCTCGCCATCGGCTCCGCCCTCGCCGTCGTCCTCCCGTTCGCTGTCCGCTCGTTCACCGTCGGCCGTTCGTTCGGCGATCAGCCGGACGCCACCGTCGGCGGTCGCCTCGAGTCGTTTCTCGTCGGTGTTCGTCAGGACCTCGATCCCGAACTGATCGCGATAGATGTCGAGAACCGTATCGCCGTACGCGTCTTCCATCTCCTCGAGCGGACGCTCGTCGTGCTCGATCACGGTGAGGTCGACATCGCCGATCTCGCTGAGGTAGGGACCGAGTTCGAGGCTGATGTAGCCGTTGCCCAGCACGATCCCCGAGTCCGGGAACGCGGTCGCATCGAGGACGTCCGTACTGGTTCGAGTGGGGACCTCGTCGATCCCCGGCAGCTCGGGGATGTTCGGCACGGAGCCGGTCGCGACGACGACGTAGTCGGGCTCGAGCCGCCGTCCCCCCACGTCGAGCACGCGGTCGTCGACGAAGCGCGCGGTATCGCGGAGGAGTTCGACGCCGTCTCGATCGGCGAGGTCGTGGACGTGGCTCCGGCGGTGGTCGGCGAAGTTCGAGACGTGCTCGTCCTTGCGGGCGACGATTCGCTCGAGGTCGGCCTCGGGGACGCCCTCGAGCCGGTCGTCGTGACGCGCCAGATACCGGTGCTCGCCGGCCGAGAGGACGTCCTTCGACGGCATGCAGCCGCGGAGAATGCAGAGTCCGCCGCCGGGGTCGCCGTCGTCGATCAGCGTCAACTCGAGGTCGTCGGTGAATTCGTCGCGTCGCTCGTGGAGTTCGTCGGCGACGGCGACGCCAGCGCTTCCGTATGCACCGACGATCGCAACGTGGACCATAGCGGCCGTTCGGGGCCGACGCAAAAAGACGTTTGTTCGGACTGTCCGTCCTGACGGATCGAAAACGCGGAAGACCAGGGGCGGTTCGTTACCGTCGGATTCGGGCGGCGGTCCCGGTCAGCAGGGCGACCAGCGCGGCTCCGGCACCGAATCCGGGGACGCTATCGTCACCGTTGCCGCCGTCGTCATCGTCGGAATCGTTACTGTCGGAATCGGTACCGTCGGAACCATCACCGTCCGAATCGTCACCGTCGGCGCTCTGTATCGCGAGGTCTCGCTCCGAGAAGTGGTTGACCGCCACGAGCACGTCGGCCGTCGCCGAGCCGTCGCTGGACTGGGTCACCATGTAGCGGGACTGGTCGCTCCCGATACCGCCCGCGAGTTCGCTGTACGACGACGCCTCCGCGGCGGCCTCGCCGTCGACTGTCACCGCGAGGTCGTCGGCGCTCTCGGCCCCCGCAACGGCGGCCTCGGAGACACTCGTGATGACGACCGTCCCGTCGCTCTGTGCGCGTTCGACGGTCATCTCGAGGCGGTTCTGACTCTCGGCGGCGGTCTCGACGGTGATGTCCTGACCGTAGGTCGCGACGTCTGCAACGCGCTCGCCGTCGCGTTCCTCGGCGTAGACCTCGGCAGTGGCCGTGCCGTCGGCGATCAGCGATTCCTGTTCTTTCGCGGCCTCGTCGCGCTCGCCCTCGGCGTACGAGCGGAAGACGAGCGTCGAGTCGCTCTCGAGATCGGCGACGACGTTGCCATCATCGTTGACGGTCACGTCGCCGTCGCCGACGACGACGAACGCGCCGGTGCGCTCGCCGCTATCGACGACGACGCGGTCGTCGCTCTCGCTCTCGGCCGTCGCGTCGGCCGCGAGGTCCGCTTCGACGTACTGAGCCTCGTCGCCGGCATCGACGGTCAGGATCCCGCGATCGCTGTCGTGGGCCGACAGCGACGCGGAGCCGTCGGTCGTGATATCGGCTCGTGTCTCTGACTGGGCGGCGAGCTCGAGGCCGAGCCCGGAGAGGTTCACCACGGCGTCGAGCTCGGCGTTCGAGCCGAACCCGGTTCGACTCTGGTGGTCGCTCTGAGAGGCGACGCTCACGTTCTCGAACACCCGCTCGCCGTCGACGCGGTAGTCGAGGAGGGCGTTGCTCGAGGTGTCAAACGCGACGTGCGTGCCGGCGTAGGTGCTCGCGTCGGTCGCGTCGTTCTGTTGGGAGGACGATGCTGCGCTCGCACCCACGCCAGCGACGGCAAGCGGGAGGGCCGCCGTCGTGACGAGAAGGGCGAGTACGACAGCTGTGATTCGATTCATGCACTCGACGGATCGAAGCGGTGTCTAAAGGCGCTTCTGACAGAACCGTCCAACTGTCGGTGCTCATCGGTCATTTCTCGTCGGGACTGCACGGTCACCCAGCGATTGCACGGTCGCCCAGTGACCGAGGCAAACCGTTTTTGAGAGCGACGAAGACGTTCGAACTGGGATGGCGCTGCAGGTGCTCCCCGACGACGCCGATCGGCTCGCGCGGCCCGCGACGGTGATCGGATTCGTCCTCGCACTGTTCGTCCCGCCGTTGCTCTCGACGTCGGGAATCGATACCGGCCCGCTCGTCGGCAACGCGATCAAGTGGGCAATCGTCGCGATCCTGCTCGTCATCGTCGTTCGCTTCGAGTCGGACTCGCTGACGTCGATCGGATTCATTCGGCCACGGCTGCGCGACATCGGCTGGGCACTGTTCCTCATCGTCGCCGTCGTCAGCGTGTTCGCACTCACCGATCCGCTCGTCACTGCGCTAGGCCTGCCGACCGAGCAGGGGATCGCACAGCCGTCGCTCGCCGTCGGGATCGGTAGCGCCATCACCGCCGGAATCACCGAGGAGATCATGTTCCGCGGCTATCCGATCGAACGGTTGATCGACGCCGGCTACGGGCCAGTGGCAGCCGGCGGGCTCACGTGGGCGCTCTTTACCGTCGCCCACGTCGGTTCGGGATACCCGTCCGGAAACCTGCTTCAGATCGCGGTCGCGGCCCTCATCATCACCGTGGTCTACGTCCGCGTCCGCTCGCTCGTTCCCGTCATCCTGGGACACGTCGTCATCGACCTCGTCGGTGTACTCGCGTACGTCTTCAGTTGAGAGTCCGGGACCGTCCGTTGATACTCTGCAACGCCGCGCCAAAACGTCGCGAACCGCGAGCCGCCGGCCGATACCCACCCGCAGTCCCCACCCGTGACGCTGCTATCCCTATCGAGAAATCTCTTCGCCGCCGTCTTTGACGAGGCGCTCGACCTCGTCTGCCGTGACGAGTGCGACGTCGCCGGGGATCGTCCGCTTGAGCGCCGCCGTCGCCGCGGCGTACTCGAGGGCGTCCGGAACGTCGTCACCCTCGAGTCGGCGGGCGATGAACGCGCCCGTGAAGGCGTCGCCGGTGCCGATCGGGTCGACGGTGTCGGTCTCGTAGGCGTCGTGGTCGTGAACGACGCTGTCGTGCCAGCCGACCGCGCCCTCCGCGCCGCGAGTGACGACGACGGTCGTGAAGTCGTACTGCGAGCCGAGCTTGTGCGCGAGCTGGCGCGGATCGCCCTCGAACCCGAGGACGGTCCGCGCGTCGCGGGCGGCGATCACGAGGACGTCGATCCCCGGAAACAGCTTCGTGAGCGTCTCCCTGGCCTCGTCGGGCGACCAGAGCTTGCGCCGGTAGTTGAAGTCGAAGGCGGTCGTCGTCCCGCCTTTGCGGGCTGCTTTAAGGAGCTTCAACGTCGTGTCTCTGAGCGTCGAGGAGAGCGCGGGCGTGATCCCGGTAGTGAAGAAGACCTGGGCGTCCTGAATCCGGTCAATATTGAGTTCGCGAGCCTCAGCGGTCGCGACTGCGGTGTTCTCCCGGTCGTAGACCACGTTCGTCCCGCGCGGTTTGCCCGCCTGCTCGAGGTAGTAGGTCCCCTGGCGACCGCGGTGGCTCCAGACGACGTCCGTTTGGATCCCGTGGCCTCGGAGTTCGCTAACGACGCGGCGGCCAAGTGCCGTCTCGGGCACTTTGGAAAGCCAGGTCGCGTCGGCCCCCAGCCGGTTGGCCGCGATGGCTACGTTGCTCTCGGCGCCGGCGGCGCGAACCTCGAACTCGGCGGCGTTCTCGAGGCGTTCGTTGCCCGGCGGCGACAACCGGAGCATCGTCTCTCCGAAGGTGACGATATCGCTCACCGGTCGGCCCCCCGGATCGTTCGGGCGCGAACCGCGGTGTGTTCCTCGGTCATATCCCAATCAAGGGATGGCGTTGATATAAGTTATTGCGGTCTGTCAACGCAAACTTACGCTCGAGTTCGTTCGACTTCCTCCAGAAACGAAACACGGACTGATCACTTCTGGCCCATTACAGTTGTAGCCGCGGATCGGTCGGGACTGACACGATCGCACTCGGAGAGCCACGTTTCGGTTCACATCGGCCAGCCTAGCGGTGGCGTGCGCTGGGCGACGGTTCGCCGACGGCGAACCGTCTGCTCGACGACGCGCGAGGGATGAGCGAAGGAGTAAAGCGACTGAGCGAATCGGCTGGGGAGGGCGTGGCGATTCCCTGGTGCCACGGTAGCAGGACGCTCATCGATCGATTCTCATCAACAACAAGAGACACTCGAGGCCGCCGTTTCCAAGCCAACTGGCTGACTGCCGGGGCTCGAGCCCGGGCCCCGACTCAGTCGCCGCGCAACTCCGGAAACAGCTCCGGTGGCACCGAACAGCCGCAGGGACCGACGGAACCGGTATGCGGGCCGAGCGCGACCGAGATCAACACCGGCTCGCCACAGCGCGGACAGTCGGGAAACGACGACTCCTCGTCGCTTTTCGCATCGTCATTCGACTCGCGGTCGCGGCTCATCCCCCGCGACCTCCGATCCGGCTCGAGGATGATACCGAACTCGAGGCTGCTCGTGTCGGGCGATTCAGCGGTCGTGCGGGACGTTTATATCCCGGTAGAATCAACGCAAACATGGCTTGTAACCCTCCATGGGTTGGAAGCCGCGTCTCGGGTGCTGGTATCACCCGGGGCATTTCGATGCAGCCCCCTCCGCTCGCGCGTTTGGAGATTCGGCTTCCGATTGGATTGTTGACTCGTTGTTATTTATATCTACTGCAACATTCGCGTTATTTAGGTGCCTCGAGCCGGCGACTCGTACAGACGGATGCCGAACCGACCGAACAGCTATAGCGTCGCTGTGCTAACACGTTCTCAGATGGTGTCATCGGACGGACTCAAAACGTGGTTCGACTACCAACTCCTCTTCGTGGGGATCGCTATCGCGTTCATCGGCGTCACCGTCGCGTGGAGCCGACTCGTAGGGTATCTGGGGTCGCTTCCGCTCGCGGATCTGGGCGTCGACCCCACAGATCCGACGTTCGCGCTCGCGGTCACAGGGGGCGGTCTCCTCGTGCTTTTGCTGCTGGTCGTGCTGGCGGGATTGCTGAACCGAGAACGGCAATAACCCCAGAAACGACGGACTACTGAACCCCGTCCAGCGACGACGCGACCGACACCACTGCCGTTTCAGCCTCCCGCTCGAGCCCCACGTCGACTCCGAACGCCTCGAGCAGTTCACACCGCGTTTCGACGTGATCAGTGACTTCGGGCACGCGTACTCGGCCGCCCGCGAGCGCGAGAAATACGAGTAACTGATCGGCCATGTGTCGATCGACGGGTGCGGAGCCCTCGAGAAACCGATTCGTGGCGTCGGCAGCGTCTTCGCCCACGCGCTCGGCGGGCTTCCCGCGCTCACCGAGCGCCGAAAAGCCGGCGACGCCGGTCCCGTGATCGACGCGGAGCACCAGCGCGGAGCCGGGCGAGGGACTCGCTGCGGTAATCTCACAACGCTCGAGCACCTCGAGATCGGTCCCCATATTCAGTCGCTCGAGCGCCCCCTCGGCCTGCCGGTGGGCAACGTCGCGGTCCGCCAGCGACGCCGACTCGGTCGAATAGATGCGGAGCCCCTCGAGTGACCCCCGCTCAAGAAGGTCGATCCGCTCGAGGCTCGATGGTGCGAGCCGGAGCGTTACCGCGCCGCCGCCGTCGGGATAGAACCCCCGACGGTCGACCTCGCAGGCGGCCTCGAGGCCGAATTGGCGACACAGCGGGAGTTTGATGTGCCGGAAGTAGTCCAGCGGCGGCGACCACGCCACGTCCGTCCCGCCGGTGATCGTCACCGACAGCGGCGACTCGAGGACCGCCGCCAGCGGTAACAGGGCGTTGCACAACAGCGTGACGCTGCCTGCGGTGCCGATATCGACGGCGTAGCTGCCGCCCTCGAGTCTCGTCCCGGCCGCCGTATTCGCGTCGCCGGCCTCGAGTCCCGGGTTGAACTCGATCGTCTCCGACCCGAGTTCCGCACCCGAGACGTCGGCGTCGCACAGTTCGACCATCGTCTCGAGGACCGCCAAATGCTGGTGGGACAGGCCGGGCGTGGGTCGGTCACCGCGGACGCCCTCGAGGCGGACCGGCTCGTTCTCGAGGACCGACAGCGCGAGCGCCGTTCGGAGAAACTGGCCGCCGGCGCTCGAGCCGTCGAGTGTCAGAGGCGCGCTCATGACCGGCGGTACGACCTCGAGTCACCTACCAGTGCCGACACGGGTTCGCTCGCTCGTCTCGAGTTCGGTTGAATTCTGATGGGAATTGGTTGAGGCGAAGCGTCCTGCTATCCTGGCAACAGGGAATCGCCACGCCCTCCCCAGCCGATTCGTTCGCGCAATGTCATCGACCGGCCTCATCTCGTTCGGCCGGTCTGCTCACGGATCGCTTCGCTCTCCGTTCGCTTTCGAGGCGCACCCTCAGGTCGCGCCTCGCCGACAGCGCGCGCCACAGCATGCCGGATGGTCGGTCTGGAGCGAGACATCGCTCCCCTGTTCTGGGTAGATTAGAAGTACAGATCGAACTGCTGGGGCCTCAGTACGTCGGACGGTACCAGTACCAATAGAGTACCACCGCGAGCAGGACGACGAGCCCGCCGAGGAAGAAGAGCAATCCGGGCGGCACGGTTTGGAACACCGACTCCGCCGCCTCCACACCGCCGTCGGACGCGTTCTGGACCGTCTCGTTGCCGCTATCGAGCGCCGAACCGGTCATGCCCGCATCGCCGCTACTGGACCCCTCAGTTCCGTTGACGTCGGAGATTCCGATATCCCCGCCGCTCGAGCCGTTTTCCGTCCCCCCGTTACCCGTCGGCTGCGATCCGCCGTCACTCGTCGGCTGCGATCCGCCGTCGTCCGTTGCGGTCGGTACGAGCCAACGCGTGAGCGCGTGCTGAACCAGCAGACTCCCGCCCGCGAGCACAGCGACGCCGCCGATCAGCCGCGAGAGCGCCTCCTTGAGTTTCGTCGCCGTCGACTCGTCGCTCGTCACGATCAGCGGCCCGTCAGTCGTCGCGTAGACGCTCATCTCGTTGCCACGCGAGGAGTACCAGGTGTCGACCACCTCGACGAGACCCGCGCCCTCGAGATTCTCGAGGTGGTAACGAACGTTCTGGATCGACGAGTCGACCGCGTCGGCGATGTCGCTCGGCGTCCCGGGTTCCTCGTCGAGACGCGCATAGATCCGCCGGGCCGTCGTCGAGGAGAGTGCACTGAAGACAGCGTCGGCGTCCTCGCCCTCGAGGTCGACGACGCGGGGGTGGCCCTCTTCGGCGGCCGTCTCGGAGCGAAAGGGGAACAACCGGGCCATATCGAGTACAATATCTACTCTCTGTCAAACTCATATACACTTTTTCCTCGGTGAAAAATCGATTTTAGCTAGCGGAAACCGATGGACGCGACCGCGATCCAAAACTGATGAACAATTCTCTTCGATGTCGGCGATCGAACAGTAAGAACTACCCACGTCGGGACGAACCCTGGCATATGCGCCGAACCGAACTGGGGAGCTGGATCGCGGTCGCGGTCGTCCTCGCCGGACTGGCGGTGCCGTGGTTCCTGTGGGGATCGGCGACCGTCGTCGCCGGCCTGCCGGTGTGGCTCTGGTGGCACGTCGGCTGGATGGGGCTCACGTCGGTCGTCTTCTGGGTATTCACCCAGCGTGCGTGGGGGATCGGTATCGAAACTGCGGAGGACTCGAGCGAGTCACCGGAACGGGCCGATCCCGAGCAGCGGACGACCCTCGGAGGTGACTCGCCGTGAGGGCGGTCACGCTCCAGGTGACGATCATCGTGGGCTACCTCCTGCTCGCGCTCGGGGTCGGGCTGGTCGCCTACCGGCTGACCGATCGGACGGCCGAGGACTTCTACCTCGCGAGCAGAACGCTCGGGACGGTCGTCCTGCTGTTTACGACGTTCGCAACGCTGCTGTCGGCCTTTACCTTCTTCGCCGGGCCGAACATCGCCTACGCGCAGGGGCCCGAGTGGATCCTGGTCATGGGGCTGATGGACGGCATCATCTTCGCCGTTCTCTGGTACGTGATCGGCTACAAGCAGTGGCTGCTCGGCCAGCGCTTTGGCTACGTCACGCTCGGAGAGATGCTCGGCGATCGCTTCGGCTCGCGGTGGCTGCGCGGCCTCGTCGCCGGCGTCAGCCTCCTCTGGCTCTTTCCGTACGTCATGCTCCAGCAGGTCGGGGCCGGCACCGCGCTCGAGGCCCTCACCGAGGGCGCGATCTCCTACGCCGTGGGAGCCGGGCTGATCACGGCGTTCATGATCCTCTACGTCGTCGTTGCCGGGATGCGCGGGATCGCCTGGACCGACACGCTGCAGGGCGCGTTCATGCTGATTACGACCTGGGTCGCGCTGCTGTGGGTCCTCGCGGCCGTCGGCGGCCCCGGCGCCGCGACCGAAGCGCTCGCGTCGAACCCCGACACCGACGGATTCCTCTCGCTGGGCAGCGATTATTACACGGTTCCGTGGATCCTCTCGACGGCGATCACGATCGGCTTCGGCGTCGCGATGTTCCCGCAGGTCAACCAGCGCTTCTTCGCCGCGGGCTCGAAAACGGTGCTCAAGCGCTCCTTCGCCCTCTGGCCGATCCTCTGCGTCCTCCTCTTCGTCCCCTCGTTCATGCTCGGCACGTGGGCCGCCGGCCTCGAGGTCGCGGTCCCAGAGGGCGCGAACGTCCTGCCGCTGGTCCTCGCGGAGTACACGCCGACGTGGTTCGCCGCGCTGGTCATCGCCGGCGCGATGGCCGCGATGATGTCCTCCTCGGACTCGATGCTGCTCTCGGGGTCGTCGTACTTCACGCGGGACCTCTACCGCCCGTTCGTCGAGCGTGATCTCTCCGACCGCCGGGAGGACCTGCTGGCTCGCGGCGGAGTCGTCGTCTTCGCGAGCGCGGCGTTCGTCGGCAGTCTGCTCGAGCCGGCGGGGCTGTTCGAACTCGGCGAGGCGGCCTTCAGCGGCTTCGCCCAGCTCGCGCTGCCGGTCCTGCTCGCACTCTACTGGCGGAAGATTACGCGCGCCGGCATCACCGCCGGCGTTCTCCTGAGTCAGCTGTTCTACATCTTGAGTCTCTTCTTCACGTTCGTTCCAGGTTCCTACGCCGGCTGGACGGCCGGCATCGTCGGGATGGGGCTCGGCCTCGTCGTCACGGTCGTCGTCTCGCTGCTCACATCGCCGGCGGCCGCCGAGCGACGCGCGATCTACTTCGATCGGCTGGGCGCGGACTGATCAGACGCAAACTGTTCGGATGCGAACTGTTCGGGCGCGGACTACTCGAGACCGGAACCGCCACGCCGAAACGTCCGGCCCGCATACGCGCCGGCAATGGCTCTCGACCTGCCGCCCCTGGTCGCCGACGACTGGCGTCGCCTCGGCGACCGAACCGACGAACGCAGTCTCTCGCTGGCAACGGTCACCGCCGAGACGACCGTCTTCGAACACCGTCCGACCGCCGACGCCCTCGAGCGGCTCCGTTCCGGCGGCGACGTCCCGGCACGATCGCTGTTCACCGTCGATCTGCAGATCACCCCCTCCCTGTCTGCCATCGGCCTCGAGCCGGCCGCCGCCCTCGAGATGGCGGCCCCGAAAGCCCGCGAACAGTTCGTCGACACGATCGAAGACGACGGCATCGCGGTCGGCGCGGAACGCGCGAGCGAATACATCGATCGACCGGACGGGGCTATCGGCCATCTCACCGTGCTCGAGGTCGCGTATCCGACCGACTCGGACGCGTCGGTCACCAACGATGCGGAAGCGGTGGCCGACGACGGCGAGCGAGCGGACGGCGGTGACGCCACTGGTGAAACCCCGACTACTGCCACTATCGACGCGGAAGCCCACGTCGCCGTCTGGCCCGCCGCCGACGCGTACGTGATGGCCGGCGGGCTACTGCCGCTCGAGGCTCCCGACGGCGCGGACCTGCTGGCAGCCGCCCTCGACGTGAATCCGGCTCGGGACCGCGAGGCGATCGTGGATCTGTTTCGGGGGCTCGAACTCGAGGCCGCGGCGGACGACTGATCGTCCCGCCATCGAAATTAGTAATAGATCGAACGTCGATCTGCCGATATGGCACACTACAGCGGTCGCGACTACCCGGCACTGGCGAAGACCGGCTTTGTTCTCGGGCTCGCCCTCTTCGTCGTCGGAACGGGAAGCGAACTGATCGGGCACGCGATGTTCGGTGCCCTTCCCCAGTGGGAGAACACGCTGTTTTTCGCGCTGACGATAATCGGCTTCGCCGTCGGGTTCGCCTCGCCGTTCGTGTTCGGCATCATCATGCCGCTCACGGAGTGACGCGGACGACGACTCGGAGCTTTTGTAACGGCCCCGCCTAACTGTCGATTATGCAAACCCACATCGTCCCGGTCGGCTTCGACTACGACCGGCTGATCGCGCCGCTGGTGCGCGATCAGATCGACGTCGACAGCGTCATCCTCCTCGAGGGGGCCGTCGGCAGCGAGGCCAACGTCGAGTACTCTCGGCATCTCTCGAAGAAACTCGAGACGGACTTCGAGAACCTGCTCGGTGCCCGGACGGAGCGGTTCGTCCTCGAGGATGTCTACGACTACGACGACGCCTTCGAGCAGGCCTACGAGCTCATCACGGCGGAGCTCGATTCGGGCAACGAGGTCTGGGTCAACGTCGCCGCGATGCCCCGGACCGTGAGCTTCGCGTTCGCCAACGCGGCCCACTCGCTGATGGTCGAACGTCAGGAGGACCGCGAGGGGATCCACACCTACTACACCGCCCCCGAGAAGTACCTCGAGACGGAACTGGCCGAGGAGCTTCGCGAACAGATCGCCCTGCTCGAGGACCTGGACGCGCGATCGGACGCGGCGATCGGCGATAGCGACGGCCTCGACAGTGACGGCTTCGACGGCGACCGGATCGACGAGCGCCTCGAGACCGCCCGGGACCTCCTCTCGGAGTTCGACGAGCGCGGGACGACGATCGGTGCGAAGGAGATCGCCGGCAGTCACATCGTCGAGTTGCCCGTCGCCTCCTTCTCGAACGTCAAGCCCTTCGAGGAGCTCATCCTGTTCAAACTCGGCGAGGACGGCGAGTTCGACTCCGTCTCGGAACTGGCCGAATCGTTGGCCCGCGAGTTGAACGAGGAATATACGGACAGCTTCCGGTCGAAGGTCATCTACAACGTCGACCGCCTCGGGCCCGGCGGCAAGGGGTACATCGAACGGGAGGAGCACGGCAAGTCCTACCGAACGCGACTCTCACGGATCGGCGAACTGTGGGTACGAGCTCACTCCGACAACGAGTCGCGGTAGCGGTCGGACGCTCGGCGGTCGCGTCACGATCCTCGAGCGAGGACCCGCTCCCGGAGCACGAGCAGGCATGGGAGGACTGTGAGGCAGGCGACGAACGCGAAGACGATGCTCAGCCCCGTCACCAGCCCGAACCGCTGGAGCGGCGGCGCGAGCGCCAGCGCGAGGACGCCAAAGCCCGCCGCGGTCGTCGCCGCGCTTCCCAGCAACGCGCCGCCGGTACCCGTGACCGTCGCGGCGAGGGCGTCCTCGAGCGACTCCCGCTCGTCCCGCTCCGCGACGAACCGCTCGCCGACGTGAATGCTGTAGTCGACGCCCAGACCGATGGCGAGGCTCGTGATGACGGCCGTCTCGCTGTTGAACGGGAGGTCGAGCAGCGCCATCGCACCGAGGAGCCACGCGAGGGCGGCGACGACGGGCGCGAGCGTGACGGCGCCCAGTGAGAGCGCCCCGTGGCGGAACCAGTAGAGGGCCGTCAGGAAGACGAGGATCACCACCAGCGTGATCGCGAACGCCTGAACGAGCGTCTCGAGCAACGCGTCCTGAACGACGGCCGTCGTCACTGGTCCGCCGGTCGCGACGGCCGTCACGGGACCCGCGTTCTCGACGGCGGCCGCGACGTCTCGGCTGTCGTCGGCGACGGTCTGTGCGGGAGCGTCGCCCTGGACGGTCACGAGGAGGCGGGCGGACTCGTACGCCCCCGTGTCGGTCCTGTAGAGGACGTCCGACGCCCGATCCGCGTCGACGTCGAACAGCACGTCGTAGAGGCCGGCGACGTCCTCGTCCGGCAGGCCATCGCCGTTCGTATCGCGCTCCTCGAGCGCGGCCGCGACGGTCTCGTTCTCGCTCGCGAGTTCGCGAATGAGCGTCGGCGGCCCCTCGATGGCGGCCTCGCCGTCGGATCCGACGACGACAGTTCCGTCTTCGTCGACCGCGCTCCCGGCCTCGTCCATCGCGACGAGCGCGTCGGGGTCGGTGACATCCTCGCGTATCAGTATCTGCGTCTGACTCCCCTCGCCGCGCTCCGCGAAGTTCTCACCGAGGTAGGCGACATCCTCGCTGATCGTGTACGTACCGGGCGCCAGCGGTCCCGGGAGGGACTTGGCCCAGTCGGGCGCGTCTTCGGGGAGGAAATCCGCCTGATTGAACTCCGTATCGATCCCAGTCGCGCCGTAGGCGCCGCCGGCGGCGAGGACGAGTGCGACGAGGACCACCACGACCGGCATCCGTTGCGGGATCGCAACCAGTCGCGAGAGCACCCGATTGGTAGCCCCTGCCCCCGTCCCGAACGGTCGTTTCGCTCGATCGCGGTCGAATCGGGTCTCGAGGAACTCGTCGATCTCGACCTTGAGCGCGGGGACGAAGACGGCGAAGGCGACGAACGTCGCGAGGATGCCGCCGGCGCTCAGGATCGCAAAGTCCCGCACCGCCCCCAGCGGACTGACGACGTTCGAGAGGAAGCCGACGCCGGTCGAGACCGTCGCCGCCGCGAGCGCGAGCACGACGCCCGTCAATCCGAGTGTCATACCGGCTCTCGTCCCGACCGCCCCGTTTCGGGCCCTCGAGGTGCCTCCGTCGAGTTCCCCCGCCCTCGCCTCCCGGTAGCGCATGACCACGTGGAGCGCGTAGTCGATGCTCAACCCGATCAGCAGGAAAGGGACGGCGATCAGCAGCTGGCTCGAGGGGATCTCGAGCCACCCCTGAATGCCGGCGAGCCAGGCCATCACGACGCCGATCCCGACCAGTCCGATCAGGACGTCGACGACGTCCCGGTACGTGATCGCCAGCACCCCCAGAACGAGCACGAGCGCGACGGGGGTGATGATCACGAAACTGTCGCCGACGGCGTTCGAGGAGGCCTCGTCGGTGACGCCCTGGCCGAAGAGGAACGCGTCGTCGAAACGCTCGTCGATCCGGTCGGCGATCTCGACCTGCGCATCGTAGGCGGCCTGTGGCTCCTCGTCGGGGCCGCTGTCGTCGACCTGGAAGACGAACGTGATGCGCGCGTCGGCCTCCGTTTCACCCGGCTCGTAATCGGTCGGGAGGAACTCGTAGGGATCTCCGCGCTCCCCGGATTCCGCGGCCCGCCCGCCCGGTCCCGCGTCGCTATCCGGGTCGAGCACGTCGGCCAGCAAGGTCTCGACCTCCTCGTCCGAGCGCGACTCGAGCGCCGCAATCTGCTCCTCGAGCGTGGGCTCGCTCGCGTCGGGCCGGCCGTTCGCCGATTCTGCCCGGTCCTCGTAGACGGCGGCCGTACCGACGATATTTTCGAGGCCGACGAACCCCTGCTCGTCCAGCGTCGCGTTCAGGTCCTCGTCTTCGCGGACATCCTGTTGCAGGCGCAGCCCCTCGAGCAGCGAGTCGCGGGTGAGCACGTCGCCGCTCTCGTCGCGGACAACCAACTGGGCGACGACCGCGTCGTCGGTGCCGTAGGTCGCCTCGATCTCCTCGAACGCATCGGTCTCCTCGGAGTCCGTCTCGAACTGGCCGATCTCGCCCTCCCCACTCTCGCCGACCACCGCGCCGACGGCGACGACGGCGGTGAGCACCAGGATGAGGACAACGACCAATCGACTGTGCGAGACGATCCACTCCGCGTAGCGAGCGGCGATAGGTCCGCTCATGCGAGCTCGCTCCGGTCGGGCGACGAGTTCATTATCCCCTCGTCGGACCGGGAGAGTGATAGCAGTTCGGATAGAAGTCGATTGTGTATAATCGGATATCGATTATGAATACGAACACTGACCGCGAACGTGGCGTCCTCAGCCCCGCCGATCGGGCCTACCTGCTCGGTGAGCGGGAGATGAACCACGAGCAGTCGAAACGCAACGCCGAGGCCCGAATCAGACGCCGGATTCACGCTGCGACGCTCGATTTCGACCTGCTCTTGCACACGCTCCCCGAAAAAGACCGCAAACAGGTCTTCGAACGGACGACGACCGACGAAGCGTTTCTCGACGGACTTCGGGCGATGCTCGCGTTCATCTATCTCGGCACCGTCAAGTACGGCGTCGATTTCGAAGCGATCCTCGAGCCCGCTGTCAGAAGCTCGGAGGAGTATCTCGCGGCGACCAACCGCGAGGAAACCGTCTCGGTCGACGTAACCTTCGACGTCGAGACGACGGTCGAGTCCTCGCTCGGTGATCTCACCGAACGGCTGGCTGCCCAGGAGCCGGTCACTCCGAGAGAACTGTTCTCGATCGTCATGCAGGGCGACTACGACGCGACTCGACACGATCGAATTACGGTCGTCCGGACGGCCGACGGCGATGGGGAACCGTCGCTCGAGCGACTGGCGGCGTATCTCGACGGCGAACTGCGGCACGTGACCGACTCGAGGGCCGTCATCGATCTCGAGGCCGTCGGAGATTCGGCCGATCACTGAACCGACGCGAAACACCTAACACCGTTCCCGGGAGTAGAGTCGATTATGGCTGCCACCGTCGCGGGCGACGTATTTGATGGCCCGCGCGACACCGTTTTCGTAGGGGCCCCATAGCCCCACATTCCCCACCCCGTTTCGACGGATGTATTGTCGGCGACCAGCATTCACCGAGCAACGACCGGTATCAGCATGGACGAGCACACCTTCACTATCGCGACGACGCACCGACGACGCCCTCCGCGGGCGGTGAGAGCATGAGCACGGACACGCCGGAGCGAGAGGTCGACGCCGAGACCGGCGAGCCGACCCTCGAGGGAGGCTACGATCCCGACACAGTCGAGTCCCGCTGGCAACGGCGCTGGATCGACGAGGACGTCTACGCCTACGAGGCCGACGAGGAGCGGGACCCGAACACGGTCTACGCGATCGACACGCCGCCGCCGACGGTTTCGGGAAGCCTGCACATGGGCCACCTCTACGGCTCGACCCTGCAGGACTTCGCGGCGCGCTTCCAGCGGATGCACGACGGCGACGTGCTCTTTCCCTTCGGCTACGACGACAACGGAATCGCGAGCGAGCGGTTGACCGAGTCAGAACTGGATATCCGTCACCAGGACTACGAGCGCCGAGAGTTTCAGGAACTCTGCCGTGAGGTCTGTGCGGAGTACGAGGACGACTTCACGCGCAAGATGCAGGATCTCGGCACCTCGATCGACTGGAACAACACCTACAAGACGATCGAACCGCGCGTCCAGCGCATCTCGCAGCTGTCCTTCCTCGACCTTTACGAGAAGGGCCGCGAGTACCGCAAGAAAGCGCCCGCGATCTGGTGTCCCGAGTGCGAGACGGCCATCTCACAGGTCGAGATGGAAGACGACGAACGCGGCTCGCACTTCAACGACATCGCGTTCGAACTCGTCGGCGAGGACGCGCCCCGCGAGGAGTTCGTCATCTCCACGACGCGACCGGAACTCATCCCGGCCTGCGTCTCCGTCTTCGTCCACCCCGACGACGAGGAGAATCGCGATCTCGTCGGCGAAACCGCCCGGATTCCCCTCTTCGGCCACGAGGTACCGATCATCGAGGACGAGCGCGTCGACATGGAGAAAGGCAGCGGCGTCGTGATGTGCTGTACCTTCGGCGACCAGAACGACATCGAGTGGTACCAGGCCCACGACCTCCCGCTGCGGGTGGCCATCGACGAATCTGCGACGATGACCGACCTCGCTGGCCCCTACGAGGGCATGTCAACTGAGGAAGCCCGCGAGGCCATCGTCGAAGACCTCGACGACGAGGGCACTCTGCGCGACCGCTGGGAGATATCCCACGCAGTCCAGGTCCACGAACGCTGTGACACCGCCGTCGAATACCGCGTCTCCAAGCAGTGGTACGTCGAAATCTTAGACCACAAAGAGGAGTACCTCGAGGCCGGCCGGGAGATGGACTGGTACCCCGAGAAGATGTTCTCCCGCTACGAGCACTGGATCGAGGGCCTCGAGTGGGACTGGCTGATCTCGCGCCAGCGCGATTCGGGGATTCCGTTCCCGGTCTGGTACTGCGCGGACTGCGACCACGAGATCATGGCCGAGCGGACGGAACTGCCAGTCGACCCGCTGAGCGACGAGCCACCGGTCTCGGCCTGTCCCGAATGCGGCCACGACGAGTTCGAGGCCGAGGAGGACGTCTTCGACACGTGGGCGACCTCCTCGTTAACGCCACTGATCAACGCCGGCTGGGACTGGGACGCCGACAGCGAAGAGTTCTCGATGGACAACCCGGAGCTCTACCCGTTCGATCTCCGCCCGCAGGGCCACGACATCATCTCCTTCTGGCTGTTCCACACCGTCGTCAAGTGCTACGAGCACACCGGCGAGGTACCCTTCGACGCGACGATGATCAACGGCCACGTGCTCGACGAGAATCGCGAGAAGATGTCCAAATCGCGGGGGAACGTCGTCGAACCCGACGAGGTGCTCTCGGAGTATCCCGTCGACGCCGTCCGGTTCTGGGCCGCCAGCGCCGCCGTCGGCGACGACTTCCCGTACCAGGAAAAGGACCTCACCGCGGGCGAGAAGCTACTTCGAAAGCTCTGGAACGCCTCCAAACTCGTCGATACGCTCGCACCCGCCCATCCCGACGAACCCGCCGACCTCGAGGCGATCGACCGCTGGCTCCTCGCGGAGCTCGACGACGCCGTCGCGGATCTGACCGCACACCTCGAGGAGTACGAGTTCGCGAAGGCCCGCGACCGCCTGCGGACGTTCTTCTGGAACACCTTCTGCGACGATTACCTCGAGATCGCCAAGACCCGGGAAGACAACCCGTCGACACAGTATGCGCTCCGGACCGCACATCGGACCTTCCTCGAGCTCTGGGCCCCGTTCTTGCCCCACGCGACGGAGGAGATCTGGCAGGCAGTCTACGGTGACGAGAGCGAGGATCTCGGCGAGAGCAGCATCCACACCCGCGAGTGGCCCAGCCCGCAGGGGTACGAGGCCGACCTCGCGGCCGGCGAGACCGCCATGGAGGTCATCTCCGCGCTGCGACGCTACAAGAGCGAGCACCAGTTGCCGCTGAACGAAGACCTCGAGTCGGTGGCCGTCTACGGGGCCATCGACGGCTTCGAAAGCGCGATCCAGCACGTGATGCACGTCCAGGAGCTCGCGGTGCTCGAGGAGCCACCGGAGATCACGACCGAGGTCGCGTCGATCGATCTCGACTACTCGTCGGTCGGCCCGAAGTTCGGATCGAAGGTCGGCGAGATCGACGACGGGATCGAGAGCGGCGAGTACGAAATCGACGACGACGAGGGTGTGCTTCGAGTCGCCGGCGAGGAACTCGCGGACGACCTCTTCGAGGTCGAACTCGAGCGAACCTACTCGGGTGAGGGCGAGATGATCGAGACCGACTCGGCGGTCCTCATCCTCGAGTAGGACGTCGCCGCTTGCCCGTCACCGTCGAATCGTCTCGCACTCGAAACTGCAGTTCTTCCGGAGATCCGTGAGATAGTCACGGTATTTAGTCTCTCTTTTCATCCTGTCAGAAGAGTTATTACATGATGCTCCAATCAGGTGGCGTGCTCTGCTGAAGTTGATCGGAGCCGATGCGTCGTTCGCCGTCGCGTAAGCCGAGTACAGAGCACCGCATGAAGACAGACATCTCAGACGCCAACAGTTCTGGAACCGATGCCTCGCTCCCCTCGAACACGGTATTCGAACTCCTGTGCGAGGACCAGCGACGGTACGCGTTGTATTACCTGTCGCGGAAAGTCGGAGCCGTGAGCCTCGAGGAACTCGTCGATCGGATCGCCCACCGAGAGGGGAATCCGACCGGCGACCGCCTCGAGCAGATCGCCGTCGAGTTCCACCACAACCACCTTCGAAAGCTCGTCGACTCGAAGGTGCTACGGTACGATGCGGACGCGGGGACGATCGAGCGCCGAGCCGCAGCCCGCTCGCTCGATCCCTACCTCGAGCTCGCATTCACGACCGATCTGTAGGGCCCGCGCCGCCTGCTACGGCCGACTCCGGGCGGCTTCGCACTTTTTGACCCGGATCGCGAGCGCGAGAAACAGCGCCAGGAGGACGAACGTGACTTCGCCGGCGGCGATCACGCCCAGCGCGTCGGCCTCGAGAAACATAGCCGCGTCGCGCTCGACGGGGATGATCGTGTGGTGGGGCTCGCCGATGATGGGGACGAAGTAGTCGACGAGCAAGTTGCTCCAGTACCAGACGGCGGCGACGGCGACGGCCCACACCGGAAAGTCGCTGATTCGGTAGAGGACGAAGGCCTGCACGACCATCGCGAGGTGACTCCAGAAGAGGAACTGGTACATCACCGGGGAGAGGTACGCGTAGGAGTCGGCGAACGCGAGCAGCGTGTAGGGCGTCCACAGTCCCAGCACGATATTACCGAAGAAGGCCAGCGCGGTGAGCCACGGCTGTTCGCGACCCAGCTTCCAACAAGCGATCGCCAGCGCGATAAACAGCGTCGCGAGCGGGCTGTCCGGAACCCAGGGCCAAAGCACGGTCGCGGTCTCGGTAAACTGCCCCGAGTAGTACCAGAAGCCGAAGGCCGTCCCCGCGAGGTTGATCGCCACGACGAGCCACGCAAATTGCAATCCGAGGTCCTCGAGCGTGCGCGGAACGGGCGCGAGATATCCCGGGAGGGACGTATCGTCGTCGCGCTCGCGATCCGACAACCGGCCGCTCGAGGTCGACGCAGTCATTGTCCGGCGCGACGGACGGAATCCGCAAAACAGTAGCGGTTGCCTCGCGGTCGGTCGCGATCCGTACTACTACGACCGGTCCCGTCGTACCGTCGGTCATGACTACCGGCGACGAACGGACGCGACGACGGCTTTCGACCGGCCACGTGGTTGACCTCCCGCTCGAGCTATCGTTCGCGATGGGCGGCGTGACGGTCCCCGCGCGTCGCAGTCGGCTCGAGGCAGTCCTCCCGGAGGGACTCTCGTCGCTCGCGATCGCACCCGGCGTCGGCTGCGTCGCACTCATCGGGATTCAGTACCACCGGGTTGGTGGGGGAAATCGAGACGAGATGGGGCTCGAGCCCTACGACGAGTTCGCCGTCATCATCCCAGCGGTCCACGGGAACCGAACGGGCCTCCCCCTCGCACAGCTCGCGGACGGCGAAATCGGTGGCTACGTGCACTGGCTCCCGGTTACAACCGACCCCTCGGTCGCGCTCGGCCGCGAGTGCTGGGGCTATCCCAAGGAACGGGCCGACATCACGGTGACCGACGGCCCGGACGGGATTCGAGCCGTCGTCGACGGCGACCGCTACGGCGAGCGCGAGACCGTTCGACTCGAGGTCGCCCGACCCCGGCTCAGTCCTCGAGCGCGCGACTGGACGATGGCCAGTTTCACGCGGAAAGACGGCGATCTCCTGCGGACGACGGCCCGGATCGAGGGCGAGGTGGCGATCGGGATCGGGCCGTCGGTCGGCACGCGCCTCGAGGTCACGGGGGCGCTGGCGCGGGAACTCGGACTGTGGCGGCGGCCGATCACCCGACTCTACGGTTCGGCCGTTCGAGCGCGTCTGTTCGAGGGAGAACGGGTCCCCGAGTGACGCGCTCGACCGGGAGTCGTCCCGAACCGGTTGGACCGGCATCCGGCGATCGACTTCGGTCCAGCAGCCGATCCGGTCCCAACGAACACGCGTAAGTGCGGTGACTCCGAAGCGGGTAGTATGGCCGAGGAAACTGATCTCGAGGAACTTAGACGCGGCACCGATCTCGTCAAGCGCGGCTTCGCCCGGATGCAAAAGGGTGGCGTCATCATGGACGTCGTCGACCCCGAACAGGCCCGCATCGCCGAGGAGGCCGGCGCCGTCGCGGTGATGGCGCTGGAAGCAGTCCCCGCGGATATCCGCAAGCGCGGCGGCGTCGCGCGGATGGCAGATCCCGGTGACGTCGAGGAGATCGTCAACTCGGTCTCGATTCCCGTCATGGGGAAGGCCCGTATCGGCCACACGAAAGAGGCCCAGATCCTCGAAACCGTCGGCGTGGACATGATCGACGAGAGCGAGGTGCTCACCCCGGCGGACGACGCCTACCACATCGACAAGCGCGACTTTACCGCGCCGTTCGTCTGCGGCGCGCGCGACCTCGGCGAGGCACTGCGCCGGATCGACGAGGGCGCGGCGATGATTCGAACGAAAGGCGAGGCCGGCACCGGCGACGTCAATCAGGCCGTTCACCACCAGCGGACGATCAAGGGCGCGATCCGCAAACTCGAGGGAATGAGCCACGAGGAGCGCGAGGCCTTCGCTCGAGAGATCGAAGCGCCCGCGGAACTGGTCCACGAGACCGCCGAGATGGGGCGACTCCCCGTCGTCAACTTCGCGGCGGGCGGGATCGCGACTCCGGCGGACGCGGCGCTCATGATGCACCACGAGTGCGACGGCATCTTCGTGGGCAGCGGCATCTTCGGCGCGGAGAACCCGCCCGAGATGGCAGACGCGATCGTTCAGGCGACGAACAACTGGGACGAGCCCGAGACGCTCGCCGAGATCTCGAAGCACCTCGGCAAGGGCATGAAAGGGGATGCGAACGTCGATCTCCCCGAGGAAGAGAAAATGCAGGATCGCGGCGTCTAACGGGGCAGCGAGAGCCGGACGGCATGTGACGGTCGTCTCTACGATTGAACGCGCTATCTTTCGACGCCTCCGAAATTGTCACAACCATCTGCGCTCACTAATCTACGCTCTATATGCGGGATTCGTCAGCGCCAGAAAAACGAGATACGTCACCAGCGATCCGAACGCGAATGAGAGGACGATCGAAGGGGCGACTCGCGCCCCCACGACGACGCCCGCGAGCGCGACGACGAGCGTCACGCCCTGAATGACCGGGCGCTCCCAGTACCGGCGGACGGGGTCGGGATCTCGAGCGGCGATTCCCTCGAACGCGAGCGTGGCAATGGCCCCGGCTACGAGAAACGGCACCGAAAACACCGCGTCGACCAGTAGGTATGTGACGGCAGTCACGAAAAGAACGACGAGCGTCAGCAGGGCGTCGGCTCGAGCACCCATCTACGAGTCGTCCCGGTACAGCGTCGCCCCCTCGCTGATCGCGGTCTGATAGGCCCGACTCTCGACGCCGGCCGCGTCAAAGGCGTCGACCATCGCCGACGCGATCGCCCGCTGATCCCGGCGGTGACAGACTGCCAGAATGCCGGGGCCGGCACCGCTGACCGTCACGCCGGTCGCGCCCGCCTCGAGGGCGGCCTCGCGAACGTCCTCATAGCCCGTGATGAGCTTGGTCCGTTCGGGCGTGACGATATCGTCGTTCATCCCCCGGCCGACGAGTTCGGGGTCGTCTCGCGTCATGCCGACGGTCAGCGTCGCCGCGTTGCCGACCGAGGTGACGACCTCGTCCATGGTTGCCGACTCGGGGACGACGCCGCGCGCGTCTCGCGTCGAGACGGATATTTCGGGGAGACAGGCGACGACGGGGACGGACGCGTCAACCTGCGTGACGCCGTCGTCGGTGACGACGGTGAAGCCGCCGAGCAGGGAGGGCGCGACGTTGTCCGCGTGCGCCTCGCCGGAGACGACCGCTTCGCCTTTGGCGGCGACGCTGACGAGGTCTTCACGGGAGCGGCCGCGGTCGTAGAGGGCGTTGAGCGCGACGGCGGCAGCAGCCGCGCTCGCGGCCGACGATCCCAGCCCCGAGGAGGGGCGGACGCCCTTGTCGATCCGAATGCGGGCCGGGGCATCCAGGGCCTCGGCGACCGCACCGACGGTGTTCTTGGCCGGATCTTCGGGAATGTACTTGCTGCCGGCTCCGGTAACCGAAATCGTCGTCTCCGGGGCGCGTTCGACCCGAACGATGTCGGCGGGCGTTCCGAGAGCGAGGCCGAAGACGTCGAAGCCACTCCCGAGGTTCGCACTCGTCGCCGGTGCCCGCACGGTAAGCATGCCGATTCCTTCCGAGACGGCAGTCAAAAAGGTAGCGAACGAGACCGACGCCGATTACTCGTCGTCTTCGTCACTCGCCGTGCCGAACGTGAACACGTCGTCGCTTTCGGTCGACTCGTCATCGTCATCCGCGGTCTCGGCCGCGTCGTCAGCCGACGAACCGTCGGCGGTCGTCGATTCGTCTGGTTCGGTGTCACCGTCGTCCCCGGCAGTCGATCCCTGCTCGAGGTCGGTAACCGAGTCGCCCGCCGGTTCGAATCCGGCGCTCGCGTCGACATCGTCATCTCCGGACTCTGTCGTCGTGTCGCGCTCGTCCTCGAGCGGCGCACTCGTGTGACTATCGTCCGCAAGTGGATCCGCCGTCTCCGTCTCCTCCGCGAGCGGGTCGGTCGAGTCGGGCGAGCCATCGGTCGTGTCCGACGTGCCGATGTCGGTCGCACCGTCGTCACCCTCTTCGATCCCGAGGATCTCTTCCGCACCGATCTCGCCGGCATCGCCGTCGCGTTGCCCGTCCGCGGCTGACTCGTCGTCGGCCGCCTGCTCAGGCTCGCTCCCCGCTGGCTCGACGGGGTCGTCGCCCGGATTACTCTCGAGTGCATCCGCAGCCAACTGGTCTCCATCGGTTGTCTCGATCGGCTCGGCCTCGAGCGTGTCATCCGCTCCGTCGTCGAACGTGAGGCGGTCGTCCGAGTCGGAGTCGTTCGGATCGTCGGCCGCATCGAACGTGATCCCTCGGTTCTCGTCGTCCGGCCCGTCGGTCGCCTCGGTGTCGGCCTCGAACGTCGAGTCGGCCGCCGCCAACTCCGCGTCGGTATCGATCATCGACTCGAGGTCCACGTCGTCGCGGTCGACCTCGGTGTCAAACCGGTCGAGCGCTTCGGAGAGCTGTGCAGCCTGCTGGGAGAGGTTCGAAGCGGACTGCGTGACCTCGGTCAGTGCGGTGGTCTGCTCTTCGGCGGCGGCGGCGACGTTTTCGGCTTCGGAGGTAGTCTCCTCCGAGATCGTCGCGGCGTCGTCGACCATCGCGACGACCTCCTGAGTCGAGGCGGCCTGCTCTTCGGTCGCCGCGGAAATCTCCTGGACCCCCACGTTGGTCTGCTGTGCGAGGTCTGCGATCTCCTCGAGCGCGTGAACGGCCTCCTCGACCTGTTCACTTGCGTCCTCGATGTCGTCGCTCGTGCCTTCGACCTCCACGGCGGACTGCTCGGTTCGTTCTCGAATCGCCTCGAGCCGATCTTCTGCCTCGTCGGCCGCCTCGGCGACGTCCTCGGAGAGCGCCTTGACCTCCTTTGCGACGACGGAGAACCCTTCGTCGTCGCTGCCGCCCGCGGATCGGGAGGCCTCGATGTTGGCGTTCAGCGCCAGCATGTTGGTCTGGCGGGCGATCTCCGAAATCGTGTTGATGAGTTCGTCGATCTGCTGGACTTCCTCCTCGAGTCGGCGGATCTCAGCGACGGCGCTGCCCGCTTCGCCCTCGATCTCGTCCATCGCAGTGATCGCTGCCTGTGCGGCTTCCTGGCCGTCTCGGCCGGTGTCGACGGTCCGTTCGGCGATGTCGGCCACTTCGTTCGAGGAGGCGGCGATCTCTTCGGTCGTCGTCGAGAGCCCGCTCATCTCCTGGTTGACCGACTGTAACGACTCGTTCTGACGATCCGCGCCGTCCGAAATCTCTTGGATCGAGCCGGTGACCTGTTGGGACGCGGAGCGAACTTCCTCGCTCGAGGCGGTCACCTGCTCGGAGGCGGTCGCGACGTCGGTCGCGAACCGGTTGAGCTCGGCGATGGTCCGCTCGATCTCGTCGAGCATCTCGTTGAAGTCCTCGCCGATCTGTTGCATCTGCTCGTTGTCGCTTTCGGCGTCCGCGCGGGCAGTGAGGTCGCCGTCGGCGGCAGCACCCATGACCGCACAGTACTCGGCGGCTTTTTCTTGCAGGTGACCGTTGATCTCCTGGACGCGCTCGCGTTCGCGTTCGGCCTCCTCGCGGGCGGCTTCGGCTTCCTCAATCTGCTCGCGCAACGCGACGCGCATCGAGTCGAAACCATCGTAGAGCCGGCCGATGTTGTCGATCCGCTTGGTCTCGAGGTCCACGTCGAGATTCCCCTCCTCCATCTGACCGGCCTTGTCGGTGAGTCGGTCGATCGAGACGGCGGTGTTCCGACCGAGGACCGCACCGACCATGCCAATCAGGAGGACGCCGAGGACCGTCGCGGAGAGACCGTACTGGTTGATCGAGGTGACGTACCCGAGCGCCTGGCTGGACGGTTCGTGGGTCACGACGACCCAGTCCGTCCCGAGCACGCGTGCTGAACTGGTGACGTACTCGTTCTCGTCGAAGTCGTAGGCAGTAGTCTCGAGCGAGCCGAAGTCGAAATCGGTGCCCGAGACCTGTCGCGTAGATGCGCCCTCGGTTCGTGCGTCGCTTAGAACGGCGCTGTCGCCGCCGTACGCGAGTCCGAGCGTTTCATGGTTTTCACCGTACCCCTGATTGTCGAGCATAACCTCGTCGTCGCTATCGACGACCATCGTCGTGACGCCCTCGTCCTGTTGCAACTGGTTCGCGTACGCCTCAATGTTGGCCGTGTAGACGACCGAGCGGTTCTCGCGTTCGGCGGAGTGTTGCACGTAGGTGATGACAGCGGTCGTCTTGCCGAACTCTCCGGCGGCAGTGTAGGTGTCCGAGACCCACGGGACGCTTTCCGTCGCGCTCCCGTAGGCCTCGGTGGGAACGTTTTCGAACTGACTCACTGACGTGTCGCCGCTCCCGTCGGTACTCGCGTTCACCGAATCGCTGGTCGACGCGAGCACCGTGTCGTTGGCGGTGTCGACGTAGGAAATCTCGAACGTGTCGGTGTCGAGGTGTTCCTTCCAGTCGAGGAATCGATTTTCGATCGCCGCCGGATCGTCGCTGGCGACGACGTCCGATCTGGTGATCGTTTCGATCGTATGTTCGTTCTGTTCGTTCCACATCTGCAGGCTCTGGGCCTCCTGACTGGCGGATGCCGCGTGATCAGTCTGGACACGATCTTCCACCTGGTTCGTGATCCCTGCGGTTGCACCGTATCCGATCAGGCCGACCGACAGCCCGAGAATGAGCAACGCGATCCCGAACTTGACCGCGTACCTGCGTCGGATAGCTTTCGGCACCAGCCGTCGAGCGAAATCCATGGATAGGACAGGCGTGAGTTCGTCAGTACATAAATTGTGATCCACGGTTATCGGAGGTGATAATCGGTTCGGGGCGGGCAAACGTTCCCTCACCACTTCATTTCCGTAATAATATCTTGAATGCTGTGTATTACTGGCAGTATATTCAACATGTTCCGCATAGGCCGTTGGTTCGGGTATTTTCCTCCGAAAGCAACTCACCGTTCGACAGGAAAGGTAAGTAGTATTGTAAATAGTAACTGATAGTCTTCGAAATTGTTAAGAAACAGAGGTCGAAACGACTGGTCAGCATGGACGACTTTACCCGCGACGGTGGGTCGGCGGGGCCACCCACTACCCGACGCGGCGGTCTCGACCGCAGACGGGTGCTCAAAACGACGGCTGCCGGCGCAACGACGCTATCGTTTGCAGGGTGCCTCGGGACGGTAGGATCGATCACCGGTGGGAGCGGCAGTGAGGACCCCATCACGATCGGAACGCTGGCTCCGAATCCGGATAGTAATTACATCGGTCGAGGAATGGCCCGCGGCGCGCAAGTCGCCGTCAATGAGATCAACAACAACGGGGGACTGCTCGGCCGCGACGTCGAACTGGCCGTCGGCGACACGAACTCGAGTCCGCTCGAGGCGCGCCGCCAGTATCAGCGGCTCATTCTTGAGGACGAAGCAGATTTTACTGTCGGTGTCTTCGATAGTCCGTCCCTCGAGACGATCATCGAGGATATCGCCGAACAGCAGACGATCCACCTGACGAGTGGGGCGTCGACCCCTGCGGTCAGTCAGAAGGTCAACGAAAACTACGACCGGTACAAGTACCATTTCCGCGTCGGCCCGACCAACTCGTACGACCTCGGCAAAGACCTCGTCAACTTTCTGGACGACAACGCCGCAAACATCGGCTGGAATTCCATCGCTGTGCTGGTCGAAGATTACCCGTGGTCGCAGGGTCCCTGGGAGATCCTGCAGGACCAACTCGGCGGCGTCGGCGTCGATGTTACGATGAAACGGCGCTATCCGCCGGCGTCCGACGACTTCACGTCGCTCTACGACGAGGCCGAAGCGGCTGGCGCAGACGCGGCGTTTATCGGGACCGCACACACGGGGACGGACGCCCTACTCGACTGGGCGTATCCGAACCGTCCGGAGGTGCCGCCCGAGCCGCGACCGTTCGCGTTCGGCGGCATTCACGTTCCGATGCAGTTGCCCACCTACTACGAGCAAACTGGCGGCCTGTGTCGCTACGGTGTCGCACAGATCAGTGCGACCGCAAATAGCGACGCCGGTCCCCTGACACAGCAGTTCGTGAATCAGTATCGGGAAACATACGACGCGACTCCCGTCTACACCGGATACACGACGTACGAAGCGGTCATGCTCTACAAGCACGTCATCGAACAGGCTCAAACGCTGGATACTGAGACGCTGATCGGGGCGCTCGAAGACGTCAGCTTCGGCGGCTCGACGGGGACCATCCAATTCTACGACAAGGATCACCAGTACGCCCACGACCTCAAGCCAAGCGACGACGGTGCCATCTATATGCAGTGGCAGGAAAACGACGAGGGCGAGGGGGTTCAGGAGGTTATTTGGCCCAAGAACCACCAGACCGCGGAGTATCAGACGCCACACTGGCTATAGCGGCCCGTCTCGCCTTTCGATCTCGTTTCTCGAGAGTCACAGCGACAGTGGGAGCAATCTCACTCGTCGTCAATCGTTTGCGTTCGCCTCGTGAGTGTTGTCGGTCGCTACGAACAGACCGCTACCGACCAGCAACGCACCCGCGAACAGGCCGTCGCCGCACTCGAGGGTCGGACGGACTCCTGTCAGTCAGTGGTTCCGTCTGCCGATTCCCGACCGCCAACGACGACCTCACCATCCTCGGTCTCGACGTAGACGTCGTCGGCGAAGCCGCCCTCGGCGTGGGGGTGCTCGGGATCCTCGAGGCGTTCGGGCGTCGAGGGCGCTTCGGGAAGCCCCTCGGGCGGAGCGAACTGGCCCAGCGGCTCGTCGATCGTCACGTCCCACCGGTCGAAGAACTCGCGGTAGCGGTCGTAGTGGGCCTCGAGTTCGTCCACGGGGAACTCCATCATCTCCGTCCAGCCATGATTGTAAAAGTCGAAGTTGGCCTGAATGTGCGTGATCTCGCGGGCCTCAGCCTCGGAGTAGCCCTCCTGGAGCGCCCGCAGGTAGGCGTCCATCGTCGCGTCGAAGAGCCCCTCGAGGTGAGCCCGCCGCTCCTCGGCGCGGTCGGGATCCGCTTTCCCGGTGAAGATCTTGGTGTGGAGTTTGACCAGCCCCGCGTTCGCGACCGAGCGAATCCCCGGCGTCTCGAGGGATTTCCGATAGGCGAAGTGTTTCGCGTTCTGGCGGAGTTTCATGCCGTCGCGTTCGGACGGGACGGTAAAGAACGGTTCGGACGACGCCGTTCGGGACGACCGTCCGCCGCTCGAGGTCGCCCGTGTTTCCCGATTCGGTCGCTCGGTGAGAGGGGGAGTTGTTCGTCGGAGATACCAGCAATCCTTGCTCTTCCAAAATATGGTGTCCAAATGCGGTTCGAGAAGTTATTCTGGTAGTGGAATTCGCCACAGAGTTTACGTCCGTTGGATCCTCCCGACCGGTCTGGCAAAATAGACGAGATAGCAACCCACTTTAACCCGCATTACGAACGTTCGGGATATGACTCAGTACGTCATCATCGGTGACGGGATCTCGGGTAGTTCGGCCGCCGAGACCCTCCGGGAGGAAGACCCGGATGCGAAGATTACCGTCATCACCGATGAGGGGGAGCCGCTGTATAATCGGATTCTTATCAAAGAACACGCGAAAGGCAAACTCCCCGAAGCCCCCATCTCGATCCACGACGAGGAGTGGTACGCGGACCGCGACATCGAACTCTCGCTGAACACGTACGTGACGAGCGTCGACACGGACGCGAACGTCGTTCACACGCACGACAGCGGCGAGATCCCCTACGACAAACTGCTCGTCGCGACCGGCGGGACGCCGACGCAGTTGCCCGTCGAAAACAGCGATGCCGACGGCGTCCATCACTTCTGGACGTTTCAGGACGCCCGCGCCATCCGCGAGCACGCCGAACGGGCAGACACGGGCGTCATCGTCGGTGCCGGCCTGCTCGGTATCGACTTCGCGGCCGTCTGCGGGGCGCAGGGAATCGATGCTGACTTCCTGATGCGCGGCGACCGCTGGTGGCGGTACGCGCTCTCGGCCGACGGGGCCGAGATCATGCACGAGGGCATGCGCGGGGTCGGCGTCGACCCCGTCTTCGACAGCGGCGTCGATCACTTCGAGACGGACGACGACGGTCACGTCACTGCGGCCGTCGATCCCAACGGTGACCGCTACGAGTGCGACTTCGTCGGGGCCGCCATCGGGCTGACCTTCAACACCGAGTTCCTCCGCGGAGCCGACCTCGAGGAGGACAACGGGATCGTCGTCGACGAGTACATGCAGACGTCCGTCGACGACATCTATGCAGCTGGCGACCTCACCCGCTTCTACGACGTCTTGCTGGGCGAGCAGGCCCAGAACGGCTCGTGGGGCTCGGCCAAGGAACAGGGGCGAGTCGCGGCGATCAATATGGCCGCCGACGAGGAGTCCGAGGAGTTCCAGTGGGTTTCCTCGTACTCAATCACGCACTTCGACTTCCCGTTCCTCTCCTTCGGTCACCCGACGCTGGGCGACGAACACGCCGAACGACGCTACAGCGACACCGAGTGGCGACGCGTCGCCTTCAAGGACGGCAAGATTGTCGGCGGCGTCCTCATCGGCGACCTCTCGCCCCAGAGCAAGTTCAAACAGCTGATGCGCGAACAGCGCGTCGTCGCCGATCAGGCCGACGTGCTCATGGAACCATCCGTCGACCTCGACGACCTCGCACCGACACAGGAACAGTAGGTCGTCGTCTCGAGGCCTCGTTTTCGTCGTACTCCCGTATTCGTCGCAATCGCTGTTCCCAGTGGTCTCGTCGTTCTCGTGGGACCCACCGTCGAGTACTCGTGATCGATCGCTCGGCGAGCGAGGGAAACGGTTAAGTTCATGTGTGCCATTCGGTATCAATGGACATGGCTGCCAGTACATTCCGATCTCGTTCGCTGACGCTCGAGCGCGTCGAGTCCGTCGAACGGGACGCGACCGTTCGACACGTCGACCAACTCGACTCGGAGACGCTGGCGGCGTTTTATGGGGCCATCACGGGCGACCGGACCGTCCCGATCACAGCGACGGATCTCGAGCCGGGAGAGGTCATCGTCTTCACGGACTACTACCGCGTCAAACGCGTCTGAACAGTCTCCGCATCGCGCCGGGTCCACCGAGTGCGACGCTACACGTATCGAAGTCGTTTTCCCGCGTGCCGGCGTTCGGACACGCATGAACGGCGACAGCGACATGACCCTGGCCTTCGAACTCGAGGCGCTCAAAGAGGTCGCCTCGCCCGAGCGCGTGTTCGAAGACGCAAGAGGCTGGACCGAGTACATCGGCGTCGTCTCGGAGAAGCCAACCTACGTCGTGACGAACTTCACGCGGAAGAACCGCATCCGACAGGACTTCTTCTCCGGCCCCCGCGGGAAAGCGGAGAGCCTCGAGGGCGTCAAAGACCAGTTCGACACCGACCGCTACGTCTACGTCGGTGCCGACGAGGCGGACGAGCAGTTAGCAGACGAAGTCGGCTGGGAGTATCTCGCCGTCGAGGACGCCGCCGAGGCGGCCGACTGGATTCTGGCGACCCACGCCGAGGACGAGGAGGACGACGCGGAGCAGGTCCGCGACGACTGGCCCTGAGTCCGCACGAGCGAGCGCTTCCCACGGTTCAACCATCGATCCGACGTGATCCGTTTTCTCGAGCGAAGGTGACCGTCCGTCGACGAACTCCGGCGACGGAGAGAGGTGACGTTCGAAATCACGTTCGACGACGAGATGCTTCGGTTCGAAATGGACGATTCTCTGACAGTTACTCTCGAACCAGCTGACGATTGATTATCTCGATATCGCTAGCGAGGGGGTGCTGACTCAAACATATTTGAGTAGTTCCACTGCCAATATATATCGAAGACGACAATACTTATCATAACTGCCGGGGATTACCTGTGCATGCGTCACATCCTACTGACACTGTACGAGACGACGATATCCCGGAGGCTCGAGCATGGCGGCGATTGAACTCGAGGGGTTGACGAAGCGCTTCGGCGACGTCGTCGCCGTCGATGGCCTCGACCTCACCGTCGAAGAGGGCGAGATTTTCGGCTTTCTGGGACCGAACGGCGCCGGCAAGTCGACGACGATCGACATTCTGCTGGATTTTATCCGGCCGACCGGCGGGACCGCGACCGTGCTCGGCCACGACGCCCAGTCGGAGGGCCTGGCCGTCCGAAATCGGACCGGTGTGCTTCCGGACGCCTATCACGTCTACGATCGGCTCACCGGCCGTCAGCACGTCGAGTTCGCCATCGAGATGAAGGGCGTCGACGACGATCCCGAGGCGCTGCTCGAGCGGGTTCGGGTCGCCGACGCGGCCGACAGGAAAGCGGGCGGCTACTCGAAGGGAATGCGCCAGCGGCTGGTGTTGGCCATGGCGCTGGTCGGCGATCCCGACCTGCTCGTCCTCGACGAGCCCTCGACCGGCCTCGATCCGAACGGAGCCCGCGAGATGCGCGAGATCATCCGCGAGGAGAACGAGCGCGGGACGACCGTCTTCTTCTCGAGTCACATCATGGAACAGGTCGAGGCGGTCTGTGATCGCGTCGCGATCATCGATCGCGGGCAACTCGTCGCCGTCGACACCATCGACGGCCTTCGCGACTCGACGGAGACCGGCGAAACGCTGTACGTCTACGTGTCGGACCTCGACGAGGGGGTGCTCGATCGCATCCGGACGCTCGAGGGCGTTGGAACGGCGGCGATCGACGAGGGTCGCCTGCGGGTGACTGTCGATGGCGTCTCGAAGTTCGCCGTCCTGCACGCCATCGACGAGGTGGCCCCCGTTCAGGACTTCTCGGTCGTCGAATCGTCGCTCGAGGACCTGTTCGTCCGCTACACGAACGGGAGTCAGGAGGGAGAAGCGTGACCTGGTTTACCGTCGCGAAGAAAGACTTCCGTGACGCCGTCCAGTCGCGGGCACTGTGGGCCCTCGTGGCCGTCTTCGTGGTGTTCTCGCTCGCTTCGACGTACGCGTACGTCCAGGTTCCCGAAATGTTCGGTTCACCCGCCGGGGCCACGTTCGGGGGGCTACTCTTCTTTACGCTCGGCATCACCGGGCTGTTCGTCCCGCTGGCGGCGATCGTCGTCTGCTACAAGTCCCTCGCCGGCGAGCGCGAACTCGGGAGCATCAAGTTACTGCTCTCCCTGCCGACTACTCGAGGCCAAGCCTTTGCCGGGAAGGTCGTCGGTCGAGCGGCCGTCCTCGTGTTCGGACTCGGCGTCGGGCTCGTCGTTGGCCTCGGCTTTGGCTCCGCGTTGCTCGGCGAACTCGAGGTCGTCGCGCTGGTGCTATTCGTCCTCGCCACGCTGTTCTTCGCCGCCGTTTACGCGTCGATCGTCGTCGGTATCTCGGCGACGACGGGTTCGACGTCGCGTGCGACGACGCTGGCACTCGGATTCTTCCTCGTCTTCGAACTGCTGTGGGACGTGGTTCCGATGGGGATCCTCTACGTCGTCGAAGGGTTCTCGTTTCCGTCGACGATTCCCGACTGGGTGTTCCTCGTCTCGCAGTTCTCGCCGTCCTCGGCATATCTCTCGACGATCGTCGCGCTGTTGCCCGACCTCGCGGCGTCGGTCGGCGCGGACCCGGCGCAGACGGGAGCCGGCGTCGAGGTGGCGGCCGCCGACGCCGAGCCGTTCTACGCGAGCCCCGAAGTCGGTATCGTCGTCCTGTTCCTGTGGTTCGTCGTGCCGTTCGCCGTCGGCTACTACCGGTTCAAGGGGGCCGATCTCTGATCGATGTTTTTCCATTGTTCAATACAGCAACCTCTTTTACCGGGGTCCTCCCTCGTTCGTTTCACTCACTCGGTCGAACCCCGGCAAAACCCGTTGATGCCAAAAGGCCGCCGTCACGGGGTTTCACCCCGATCCGGCGGTGAACCGCTCGCTTCGCTCGCGGATGCTTGGGCCTCTCCGCAGCGTTTCATTCACAAGAGATAGTGAGCGGGTGTTCCATCCGGATGCCGTCCGCAGCACGGCTATCCAGTGGATCGAGTCTCGAGCAATGGATGCAAATCACACGCCAATCAACAAGTCGCCACTGACTGCCGTCTCGCACCGAACGCATCCCAGCAATAGCCCGAGTCGTCGCCCTTATGCCCGACCCACACGAAGCGGCGGCAATGGCAGACGCCCCCGTTCCGGGTGCCGGTGACGACGGGCTCGAGCTTCCCTGCGGGGAAACCGTCGACCCCCACGAGATCGATCTGGGCATGCGCGAGTACAACTGTCCCTGCGGCGATACCCATGCCGTCGTGACGGACGTCCATCCGCCCTCGCGCTTTGTCCCCGAATCGCTCGTAGCCGTACTCGAGGAGACGATCGACACCGACGACGAGTTCGAGTCGTTCGGGACGCCACACCTGCTGGGGATCGTCCTCGAGGAGTTCCCCGAGAAAGTGGCCGTCCACGACGCGAGCGACGACGGTGCCGTCGGCTACACGCTGTTGTGGGTGACCGACTTCGACGCCCGGCGGCTCCACGAGGTCGTCGTCGAACTCATCGTCGAACTCATGGAACACGCCGTCAGTCACGCCGAGGACGACGCCGCGATCACCGAGTTCGAGTCCCAGATGCTCGAGTTCGACGTGGGCGAGTTCGTCGACCAGTACCGGCGACAACGCGAGTTCGAGAGCGAACACGACCAGCCCCTCTAGTTACTCCGCGAGCGAACGGCCAGCCGAAGCCCGCCGACCGCATCCTCCCCGACTGCGATCAACCAGCCGCAGGTCTCGACAACCTCGGTGAGTATCGCCAGCCCGAATTCGGTTCCCGTCGCGGCGATACTGTACCCCGACTCGAGGATCGACCCTCGCTCGGCGGGCCCGGGTCATCGTCCGCGATCACGGACGCGGGCGGCCTCGAGCATCACTTTCGCCGTCAGCTGAGGACGAGAGAGGTTCACACGCAGTCGGTAGAATCGGCCGCTGGTCTGGGGAATCGATGTGTCTCGGGACGAGTAGGGCATCCTGGGTTCGAATTTCGAAAAGCCATTTCGAGATTCGTACTGTATCGTGGGGCTTATTACGATGTACGAACTCCACTCCGACAAGACAAATGAGTACGGACACCGCCGCAGACGGCGAGACGGGGGACGGACGCACGATCCTGTTGATCGGGAGCGGCCCGATCCAGATCGGACAGGCCGCCGAGTTCGACTACTCCGGCGCACAGGCCTGCCGGGCGCTCCGAGAGGAAGGTGCCCGCGTCGTCCTCGTCAACTCGAATCCCGCGACGATCATGACGGATCCGGAGATGGCCGATGAGGTCTACATCGAGCCGATCACGACCGACGCCATCGCTGAGATCATCCGCAAGGAGCGACCCGACGGCGTCATCGCCGGCCTGGGCGGCCAGACCGGGCTGAACGTCACCGCCGAACTCGCAGAGGAGGGCGTCCTCGAGAAGTACGACGTCGAGATCATGGGCACGCCGCTCGACACGATCTACGCGACGGAGGACCGCGACCTCTTCCGCCAGCGCATGGAGAAAATCGGCCAGCCGGTTCCCGCCTCGACCACGATTTCGCTCGAGGAGGGCGAGGAGGTCACGGAACTGACCGAAGCGGACCTGAAAGAGCGCGTCCAGGCCGCCGTCGACGAGGTCGGCGGACTGCCGGTCATCGCCCGGACGACCTACACGCTCGGCGGCTCGGGCTCCGGCGTCGTCGGCGAGATGGACGAACTCCTCCGCCGCGTCCGCAAGGGACTGCGTCTCTCCCGGAACAGCGAGGTCCTCATCACCGAGTCGATCGCCGGCTGGGTCGAGTACGAGTACGAAGTGATGCGCGACGCCGACGACTCGTGTATCATCATCTGTAACATGGAGAACATCGACCCGATGGGGATCCACACGGGCGAGTCGACGGTCGTCACGCCCTCCCAGATCGTCCCCGACAAGGGGCACCAGGAGATGCGCACCGCCGCGCTCGACGTCATCCGCGAACTCGGTATCCAGGGTGGGTGTAACATCCAGTTCGCCTGGCGCGACGACGGCACCCCCGGCGGCGAATACAGAGTGGTGGAGGTCAACCCGCGCGTCTCGCGCTCCTCCGCACTCGCCTCCAAGGCGACTGGCTATCCGATCGCCCGCGTGACCGCAAAGGTCGCGCTGGGCAAGCGCCTTCACGAAATCACGAACGAGATTACGGGCGAGACCACCGCCGCTTTCGAGCCCGCGATCGACTACGTGGTGACGAAGGTCCCCCGCTGGCCCATCGACAAGTTCGACGACGTCGACTTCGAGCTGACGACGGCGATGAAATCGACCGGCGAGGCGATGGCCATCGGCCGCACCTTCGAGGAGAGCCTGTTGAAGGCGCTGCGCTCTTCCGAGTACGAACCCGATGTCGACTGGGCCGAACTCAGCGACGCGGAACTCGAGGAGCAGTACCTCGAGCGCCCGTCGCCGGACCGTCCCTACGCGATGTTCGAGGCCTTCGAGCGCGGATATACCGTCGAGGAGGTTCAGGAGCTGACGGGCATTTTCGAGTGGTATACCGAGCGCTACAAGCGCATCGCGGACTCGACGCTCGCCGCCCAGGAGGGCGACTTCACCGAGGCCGCGATCGCCGGCCACACCAACGCAACCATCGCCTCGGCCGCTGGCGCGGAGGTCGACACCGTCGAGACGGACGTCCCCGGCCGCACCTACAAGCAGGTCGACACCTGTGCGGGTGAGTTCGAAGCCGAGACACCGTACTACTACTCGGCGCGCAAGTCCGAGTTCGAGTCCGGTCCGCTGCTCGGCGACGCCGCGGCGGGCGAGCTCGAGGTCGACCGCGACATCGAGAGCGTGATCGTCGTCGGCGGCGGCCCGATCCGCATCGGACAGGGCGTCGAGTTCGACTACTGTTCGGTCCACGCGGTCCGCGCGCTGCGCGAACTCGGCATCGACGCCTACGTCGTCAACAACAACCCCGAGACCGTCTCGACCGACTACGACACCTCCGACGGCCTGTTCTTCGAACCGATCACCGCCGAGGAGGTCGCCGACGTCGCAGAGGCGACCGGTGCCGATGGCGTGATGGTCCAGTTCGGCGGCCAGACGTCAGTCAACATCGGCGAACCGCTCGAGGACGAACTCGAGCGCCGCGGCCTCGACTGTGAGGTCATGGGAACCTCCGTCGAGGCGATGGACTTGGCAGAGGACCGCGACCGCTTCAACGCCCTGATGGACGAACTGGGCATTTCCCAGCCCGACGGCGGCACCGCCTTCTCGAAGGAGGAGGCGCTCGAACTCGCCCACGACATCGGCTACCCCGTCCTCGTCCGTCCCTCCTACGTGCTGGGCGGTCGCGCGATGGACGTCGTCTACAACGATGACGAACTCGAGACCTACATCGAGGAGGCTGTCCGCGTCAGCCCCGACAAACCGATCCTCGTGGACGACTTCCTCGAGGACGCGATCGAACTCGACGTCGACGCGGTCTCCGACGGTCGCAACGTCATCATCGGCGGCATCATGGAACACGTCGAGACCGCGGGCGTTCACTCCGGCGACTCCGCGTGTATGATCCCGCCGCGCTCGCTCGACGAGGAGACGCTCGAGCGCGTCCGCGAGGTCACCGAGGACATCGCCGAGGCGCTGAAGACCAAGGGGCTGTTGAACGTCCAGCTCGCGGTTCGCGACGGGGAAGTCTACGTCCTCGAGGCGAATCCGCGCTCCTCGCGTACCGTCCCGTTCGTCTCGAAGGCGACTGGCGTCCCGATCGCCAAACTCGCCGCGAAGGTCATGGCCGGCGAGACCCTCGCGAGTCTCGATGTCGACGAACAGGTTCCCGATCACACCTCGATCAAGGAGGTCGTCCTGCCCTTCGACCGCCTGCCGGGCTCGGATCCGCGCCTCGGCCCGGAAATGAAGTCCACGGGCGAGGTCATGGGGACCGCCAGCGAGTTCGGGACGGCCTACTGGAAGGCCCAGCAGGCCGCCGGCAACGCCGTCAGCGAGGGGACCGCCGTCGTCGACCTCGACGTCGACGGCTTTGAGAACCACTTCGAGGTGGCCGACTTCGACGACGTCCCGCAAGCCATCCGCGAAAGCAAGGTCGACTTCGTCGTCAGCCGCGACCGCGACTCCCTCGAGATGGCCGTCGAGGAGGAGATTCCGTATCTGTCGACCGAAGCCAGCGCGAAAGCGTACGTCGAAGCGCTCGACAAGTTCGATGGGGAACTCGAGGTCGAATCGGTGTCCGACCGCCCGAAGCGCGCGGCCGACTGGGGCCACGCGGAGTAATACGATCTGTTGTCCCGATTTTCCGGAGCAACCGCGAACCGTCCTGCGGTTGCTCCGGAACTGACTGACAGCAGTCCGTATACGGTCGGCTCGAGTTCGGTGATCTCGCCGATCAGTCGTCGATTTCTTCTGCCAGTATTTTGACCATCGGACGGACGTCGTCCGTTCACGCGAGACGACGGCCCGGTAACGCCGGTGTCACGTAGTAATCTCGCCGTCCGCAAAGACACATATAGCGCTCTCTCGAAAATGATATGAGACGATGGCTGAATTCTCTCTCCTTCCGGATACGGCTCGGATCGGCCGTACCGCGTTGCTCGTGACTGATCTCGATGGGATGATCGATTTCTATCGAGACGTCGTCGGCCTCTCGGTTCTCACGCGGCGTGAGACGACGGCGACGCTCGGCGTCGGCGAAACACCGCTGCTCGTCTTGGATCGCGACGAGAGCGCATCGCCCAGGGGCCACGACCAGGCGGGACTCTTCCACAACGCGTTCAAAGTCCCAACGCGGACCGCGCTCGGTGCCGCACTCGAGCGGATCCGCGAGCGCAGGCACTTAGACGGCGCGTCCGATCACTACGTGAGCGAAGCGCTGTACTGCACCGATCCAGAGGACAACGGCATCGAAATCTATACCGACCGGCCGCGAGCGGAGTGGCCGCGTGCGAGCGACGGGACGATACGGATCGGAACGGCCCCGCTCGATCTCGAGGACGTCGCCGCCCAGTCGGACGGAAGCGCGGACGCTCCCGCCGGAACGACCGTCGGACACGTCCACCTGGAAGTGTCCTCGATCGACGCGACGCGGGAGTTCTACGTCGAGACGCTGGGATTGACCGTACAGACGGAGGCGCAATCGGCGCTGTTCCTCGCGGCCGGGGACTACCATCACCACCTCGGGACGAACGCGTGGAACGGCCGGTCGCAACCGGCGGGCGGTCGCGGACTCGCGTGGTTCGAGTTCGTCGTCCCGGACGACGAGACGCTCGCGACCGTTCGCCGCCGTCTCGACGACGCCGATGTCGCGGTCGGCGACCGGACCGACGGCCTCGAACTCACGGATCCGGACGGGATTTCGATCCGAATTCGGGCAGCATAGGTTCGATCCGAATCCGGGCAACGTAGCGTCACAGAAAGAGGTCGATCCAGCGGGTTGCGATCCGAGACAATGTGCTCACTCGAGCGCGTACCAGTCGAAGCGCTCTACTGCATAGTGATAGGCGACGACCGGCGCGAGCAGTCCCGCGATCAGGACGATCCAGGAACCGACGGTGATGGCGCGGGCGGAGATCGAAACGTCGGGAAGCGGCGTCCACGCGGAAACCGACGAGACGAAGCCGGCGATCAGTTCGGGGGCCTCGAGATACAACACGACGGCGGAGACGGCGGGTAGCGCGATCGCGAGCGTGTAGACGACGAACGCCGTCTTGCTCGGCATCACCGCCTCGCGCTTGTTGGTGAGTTTGACGCTACCAAAGCGGGGAAACGCCGAGCCGACCCCGGCGGCCAGCGCCGGCGTGACGACCGCGCCGACGACGGTACCGGCGGTCAGCGCGGCGGTGTGCTCGAGCGAGAGCGGGCTGACGAGTCCGAATGCGAGCGACACGAGGAGGGCGAGCGGAACGGCGACGAGCGCACCGGCGAGCATGCGGCCGCGGATCGCCTGCCGGCCGGTGAGCGTCGACGTGATAACGGCGGGCAGGGCCGGTCCGAGGTCGCCAAGCGGGTTGAGCGTGAACAGGACGCCGGCCGCCCAGACCACGTACAGACAGAACATGACGGCCATGAACGAGGGGACCGTGCCGCTCTCGATGATCTGCTGGATGAAGCCGAGCGCGCCGAGCAGCGGGTAGCCGGCGTACGCCAATCGGATCGGCGCTCGCTTTGTCCGCCGAATCGCCGTCACCGCCACCGTCCGGACCGGCCTCGAGACGGTTCCCGGGAGGAGGGTACTGAGTCGGTCGGACGACGTCTCTTCGTCGATCTCCTCGTCGTCGGTGCGAGCCGGATCCGCGAACCAGTGGCGCTGTGCGGAGGGGACGCCGGCGACGAAGGTGAGCCCGACGAGGAGGGCGGATCCGGCGAGCGCACCGGCGATGCCGACCATCGACGGCTCGATACCGGGGACCCCGACCAGCAGCAGGTGGCCGGGCCACCCGAGCGGGCTGGTCTGTAACGTCGTGAACAGTGACCACATGACCACGTTCAGTCCGCCAGTCGCGATCGCGCCGAAGTAGACGACCCAGAACGCGGCGAACAGGAGCGTTCGATACCGGGCGACCGGCTCGTAGACCGTGATCAGGTGACGGACCCAGATGCCCACGACGAATCCGACGGGGATGGCAGTGAGCAAGAGAAGGGCGACCAGCAACGGTGCGACGAGTACCGGAAGCACCGTCCCCGCGCCGGACGCGAACGCGGCGGCGAAAAGCACCGTGAAGGGGAGCAAAACGGCCGCGTAGAGTGCGGTTTCTGCGGCGACGATACCGACGACGGTGTTCCGGACCGCCGTCGACAACAGGAGAAAGGCCGGTTCGTCGACGTCGGCGACGGTCGTCACGGTCCGCATGATCGACATCATCACCAGGAACACCCACAGGACCGCAACGCCGCCGGTCACGTACTCGGTCACCGTTACGGCAGTGTCCGCGGTGAGGGATGCGGCGGCGGCCTGCTCGCCCAGTTCGGGCAACAAGAAGAGTCCGACGGCCGTTATCGGGCCGAGCACGACCAGCGCGACCACTGCTACCATGAGCAGTTTCGTCCGACTGCCGACGACCGCCCGGACGGTCCGTCGGAGCTCGGTTCCGGCGACGGTAGCGGACGCGTGAGCCATCAGGACCCACCTCGACTCGAGCGGTCGAAAGACGAAATGGCAGCGTGCATAGTCGAATCCGCGTCGTGCTGCCAGTAAACCCTTTGGATTTCTGTCATCCGATTCCGTCGGTCGGCTCGGTCGAGTCGTTGTCCCGCATCGGAGGCCGTCGAGTCGGACGCTCTCGCGCCCGCCACAGCGGTCGCCGACGGCGATTGAACATGACATACCTTTAATTATACGCCGACGAAAGGACGCGTATGAGCCCTGTCGACGCCCTCGCCATCGAAACCGACGGACTGACGAAACGGTACGGCGAGACGACCGCCGTCTCCGACCTGACGATGGACGTCGAGCGGGGAACCGTCTACGGGTTTCTCGGTCCGAACGGGGCGGGGAAGACGACCACGATGCGGATACTGACGACGCTGACGAAACCGACAGCAGGGACGGCCCGCGTCGCCGGCCACTCGATCGGAGAGCGCGAGTCCGTTACCCCACACATCGGCTACCTCCCCGAGGACCCCCCAGTCTACGACGAACTCACCGGCCGGGAACAACTCGAGTACGCCGCCGGCCTCCGCGATATGCCCGACGCGGAGGCGAGCGAGCGCATCGAGTCGCTGCTCGAGCGCTTCGACCTGCTGGCGGACGCGAACAAACGCATCGAGGACTATTCGAAGGGGATGCGTCAGAAAGTCGGCGTCATCCAGGCGGTGTTGCACGAACCCGATGTCGCCTTCCTCGACGAACCGACCAGCGGACTCGATCCGCGCGCGGCCCGGACCATGCGGGACACGATCGCCGATCTCGCCGATCGAGAGATGACGATCTTCCTCTCGACGCACATCCTTCCCGTGGTCGACGAACTCGCCGACGAGATCGGCGTCCTCCACGACGGGAAACTCGTCGCCGAGGGTGATCCCGAGACGCTCAAGACCCGCGCCGAGACCGGCGACGCCCGAAGTCTCGAGGACGCGTTCCTCGAGATCACCCGCGACCACGGCGAGGAGGGACTTCCGAGGGAGCAGGCTGCCGAGTGACGCACACCGACGAGACCGCACGAGATAGGTGTAGAGTAACGCAGCTTCGCTCTGTGCTGTTCGACTCCCGTACGTTTTAGTGAATGGGTATCGTACTGTCGTCCGGTGGTGAGAATCGATGATGCAGAGAGATATCGCTGGAATCGATGGGGTCGATCGATTCGCCGATCACTTCTCGACGATCGACCGATACGATCTCCTGCTCGGCCTGATTCCGGCCGCGTTCGGCGTCGCCGGCCTCGCCGGGCGCATCCTCGATCTCCCCCTCGAGGCGACCCTGCTCTGCGGCGTCGCCGTCGCCTCGCTCGCCCTGTTCGACGGGCTGTTCGTCCGCCCGCCAAACGGGCTGCAGGGCGCGTGAGTCTCGTTCGTCGCGTCCGGATAGCTCGCGACCGAGCGATCGGTGACTCTGGAGTAACAGCCCTGCAGCACCCGGACTTTCGATAGCGACGCGTATTTTTGTTCGACGAATTACGGGTCGAAGACTCCGCGCTCGAGCCCCTCCCGGACGGGGTCGTGCTCGGCGTCGGTCGGCGGCGGACTCGTGACGAGCAGCGCCTCGAGTCGCTCGTCCTCGCTCGCGCGAATCCCCCGGTCGACGTTCGCCTCGACGACGACCACGTCGTCGGGACCGACCGCGTGTTCCGTCTCGCCCTCGCGGACGACGCCGGTGCCGGATCGGACGCAGATCGTCACGTCGCTGCCGGGGGCGTGAACCGGAATGAACTGTCCCGGTTCGAAGTAGCCGAGGACGACCTTCATCCGGTCGCTCCGGAAGACGGGTTGGGTACTGAATCGATGCTCGTCGTACGTCCGTGCGGTGTCGAAGTCGGTTACTGGCATCCGCGACCACCGCCGACTGGGCTTCGTGGCTCGTCTCGAGACATACCCGAACGGAGGATTTCGGGCGGGGTCGGTCTTCTCCCGAACATATCGGGCCTCGGCGGCGCTCGATTCTCGAATCCGCCGGTCGGGTTGAATGGGCGAGAGCCGCGACCGTCTCCGAACAGAATACTCAAAAACGATCGGATACTCTGGTACCCATATGGAGTATCACGAGGCGGCGGACTTCCTTTTCGATCTGCGGCGGTTCCGCCCGAAGCCGGGCACCGAGTCGACGGCCCGGCTGCTAGCCCACCTCGAGGACCCTCACGAAACCGTTGATTTCGTTCAGATCGCCGGCTCCAACGGCAAGGGGAGCACGGCTCGAATGCTCGAGCGGGCCCTGCGGGAGGCGGGCCACTCCGTCGGCCTCTACACCTCGCCACACCTCGAGGACCTCCGCGAGCGGGTCCGCGTCGACGGCCGAAAGATCCCACAGTCGGCCGTTTGCGAGTACGTCGAGGCGGTTCACGAGTACGCCACCGAACGAGCCGCCGACGGCGAGTCCCCCACCTTCTTCGAGGCGATGACCGCGATGGCGCTGTGGCACTTCGGCCGCGAAGACATCGATATCGCCGTCCTCGAGGTCGGCATCGGTGGCAAGTACGACGCCACCAGCGTCGTCGATCCCGTCGCGAGTGCGGTCACGAGCGTGACCCTAGAGCACACGGGGATCCTCGGCGACACCGTCGAGGAGATCGCCCGCGACAAAGCCCACGTCGTCCCCGAAAACGCACCGCTCGTGACGGGCGTCACCGGGAGCCCGCTCGAGGCGGTTCGCGACGTCGCCGGCGATGTCGTGACCGTCGGCACGGAGCCGTCGGGCGACGCGAGCGACAGCGACGATTGCAGACCGGACGTCCGCGTCGCCTACGGCGGCCGGACGAACCACACGGAAGCCGCCGTCTCGATCGACACCGGCGACTGGGACCTCGAGACGCGGATTCCGCTGCTGGGCGAACATCAGGCCAAAAACGCCGGCATTGCCGTCGCCCTCGCCCGGCAGGTCGGCGATGTCTCCGACGCCGACCTCGAGCGCGGGCTGCGAAGCGCCCACTGGCCGGGCCGGTTCGAGGTGATGGATACCGGACCGCTGGTCGTTCTGGACGGTGCGCACAATCCGGGGGCCTGTGAGGGACTTGCGAAAACGCTCGAGACGTACGAGTACGACGACCTCCACGTCGTCTTCGGTGCAATGCACGACAAGGATCACCGCGCGATGGCCGCCGCGCTGCCCACGCTCGACACCGTCGTCGCGACCGAACCGATGCTCGATCGCGCCGAAGACCGGGCGGTCCTCGCGGACGTGTTCGCCGACGCCGGTGCCCGAACGGTCAGAACCGAGACAGCGGTTCAGGACGCCCTCTCGACCGCTCTCGGGGCCGCTGGGCCCGACGACTGCGTGCTCGTCACCGGCTCGCTGTTCGCGGTCGCGGAGGCCCGTTCCCGATGGACCCGGACCGACGTTCCCAAACGCGTCCGGAACCTCGCCGACGCCCGCGACGCGCTCGAGGGGGCGAACGTCGCCCCGGGCGAGGTCGAGCGACTGGACGGTGACGCCGTCCACCGGGTCGTCAGGACGGCGCTGCGGGACGGACAGGCGACCGTTCTCAAGGAGGAACTCCTCCGACTCGGGGGAGAGTGTGCCCTCTCCGGGCTCGAGCGGGACGACGAGGCCGTCGACGCCGTTCTGATGGGGACGCTCGCTCAGTTCGAGGCGCTCGTCGAGGCGCTCGAGGAGCGCCCCCAGCCACACGGGCTGGCCGACATCGTGCGGGAACTTCGGGACACCCTCGCGCTCGAGGCCGACGCCGATATCGGTGCCGAGAGTACGACAGCCAACACCGGGGACGGGGACGAATCGACGCAGCCGCCGAGCCGGACGGCAGGACGGTCCCGTTGGTCCGGCCGCTCGGACACCGACGCGAGCGAGTATCCCTGGGCCGACCGGACGGCCGTGATGGGCATCCTGAACGTCACCCCCGACAGCTTTCACGACGGCGGCGAGTACGACGCCCTCGAGGACGCCGTCGCTCGAGCCGAAGCGATGATCGACGCCGACGCGGACGTGATCGATATCGGCGGAGAGTCCACCCGACCGGGTGCGGCTCCCGTTTCGGTCGAGGAGGAACTGGACCGGGTCGTCCCCGTCATCGAGCGGATCGCCGACCTCGACGCGCACATCTCGGTCGATACCCGACGGGCCACGGTCGCCGACGCGGCGCTCGAGGCCGGTGCGGACATCGTCAACGACGTCTCGGGGCTCGAGGACCCCGAGATGCGCTTCGTCGCCGCCGAGCACGACGCGGGGCTCGTGGTGATGCACAGCATCGACGCGCCGGTCGTGCCCGATCACGACATCGAGTACGACGACGTGGTCGCGGACGTGATCGATCACCTCTCCGAGCGGGTGTTGCTGGCCGAGAAGGCGGGGCTCGATCGAGCGCAGATCATCGTCGATCCCGGCATCGGTTTCGGCAAGTCCGCTGCCGAGAACTTCGAACTCCTCGACCGGATCGACGAGTTCCACGCGCTCGGCTGTCCGGTATTGTTCGGCCACTCCCACAAGTCCATGTTCGCACGGATCGGCCGCGACCGCGACGAGCGACTCGAGGCGACCGTCGCTGCCACGGCGCTGGCGTCCGACCGCGGGGCCGACATCGTTCGCGTCCACGACGTCCGCGAGAACGTCGCCGCCGTCCGGACGACGCTGGCGACACGCGATCCGCAGCAATTCGAGTGGGACTCGTAATCGGCGCGCAGCGAGTCGTACTCGGCCATCGACTACCAGCAACGGCGCGACCGTGGCAGAGAAGACGCAATAATTGGTTGAAGCGTCGATACAATTTATCAGAGCGGAAACCCGAGACGAGACCATGAGTCTGGGCCAGACCGTCTGGGGCGAACTGGAAGAACGCTACGGCACCGATCTGCGCGTCGTGATCCGGTATCACCCGTCGGAGTTCGAGACGTATATGCGGGACGACATTCGAGAGCAGTACACCGAGACGGAGCTACGGGAAATCGTCGACGACGCCATTATCGAACAGTTGAGTCTCGACCGAAAAGAACAGGCGATCAAGACAGGGGGCCTCCACGGCGTCGTCCAGATCTTCGATACCGCGTGGGTTCTGTTCTGGCCCGATACCCTCCACACCAAATCCGGGTTCATCGTCTCCCTCCAGCGAGCGCAGTCGTCGATCGAGATGGATAGCATCGACGACGTCGATCGATTTCTGAACGAAGAAATCGCTCCATCGATATCGTGAGTCCGTTCGCGAGCCCGACAGCGTCGTACCTGCGGTTCCGAGTTCGACTCAGTCGTCACCCATTCCATCGGTCTCGGGCGTGTACTCGTCCGGTCCACAGCCCAGCGACCGGTGCGGACAGTGCCGACAGTGCTCGCCCGGCGTCGTCTCCGCGAACGACGGCTCGTCGACCGTCTCGAGCGTCTCCCGGACCGCCTCCCACGGCGGGAGATCGGCGGGCTCGAGGAGGTCCACGCGGGGACCGTCGTCTCCGTCGAGGTCGCCGACGTACACGTAGCCCGCCGCCGCGATCGGTTCGTCGAACCGGTCCTCGCAGGCCCGACGGTAGAGCGACAGCTGCACGGCGTCGGCGGGCGCGATCCGCTCGGCGGTGGCCTTGTAGTCGAGGACGGCGAGGCCGCCGCCGGGCAGCCGCCGGATCGAGTCGACGTAGCCGACCACGTCACCCGTCACGCCGACGACGTCCTCGAGCGAGAAGGGGAGTTCCGCAGCCAGCGGTTCCCACTCGGCGATCGGCCGAGCGAATTTCGGGACACCCGCCTCGAAGTAGCGGTCGACACAGGCGAGGACGGCCTCGCGATGCTCGAGCAGGTTCCGTGCGGTGAGCTGTCTGACGGCGGCGTCGCGCCACGCTTCGCGGGTTCGGTACTCGCGGTGGAATGCCTCCTCGGCGACGTCGTGGAAGACGGTGCCGACGAGCCGCGACGCCGAGTCGTCGGCCGCTGCGGGCGTTCCGCCGTTCGTCTCGGTCGGCGAGGTGGCCTCGACGACCACCTCCGACGAACCCGCATCACCGATATCGGCTGCCGCGAGCGGATCGTCGAACGCACGAACCGCGTGATCGAGGTAGTGTTTCCGGGGGCAGGTCTCGTGGGTGTCCATCGCGGAGTAGCTGTGTCGCATCGCGACCGGCAGTTCGGTCGCCGACGCGAGCGTCTCGACCGGGAAGCGGACGGTGTCGGTCGTCAGCGCGGACGGTCGGCGACCGCTGGGCACGCGGATCTGCGGCCCCTCATCTCTCCCATCTTCGCCGAGATCGCCGCCGTGGCTCGCCGCGTCGGCTGCAGGCAACAGCGTGCCATCGCGGAGCTGCCGGCCCAATCGATGGACGGTCTCGATCGCCGCTCGAGTCTCGAGCGGTTCGACGGGTCGGTCGTCGTAGTCGGCGTAGTACGTGATCGTCCCCGGACTCTCGCCGGCCGAGGCAGCGATCTCGTCGGTTCGGTCGACCACGGTTTCGGGGTAGGTCTCCTGAACCTGCTCGAAACTCTCGGTCAGCGACGACCAGAGATCCATCCGCTGGCCGGTCACCGACCACTCGATGTCGCTCGCGAGACAGGCCTCGGCCGTCGAGGCGGCGAGTTCGTCCTCGTCGCCGTCGTACTCGTACTCGGAGCCGAACAGGAACAGGTGGTTCTCGGCTCGGGTGAGCGCGACGTGGAGCACGCGCCACTCCTCGCCGACCCGCTCGGCGGCGAGATCCGCGAGCAATGGCGAATCGACGTCGGCGTCGAGCGTTGCAGCCAGCAGCCGGTATCGGGCCCGCTCGACGTAGTCGCCGTCGACGCACCACTCCTCGTCCGTGAGGTAGGGGGCGAGGACGGTGTCGAACTCGAGGCCCTTGGCCTGGTGAACAGTCATCACGTCGACGCTGTCGGCGGACCGGCTCCCGCGGGTTCGATCGTTCCCGCCGCCCCGAAGCGTCGCCGCGAGCGCGTCGACGAAGTCGGTCGACAGCGACTGGACGACGCCATCGGAATCGTAGGCCTCGACGAACCGCTCGAGGCGGTCGAACTCCGCCCGCTCCTCGCTCGTACAGAACCACTCGATCCGAGTGAGCTCCCGGAACCGGCGGACGAACCCGGAGAGGGGATAGACGTCTCGGAACCGCTCGAGCGCCTCGAGATGGTCTCGCACTCGCTCGATTCGGTCGGCTCCCTCGAGTTCGAGCGCATCCATATTGGAGTCCATCACGGCGTCGTACAGCGACCCGTCCCGCCGTTGCAGCGTCGCGAGATCGGCCTCCGTGAGCCGGTACCGGTAGAGGAGGACGCGACGGAGATGGGCATCCGCGTCCGGCTCGACGAGGGCCCGGAGATACGACAGCACCGTCTCGATACCGGGCGAGACCTCGCCGCGGGGCGAGCCGGATATTTCGTAGGGGATGCGCAGCTCCCGGAGTTCGTCCGCGACTGCCTGCGCGTGACGGTTGGTCCGGACGATGACCGCGATATCGCCCAGCGAGCGCTGGGGAACGTTCGCGGCCTCGCCGTTGAGCAGCCGCGAGACCGTCGTCGCGACCTGTTCGGGCGTCGACTGGGGGACCTGATCGCTCTCGACTTTGACGACGCGGTCCGGCGGTTCGTCCTCGTCGTAGGTGCCGGCCGTTCGGCCGTCCTCCCGGAGCGTCTTCGAGGACTGCGGGCCGTACTCACAGGCGTTGGTCAGGTCGAGGATTTCCTGTCTCGAGCGGAAGTTGAGCTCGAGTTCGATCGCCTCGTGGTCGTCGTAGGCGTCGGCCAGCCGGTCGAGTCCCTCGCGGTCGGTGCCGCGCCAGCCGTAGATTGCCTGATCCTTGTCACCGATCGCGAGCAGGTCCGGCCGGTCCGGGCCGTCCGTGAGTTCGGTGAGCAGCGAGAACTGAGTCGCGTCGGTGTCCTGGAACTCGTCGCAGTAGACCTGCGTCCACTGGCCGGTGATTTCGTCGGCAATTGCCGCGTCGTCCAGTAAGCCGGTCGCCGTCCGAACCAGCTCGTCGAAGTCCAGCACCCGCTCGGTCTCGAGGGCGTCGTGGTACGCCGCGTAGACATCGGCGTAGTGGCGGGCCAGCCGGAGGAACTCGACGTAGTGTTTCAGGCGACCGAAGGGGGTCTGTTCGATCCGGCTCGTGGCCGTCCCCCAGATCCGGTTACCGAACAGCGCCCGCGGCAGGTGTTTCGTCGTCGTGTCGTCCAGCGAGAGCGCCTCGATCGTGTTCGTCACGCACTGCTGGAGGACCCGGAGGTAGCGATCGACATCGCGAACGAAGTCGTCGTCGCGGAAGGCCGCCGGCGCTTCCGCGATCTTCTCCCGGCAATACGAGACGAGTTTGCCGTAGTCGATCAGCGACTCCCGGGCCGCCTCGCAATGCTCGTCCCGATTGAAGTAGCGAAGCGCTTCGTTGTCAAAAGACAGCGCCTCGCCGGCGGTTCGCTCGAGCCAGAGGACGAACTCGTTGCACAGCTCGAGGGTGCGCACCGGCGGCAGTCCCGACTGCAGCTGTTCGGGTGTGATGTTCTCCTGGCTCATGGACTGGATGAACCGGTCGACCGCGTCCGTGAGATCGGTCGGCGAGCCGTCGTTACGTCTCGAGGCGGCCGCGAAGCCGTAGTCGTTTTCGGCGAGCAGCCGACCGATGAGCCGCCGTCGCGTGCGCTCGGTGACGACGTCGAACTCGGGCGAGTAGCCCAGGTAGTAGGCGTACTCGCGGACGAGCCGGTAACAGAAGGAGTGGTAGGTGTAGACGTCGATCGCCGCCGCCGCATCGGGCTCGAGTCGCTCGGAGACCGCCGCGCGGATGCTTGCGGCGGCCTCGTTCGCGAAGGTCAACACGAGTACGTCGTCGGGATCGACATCACCCCGCTCGATGGCGCGCTCGATCCGGACGAGCATCGTCGTCGTCTTCCCGGTGCCGGCCCCCGCGTCGACGGAGGTACAAGCCGCGCGGCTGTCGATGACCGCCTCCTGGTTACCCCTGGGCTCGAGGGCTGCGGCGGACGCGAGGCCGGAGAGATTCGCAGTCTCGAGATCGTCCTCAGTCGGGCCGGCCCCCGGATCGAGGGTCCGTTCCTCACCGCCGTCCCGCGGTGATTCGTTATCCATCAAAGCGCACCTCCGCCGCGATGTACTCCTGACAGCAGACGGTGTACTCACAGTCTGGACAGGAGTTGTCCGCGATCCGGTCCCACCGATCGGACGGATCGAACGGTCCCGATAGCAGGCTCGTAGCGACCGCCGCGAGTCGATCGTCGACGGTCCCGTTTCGATGCTCGTGAGTCATTCCGAAGGTATGGTGATCGACGTAGACATCAGTTAGATCGACGATTTCGAGATTCGTTTCGACCGTCTCGCGGACCCAGTTCACCGCCGTTCCCGACCGATCGGCCAGCGGGATCTGGACGTATCGGCAGGTTCGGTCGCCGAGTTCGAGCCGGTCGCGGAGGTCGCGGAGTCCGTCGAGGACGACGGCGGTCTCGAAGAGCGCGCCGACGGGATCCGGTTCGAACGTCGCCGATTCGGTGTCGAAGTGCTCGGTAAAGAGATCCTCGACGTCGCCCGCCCAGTCGGATCGGTAGCGCAGGAGACCCAGGGGTGCGAGCGTCGGAACGAACCGGACGCCGACGATCGACGAGCCGTCGCCGTAGACGTAGTCCACCGCGGTGTCGATCGTTACCGCGTCCGAGTCGGCCGTCTGCGTCGATAGCTCGATCGTACTCGAGAGCGGGAGCCCCGGTCCGATCAGTTCACCGCGGGCGGCCTCGGCGTCCAGCCGTGCGATCCCCGCGGCGTGATCGACCCCGACGCGCTCGAGGTACGCCGAAAGCGTCGCCTCGAGCACCCGCCGTTCGTGACGGCGCTGGGCGACGGAGTGAAAGCGCTCATCGTACTCGTTCCAGCGAGCCGAGAGTCGATCCCGGGCGGCGCTCTCGAGTGACTCCCGTTCCGTCTCGCCGCTTCGGAGCGCGTCGCAGAGAGCGCTCCGCAGGAGGGAAACGCGGTCTTCGACGGTGCGGTCGTCGTCGCTGCCCTCGAGGCCGTGGACGTGTGCGAACTCGTATCGGCGGGGGCAGTGCAGGGCGGTCCGGAGGCCGTCGACCGACAGCGAGGGAGGGGCTGTCACGGTGTCGGCGTCGTCGGTGTTGGCGGGGTTGGCGTCATCGTCGGCGGCGTCGGTGTTGGCGTCGGTCTCAGTCATTTCGGACCACCTCGCCCGCGGCGAACTCGAACTGCGAGCGGACCGCTTCGGCGAGTTCGCCGTCGATCTCCCCCTCCTCGAGCACCACCGCGATCTCCTCGAACAGCGCCTCGGTCTCGCCGAGATCGGCCTCACCGCCGGTACTGGCCTCCTGGAGCACGCGCTCGAGTTCGCCGCGGGGCTGGGCGAGGAGCGCCTCGAGGGCGTTCGTCTCGCCGTGGATCGCCGCGTCGGCGGCGGCGTCGACGTCCTCGAGTTCGAGTCCGGGCGTCGCGTCGATCAGTTGCAGGTAGCGTGACTCGTCGTAGCTCCGGCGCAGGCCGCCGGCACCGCGCTCGTAGGAACAGCAGTAGAGGGCGCGTTCGGCGGCGCGGGCACCGAGCGCGAGCCGCCGCCGGGACCGCTGGGCGTGGTAGGTCTCGAAGGGGTCGCCGATATCGGCGGCGTCCGCAGAATGCTTTGCGTTCTGCTGGGTTGCGGAAGACGATTCTGTCGTCTTCCGAACGTCGAGCGTCGCGAACGTGGCCGCGATCGACTCGGGCGACGGATTCGTCACCGCGGGATAGGCCGGCATTTCCCGGAGCCACGCCGTCGGAAAGAGCTGCGTGAGGAACTGCTCGCCCGGGTACGTCTCGTCGATCAGATCCAGCAGGAAGACCGCCTTGCGCGAGTCGTACTTCAGGTCGTCGACGTCACAGACCGTGACGCCGCCGGTCGGCGGCCGCGTCTCGACCGCGTGGACGTAGGGCGCGTCGTACTGGATCGTCCGCCGGAGCATCCGGCGCAGCCCCTGCCAGTCCGGTCCGACGAGGTCCGTCTCCTCGACGAAGTCGGCGATCTCGAGAACCCGACGGACCCCCTCGTACTGCTCCCGGGCGTCGACCCACGCTTCTTCGCGGGCGATCCGCCCCTTGAGGTCGGTGCGGCGGATCCATCGCTCAAGTGAGCGACGGACGCTCACGCCGGCGGTTTCAGCGAGCAGGTCGGTCGAAAAATCGGGGGTTCGGGCCCGGAGTCGGTCCAGGGAGACCGCTCGCGGATCGCTCGCGTCCCGCGTCGGCTCGGCGGGGTCGATCCGCTCGAGCCCGTCGCCGTCGCGCTCCCGTTCGCACTGGCAGGTGACGACCGCGTAGAGTTCATTCACCGCGGGATCCTCCGCGAGCGAGGGGGTGCCGATCGTTGCGGTCGGGACGCCGGCGTCGCGGAGCCGCCGCCTGGTCTCGGGAACCCGTTCGATCCGCGGAACGGCGACGGCGAACTCGTCGTAGGACCAGCCGTGGCGGTCGCGAAGCGACTGGATCTCGGTCGCGACCGCCCGGATCTGCTCGCGGGCGGTTCCAGTACGGATGCGTCGTGCTCTGCCTCTCGAGTCTGCGTCCGGTGGCCCCGCTCCGTCGCCGACGGCAGCAGATCGAACCGGAGAGTCGCCCGTGGCGAGAAATCGCGCGATCGGCTGGTGTGGCGGCTCGGTGTCGGTATCCCCATTACGCACTGTTTCGGGCTCGAGCGTCTCGACCGCGAGTCCCGCGTCGGTCGCGATATCGTCGATGCGGCCCGGCTCGACGCGCGTCCGTTCGACGCTGGCGTGTCGTTCGCCGACACAGACGAGATCCGCATTGCGTGTAAGCGCCGCGAGGTACCGCCGATCGAGTCGGCGATACTCCTCGAACTCGACGGCGAGAACGGCGTCGAACGAGCCGGTGACTCGCGTCCGGAGTTCGTCCGCGTTCGCCTCGAGTCGCTCGACGGCCTGCGGGATCACGTCGGCCCGTTCGACGTACCCCCGGTCGTCGATCTCGGCGTGGAATCGGTCGTTCATCGCGTACAGAAAGGCGAGACAGTCGTAGGGATCGTCGAGGTCGTCGAGTCGGATACGTTGGCGAGTCGCCTCGAGCAGCAGTTGTCCGACATCGCGTGCGAAGCTCTCGTGGGCGGCGGCGCGCTGGAGGTAGTCGGGAACCGATCGGCTCGCGCCGTCGATCACCAGCGAGATGAGCTCGATCCGCTCTTCGTACTCGAGGCGGGACAGCGTCGGATCGTACTCCTCGATGGTCTTCGAGGCGTGTTCTGGGAGCGACTCGACGCGGGGAGAATGGGGACCGCCGTCTGCCTCCCAAAGGTCGACATCCGCGAGCGCCTCGGTCAGGGGCTCGAGCCCCGCCGGATGCCGTTTCAGGACCAGGACGTTTCGAGGCCCGTACTCGGCGGAGAGCGTCGCGTACTCCGCAGCGATCGCTGCGAGCACGTCGGTACTGGGCCCGGGTGCGGGGAGGAGCGTGCACGATCCGTCGAGAGTGGGCGACGCGGGGGCCATCAGTCGGTACGTCACCGAGTAGGACGGAGTTCCTATTTAAATTACGGCATCAGCGCAGCGACGGGGCTTCACGACAGCGGCGCGACGACGCTTCTCACCCGCCCGTTCGGCCGGATCGAACGTGCGATCGCTTCGCTGTGGGTATCGCCGCTGCGATTCCGATCGTCGTCCGCCGCTCCGGGTCCGCCCGAATCCGCTCCGACAATCATTATAGTGAGTACCGAGTACTGTCCCGCATGGACGATATTTTCGTCGCTCGAGTCATGTCCACGTCGGTACGGACGGTGGCTCCGGACACGCTCGTCGAGGATGCCGCCAACACGATGCTCGACAACGGAATCGGGTCGGTCGTCGTCGTCGACGACGAGAACCAGCTCGAGGGGATCCTGACGACCACGGACTTCGTGCGAATCGTCGCCGAGCGCCAGCCGAAGGATCGAACGCCAGTCTCGGAGTACATGAGCACGGGCGTCGTCACGGCATCGGCCCAGGATAGTATCCGCGACGCCGCGGACGTAATCGTCGAGCACGACTTCCATCACATCCCCGTCGTCGACGAGGACGAAGGCGTCATCGGCATGGTCACGACGACGGACCTAGCGGGGTACGTCTCGCGCGTGCAGTCGCCCAGTCCGGAGTAATCGGTCGACCCGTTCCGAACGGGTGGATTCGATATCGGTGGCTCGAGGGATCGGGATCCCGAGACCGACGAGAGTCGCCGGCAGCGGGTGATCAGCGCTCACCAGTGACCGTCTCGTCGGTCGTCTCGAGGTCGGTATCGGAGGAAGTGCCGTCTTCGGCGATCCAGCGGACGATTTCGTCGAGGCGATCCCGGAGCGTCCGGGCTTCTGTCGGGGTCAGTTCGACATCCGCGTGTCCCGTTCCGTGGTCGCCCGCCATCGCGTCGATACTGAGAACGACGCGGTTCCCGTCCGTCGATTCGGGCCGTACCGACACGTCGGCTCGGTCCGGATAGTCCCGCGGCGGGCCGACCTCGAGGTCGGTTTCGCCGCGCGTAACGCCCACTCGGACGCGCTCAGAGTGCTCGAGGTCGAACGAATCCGTCCGAGCCTCTTCGGTCACCGTCGGCTCCTCGCGAGGTGTGGGTTCCTCTGGCATACGTGACGGTTGTCCGGCGGTCACCTTGGTTGTACTCCCGGCCAGTTTTATCGGGACACGGTATCAGACGGACGACTCTCCGTCAGTTCCGGCGCACCCGCGGCCCGCCAGACGGGTGCGCCGATACACCGGTACAGGAGGCCGTCTCAGTCGACGACGAACGTCTCGTCGTCGATGGACGCACCGCCGACCCAGCACTCGCGGGCGAACCACGCGAAGTAACCGACCACGCCGACCGTGAGAACGGCCTCAAGCGGGCCGAGACCGGTGATGGTCTCGCCTGCGAGGAGGCCCGCGACGCTGACCGCGGCCCACCCGACTGCCAGCAACGCGATGGCGATCGCGGCGACGCGAGGCCAGCCGAGAGTGGTCGACCCGATCGACACCCGTTCTCGGCGTCCGGCGACGACCATCGTACTCCCGACGACGCCGAGCCACGAGACGAGCAGGAGTAGCGAAGGGGTCGTCGGCACGCCCAACGCGGCGACGAAACTGGCGGCCAGGAGAAGCGTCGCGACGCCGCCGCCGGTGAGCCCGCGACGAATAATCGCCTTTCGCCTGTTCATGCGACGATAGTCGTTGGCTCCCGCCGTTAACGATTCGGATCGCGGGCGGTACCGGCTGACGGCTTTCGCCGTCGCCGCGAGACGCAATTCGGCCCGCCGATCAGTCGTCGTCCATCGGCGCGCTCACGGGTTCGACGCGCTCGCCGCGCGGCCCGTCGAGATCCACTTTCGGCAGCAGGTCCCGCAGATAGCGACCGGTGTGGGAGTCCTCGAGGCGAGCCACGTCCTCCGGCGTGCCGGTCGCGACGATTTCGCCGCCGTTCTCGCCGCCCTCGGGGCCGAGGTCGATGACGTGATCGGCGTTTTTGACGAGGTCGAGTTCGTGCTCGATGACGGCGACGGTGTTGCCGTTGTCGGTCAACCGGTGGAGCACGTCGATGAGTTTGCGCTCGTCCGCCGAGTGGAGGCCGGTCGTCGGCTCGTCCAGCAGGTACAGGGTTTCGCCCGAGTCCTTCTTCCCTAACTCTTCTGCGAGTTTGACCCGCTGGGCCTCGCCACCCGAGAGGGTGGTGGAGGGCTGCCCGAGCGTCATGTAGCCGAGGCCGACGTCCTGCAGCAGTTCGAGCCGCCGGCGGATCTGGGAGTTGGACTCGAAGAAGTCGGCGGCCTCCTCGACTTCCATCTCGAGGACATCGGCGATGGTCTTTCCCTTGTAGGTGACGTCGAGCGTGGCGTCGTTGTAGCGCGCGCCGTCGCACTCCTCGCAGGGGACGTAGACATCGCTCAGGAAGTTCATCTCGATTTTTACCGTTCCTTGCCCGCCACACTCCTCGCAGCGGCCGCCCTTGACGTTGAAAGAAAACCGTCCCTTCTCGTAGCCCCGCTGTTTCGAGAGCGACGTCGAGGCGAACAGCTCCCGGACGTAGTCGAAGACGCTGGTGTACGTCGCGGGATTGGAGCGTGGCGTGCGGCCGATCGGCGACTGGTCGATCAGGCGCACGGTTTCGATCTCCTCGAGCCCCTCGAGGGCGTCGTGCTCCCCGGGAATTACGGACGTGTTGTCGTTCATCTGGCGGGCGAGGCCCTTGTAGAACACGTCGTGCATCAACGTGGACTTTCCGGAGCCCGAAACGCCCGTAATGGCGGTAAAGCACCCGATCGGGATGTCCACGTCGAGATCCTTGAGATTGTGCTGGCGCGCGCCGCGGATCGTGAGGGCACCGTCGGGATCCCGGCGCTCGTCGGGAACCGGGATCTGCTTGCGACCGGAGAGGTAGTCGCCGGTGATCGATCCCTCGGTCGCTTTGACCTCCTCGACGGAGCCGTTGGCGACGACCTCGCCGCCGCGCTTGCCGGGGCCGGGCCCCATATCGATGACGGCGTCCGCCCGTCGCATCGTCTCCTCGTCGTGTTCGACCACGAGCAGGGTGTTGCCGAGGTCGCGCAGTTCCTCCAGGGTGTCCAGCAGCCGGTCGTTGTCCCGCTGGTGGAGCCCGATCGAGGGTTCATCGAGCACGTAGAGGACGCCGACGAGCCCGGAACCGATCTGCGTTGCCAGGCGGATACGCTGGCTCTCACCGCCGGAAAGCGTCGAGGCCTCGCGGTCGAGCGTGATGTAGTCGAGGCCGACCTCGCACATGAATCCGAGCCGCGCCCGGATCTCCTTTAAGATTTCCTCGGCGATCACCTTCTCGCGCTCGGTGAGGTCGGCTTCCATCGACTCGAAGTGCTCGCGGGCGTCGCCGATGCTCATCGCGTTGATCTCGGTGATCGAACTGTCGTCGACCAGCACGGCGCGACTCGCGGGCTTCAGCCGGGTGCCGTCGCAGGCCGGACACGCCGTGGCCGACATGTAGTCCTCGATGTGCTCCCGCGTCGAGTCGGAGTCGGTCTCGAGGTAGCGCCGCTCGAGGTTGGGGATAACGCCCTCGAAACGCTTTTTCTTCCGGCGGGTGCCGTTCTTGGTGCGCCGCTTGAACAGCACCTCGCCGTCCGTCCCGTAGAGAAACGCCTGCTGGATATCCTCCTCGAGGTCCTCGAAGGGCGTCGACAGCGAGACGCCGAAGTGCTCCGCGACTGCGTCGAGGCGGGTCTGGTAGTACGACCGGTTGTAGCTCCAGGGCTCGAAGACGTGCTTGAGCGGCTTGGACTCGTCCTGCAGAACGAGGTCCTCGTCGACCTCCTTGGTTTCGCCCAAGCCCTCGCACTCGGGACAGGCGCCGTGGGGCGAGTTAAAGGAGAACGACCGGGTCTCGATTTCGGGGATGTCGATCCCGCAGTGCGTGCAGGCGAGGTCCTTCGAGAATTCGACGACGAAGCGATCGTTCTCCTCGGTCTCCTCACCGAGCGCGCCGGTCCGGCGAGCCTCCTCGCCGAGATCGGCGGCGACTTCCGCGGACGCCTCCGGCAGGATCACTTTCAGGACGCCCTCGGCCTCGTCGAGCGCCGTCTCGACGCTGTCGATGATGCGCGGGCGGTCCTCGGCGCTGACCTTCACGCGGTCGACGATCACGTCGACGGTGTGATCGAAGTTCTCGTCGAGGTCGGGATCGTCCATCGTGAGGTCGTACTCCTCGCCGTCGATCTCGACGCGGGCATAGCCCTCCGAGACGAGTTCCTCGAAGAGGTCCTCGAAGGCTCCCTTCTGGTCGCGGACCACCGGCGCCGCGAGTTTGAGCCTGGTTCCCTCGGGCAACTCGAGGATGCGCTCGACCATGTTCTGGGCCGACTGTTCGCCGACCTCGCGACCGCAGTCGGGACAGTGGGGCGTGCCGACGCGGGCGTAGAGCAGGCGCAGGTAGTCGTGGAGTTCCGTGACCGTCCCCACCGTCGAACGGGGGTTGTTCGCGGCGTTCTTCTGATCGATCGAGATGGCCGGCGAGAGCCCCTCGACGGTCTCGACCTGGGGCTTGTCCATCTGCCCGAGGAAGTTTCGAGCATAGGCCGAGAGACTCTCGATGTATCGGCGCTGCCCTTCGGCGTAGACCGTCTGGAACGCGAGCGAGGACTTGCCCGAGCCCGAGAGGCCGGTGACGACGGTAAAGGCCTCTCGAGGGATCGAGACGTCGATATCCTTGAGGTTGTGTTCCTCCGCACCACGTACTTCGATGGTGTCCTTGCTCATCGTTTGATCGCAGAGCGGGACTGTCTGTCCTGTCGGGACGGTTCCAGATTCATTGTATCTGAGTCAGTGGCCGGAAGGCCTTAACGAGTCTGAAAGCACACTGGCAAGCTACGTGCTAGCAGCGAACATATACGATGCCAAAATCGCCCGAAACGACCGCTACTCCGCACGGAGACGCCCGGCCCGCGCCGCTCGAGACCCGAAACGTCGTCAATCGCACCGTCAATCGCTCCGTCGATCCGACGGCGTTTCGTCGGGGGGAGTGGTGGCTGTCCCGTCCCGCTGTTCGATCCGCGACGCGGTCGTCCACTCGAGTTCCGTCTCCCTGATGACGTCGACGATGCTTTTCACCATCACGAGGTCGTTGAACTGTTTATAGCCGAGGACGAACAGCGGCGCGTAGCCGAGATACCAGTAACTCTCTCCCTCGATTCCGAGCGCGAGCGCGTTCAGGAGAACCACGAGCGCGGTGTACGCCGCGAACAGCAGTAGAATCTCTGTGACGGCACTCGTCAGGACGATAACGGCAATGACACCCAGAATCACCCAGCCCGCGATGGGCGTAAAGATCATCAGCACGAGGGCGAGCGGGATGTGAATCCGACGGACGTAGTGATTCTCCGGCGGAACGGTACCGAAGAGGTGCTTCTTCAGCGTCATGACGTTTCCGCGGTACCACCGGAGGCGTTGCTGGTACAGGTCCCGCCACGTATCCGGCGCTTCGGTGTAGACGACCGCGTCACTGAACCGGACCGTATACCCCCGGTTCAGTACCTTCATCGTCGTATCGAAGTCCTCTGTCAGCGTGTGCGGGTCGAACGCGTGTACCTCATCGAGTGCAGACCGACGGTACGCGCCCAGACAGCCGGGAACGATCGAGACGGCGGCGAGCTGGTCGTATACCCGCCGAAACAGGTTGATACTGACGACGTATTCGATCGACTGACACTTCGTCACGAACGAGTCCCGGTTGAATATTTTGACGTTGCTGGCGACCGCACCGACCTCGGGATCCGCCGCGAGCGGGGCGACGATATCGCGGAGGGCGTCCGTTTCGACGATGCTGTCCGCATCGACCGTGACGATGATCTCGGTCTCCGTAAACAGGAGGCCGTAGTTGAGCGCGGAGTACTTCCCGCCGTTTTCCTTCGAGACGACCTGACGGTATCGGACTCGTAGCGGCGGGCCTCCTCGTAGGTATCGTCAGTACTGCCGTCGTCCACGACGACGATCTCTTTCTTCCCGGCCGGATACTCCGCCTCGAGCAGGCTCGTGATGGTTCGGCCGACGTATCCTTCCTCGTTGTACGCCGGGACGAGTACGGTGACCGCCGGAAACTCGGAGACATCGTCGAATTCGCCCCGCGACGTTATCGCCTGATAGAGCGCGGTAAACGGGATCACCCAGTAGCCGAAGACGACGACGAGCGCGCCCAGGTGAACGAATCCGACGACGGTGAGCGGGACCCACCCGAGGACCACCACACCGACGGTACAACACGCGAGGACGACACCGAGGGTCGCCGGTGAGAAACGCCGTCGGTACGCGGGCCGATGCGCCACGACGTAGTAGGTCCAGCCGAGATACGCCGCGAGCACGGCCACGTAGATCCCGATCGTCATGCGGATCTCGGGAGACAGGTTCCACGCGATCACTCCGTAGGGGATACTCGTCGCGAAACAGACGAGTCCCAGGCCGAGATCGCGCCTCGACAGGTCTCTACTCATCGTGCATCGGCCGCGAGTGACACTGCCGCTCGCGATCCGTTTCGGTCGCTCGACCGTGCCGGTTCCGTTTCGTTTTCGTCCCGCTGTTCTTTGACTCGCCACCCGGTCTCGGTCCGCTCGAGGAGTCCGTGTTTTTGCTTGTGAGCGAACTCACCCACGGTCATGAACGCGACGTCGTCCCTGGATTTCATGTGTCCGATGAGGCCGCGAAGCGTCTCCAGTTCGGCGTCAGAGGTAAACGCCTGGTAGTGCAGCATCTGTACGTACAGGTCCCCGTTCCGGTAGGCGTCGTCGAACTGCCCCTCGAGGGAGGACTGGGAATAGAACTCGTTCGTCGTCCAGTTCCGGACGAACGAGTTGGTGTTCGGGACGTGGACGGTCCCGTTCGCAGTGAACGGATCAGTCTCGTTGTAGTACTCCGCCGTGAACCAGCCGCCACCGGAGACGGCGGTGTACCCCTCGTCGGCGAGCGCACGGGCGGTCGCGTTATCGTAGGTGTTAAACGGCGGAACGAACGTCATCGGCGTCTCATCGACGCAGTCCCGCATCGCGGCCGTTCCCGCTCGGATCAGCGCCGCCTGTCGGTCCGGTGGAAGTCCGCCGAACTCGCTTCCGCCGTTAAATTCCGTCCGTCGTTCGTGCGTGTATCCGTGCAGCGCGTATTCGAACGTCTCCGGATGAGCCCGCTGCTGTTGCTGGAGATACTGACAGAGCTCTCCGTCGGATCGGGCCGGAATAACGCCCTGCGTCACGGGAACGCCTTCGTCGATGAACACCTGATCGACGTCGCGCATGACGTCCGCCCGGTAGTTCGGCTGAATATCGTCGTTTCGAAAGATGACTATCGACCGGTACGAAGACCAGGTCATCTCCACCGGCACGGCCAGGTCGGACGCGTTTATCGACTCGAGTGACTCGGGCTCAGGTGCCGTTCCGACTGACGCAGGATCCTCCTCAGTTGCGGCCTGATCGGGTTGAAACACCGATGGCCCGACCGCAGCGATGGCTGCCGCGGAGACGAACGCGACGAGGACGAGAACGAGCCCGACGTGCCGTCCCCATCGGTGCCAGGACGACGATGTCGTAGTGAGCCGCGAGCGGACGTTTTCGAGGACGGCAGCGGCTTCCTCGTGAAACTCATCGTCGTCGGTCGACACACCCCGTCGAGCCTCCCCGAAATTGCAGCCACAGTCGTCGCACGTATACAGCGTGCCGCCGGCGACGTATTCGACATCGTCGTCGCACTGCACCCCGCAGTCCGGACAGGTGATGTCCTCGCCCGTGTGGAAATCGGCCCGTGGCTTGATCGCCCCACACGACTTGTGTTCCATGACTCGAAGACGCAGTACCGCCGACGACCCACAGCGTGGACACGTCTGACGCGGTGCTTCCCCCTCTCCCTTACTCATACTCGGAACAACCAGAAAGACTACCCTTGTAATAACCCGGCTACCTCCTCCGAAAGCGAAATTGACCGGCTATCACAGGGCCCTCGTCTCGCACAGGGTGTGAAAATATTATATTGCAATAGTTAGAATGTTTCGTACAGTAATAGCTGTTGGAAGACTGAGTACGGAGCGCATACACGACAACCACCGCCCAGACCCGATCGGTTAGCATGCCGCTCGAGTCGTCGCGCCGACAGAGTGAAACCGGCTCGAATACCAAACGTAACCGCCGTTACCGGCCGTTAGGACGGTATTGACGAGGAGTAGCCTCCTGCTGAACGACACGCTTCGAGCGCGAGCCACCGAGGTGGGTGCTCCAACCGATCGGTCGATCCGTTCGACGGCGAAACGGGGCGGCCGCGACGGTCGATGCTGTCCCAAAGTATCTTCGGCCGGAGGCACCAAGGGGACCTATGAGCGACGACGCCGCGGACGCGCTCGCGGTCGACGAGTTCGTCGAGTACTGCCGGACCCAGGCCGGCCTGCTCTCGGGACGCGTCGAGACGATGGGCGAAGAGGCCGACGAACTGCTCGACGAGATCGACCGCGAGATGGCCGAAATCAGATCGCGGCTCGAGACCCTCCCGGACGAGGTGCCCGCGACCGAAACGCCGTCGACCGCGGACGTCCCGGCGACGAGTGAGGTCGACGTCGCGGCGATCGAGGAGTTACAGGAGAAACTCGAGGAGAAGCAACTCCTCGTGGAGGCCAAACAGGCCCGAATGCAGGCGTTTCAGGAACTGGCCGCTGGCTATACCGAGTTGGCCGAGGATCTCCCTTCCGAGGCGGCGAACGGGCAAGAGGCCCTGACCAGTATCGTCGAGTTCGAGGCCGACGCAGACGCGCCGGCGTACTTCGACGAGCGGGAAACGATGGTCGAAGCAGCGGCTTCATCGGCCGATTCGGAGACCGAATAGCGGATCGATAGCGCGGACATAGAGTAGATCGATCGCCGTGCTACTGCTCGTTCGCGATTAGTCATACGTGATACCCACCCGAACGTTCATTTGTCATCGTATTGTGATGGCAACACATGGCAATCGACTACAGCGAGCGCGAGAAATCGTACGAACTCTATCGAAAGGGCAAGCGAGAGGGGACGTGGGATCCCGACGACTACGACCTCGAGGGGGACCGGGCCGACTGGAAGCGATTCTCCGAGGCCGAACAGCATCGATTCCTTGCGACGTGCTCGGGGTTTTACGACGGCGAAGAGGACGTCACGCGGACGCTCGCGCCGTACATGATGGCGCTGGACGCGCTGCCGAACGACGAGATGCCTTTCGACACCATACAAGAGGAGCTATTTCTGGCCCAGCAGGTCTACGAGGAAGCCAAACACACCGACCTCTTCAGCCGCTATTTCGAGGAGGTCTTCGGCACGCAGGAGACGGCACCGTACCGCGAGGGCGGCTATCAGGAGCAGGGGTACAGCACGGACGACCTCTACGACACTGCGGACGACCTGCTGGCGGCGGTCAACGGCGGCGATCGCACCGATCTCGTCTACGCGCTCGGCGAGGCCTACCTGAACTATATGGGTATCGTCGAGGCGCAACTCGCCCGCGGCGGCTACCTCAGCTTCGACCAGATGATCGAACTGAAAGCCGAAGAGATGGGCCGGGACGTCGTCCTCGAATCGTTCCAGACGGCTATCGGGAAGGTCCGCCAGGACGAGACCCGACACATCGAGAACGGACGCTGGGTCATGAAACAACTGGCCGAGGCCGAACCGGACATCGTCGCGGACGTCTACGAGCCGCGCATCGAGGAGTACGTCGAAAATCGATTGCTAGCGGGTCCCCTCTACGACGAACAGCCGTTCGAGGGCTACGACCAGCGCAAGATCGGCAAACAGGTCATCCAGTACCTGCAGGACACGATCGACTACATCGGTGCCGATCGATTCGAGCAGTACGGCGACGTTCGAGCCGTCCTCGAGGAACGGCAGGCCGCCGACTGAACTGGAGCCGACGGCCGTCAGAACTCGGCCTCGAGCGCCTCGAGCAGCGCGTCCACGTCGGCTCGGCTGTTGAACGCGTGGATGGACGCGCGAATCGCGTCCGGATTCGGGAGGGACCTGACGACGATTTCTCGATCGGCGAGTCGCTCGACGGTCCGCTCGGGGTCGTCGACGGCGATCGTCACCAGCCCGGACTCGTAGGAGCGGGGACTCAGTAGTCGGTCGTCCGGAACACCCTCCTTGAGTCGATCGGTGAGGCGTTCGATTCGCCGTTGGATCGTCTCGAGCCCGATCTCCTCAAGGATCGCGATCGCTTCGGTCAGCCCGGCGTGGGGGGCCGGACTCGCGGTCCCGACTTCGAATCGCCGCGCTCCCGCCGCGTACCGATAGTCGGTCGCGTTCGCGTCCTCGACGCTCCGGTAGCCGATCGCTGCGGGGACGAGATCCTCCTCGACGCCGTCGCGGACGAACAGAAAGCCGGCACCGAAGGGGGCGAGCAGCCACTTGTGGCCCGCGGCGACGACGAAGTCGGCACCCCACTCGCGGACGTCGACCGGAACCTGCCCGGGCGACTGAACGGCGTCGACCAGCACCAGCGCGCCGGCGTCGTGAGCGGCTTCGACGATCGCTTCGATCGGGAGCCGCGTCCCGTGGGTCCAGGTGAGCGAACTCACGCAGAACAGCGTCGCGTCTTCGGCCGCTGCCGTCACCGCCTCGAGACCGCCGTCGAGCCGTCCGCCCTCTGTCTCGAGCACGCGAACCTCGACGCCGTACTCGCGCTCGAGGCGCTGCCACGGCAGGATCCCCGCGGAGTGCTCGAGGTCGGTTCGAACGACGACATCGTCCTCGTTCCAGTTCAACGCGCCCGCGACTCGGTTGATCCCGTCGGTCGTGCTCTGGGTGAGCGCGATCTCGCTCGGTTCGGCACCGAGCAGGCCGGCGACAGCCACTCGCGCCTCGTCGTAGCCCTCGAACGCTGCGGGATACATCCCGTCCGCCGCGGGGGCCTCGTACTCGTGGTGCTCGAGCGCCGATTCGGCCGCCTCGACGACTCGGCGGGGGCTCGGCCCACCGGCACCCCAGTTGCAGTAGACAGACGACTCGAGGGCGGGCATCGTCTCGCGCAGATCGGTCGGTTCCATAGGTCGACTGTGGATCGCCGTCGGGTTCGTTCTGACGGTCGCTCTCGAGTCGCGGACCGCAAGCCGACGCTGAACGAGGAACGAGCGGTCGAAACCCGCTTTTTCCGCTCCGTTCGGTGAGAGGGGTACTTAACTGCCCACGATATACGGGGGTTTCGGGAGTGGATTACTATTCGTCGAGAATCACCGTGATGGTTGATCATATGTCCACCACTATATGGAAGTAGGACAATGACCCAAACTCAAATCAACCGGCGGCAGATGGTGCAGGCGATCGGAGCGACCGGCGCGCTGGCAGTAGCCGGCTGTCTCGGTGGCAACACGGAAGGGAACGGTGCGGAAACCGACGAGTCGGCGGATGAGGCAGGGCTGGCGGCGTCGAAATCGGTCGACGTCGACCGAATCGCACGGGATCCGACGGACATTCCGGCACCGGTCGACTGGAACGAGCCCCGGACGCACGACGTGACGCTCCGAACCGAGAAGGTCACCGCCGAAATCGAACCCGGTGTCACCTTCGACTACATGACGTTCGGGGGGCAGGTGCCGGGGCCGATGGTTCGGGTCCGCCAGGGTGACACGGTCAACCTCACATTCGACGTGCCCGAAGACATGAACGTGGCAATGCACAACGTCGACTTCCACGCGGTCTACGGCCCCGGCGGGGGTGCCGACGCGACGACCATCGCCCCCGACGACGACCCGACCCAGATCAAATTCCGCGCGGAGTACCCCGGTGTGTTCATCTACCACTGTGCGGTCCCCGCCATGGATTACCACATCAGTAGCGGCATGTTCGGCTCGATCCTCGTCGAACCCGAGGACGGGCTTCCCGAAGTGGACAACGAGTTCTACCTCGGCCAGCACGAAATCTACACCGCCGGCGAGGTCGGCGAGGAGGGCCACCACACGTTCGACCACGACGCGATGATGCGCGAAGAACCCACCTACGTCGTCTTCAACGGCCAGGCCTACGGCTTCACCGAAGACGGCGTCGGCCCCATGCAGACCAACACCGGCGAGACCGCTCGAGTCTACTTCGCCAACGGCGGCCCCAACCTGCTCAGCTCGTTCCACCCGATCGGCAACGTCTGGAGCAACCTCTACCGCAGCGGCGACCTGCTGAGCGAACCCGCCAACAACGTCGAGACGACTCCCGTCCCGCCGGGCACCACCACCGCTGCTGAGATGGAGTTCCCCGTTCCCGGTCCGGTCAAGCTCGTTGACCACGCCCTCTCGCGGGTCGTCCACCGCGGCGCACTCGGCGTCGTCAACGTTCAGGGCGAGGAAAACCCCGACGTCTACGACGAGGATCCGTGAGCGAGAGCGGTCCTACTGACGAGATTCCTTTTCTTTCGTTTCCAGTTCCGTCTGGAAGACGGCCTCTCGGTCGCGGACGCTACGAGCCGTTCGTGAGCCCGTGGCTCGAGGCGACACACCAGCCACCCCGTAACTTCCTGAACGACGGAAACCGAGGGTATCCTTATGGCGATTCGGTTGGCAGTTACAGCTACTCATGTTCGTCTCGCGTTCATCGATCACGTTCGATGCCGGCGATCCGGCGACGACGGTCGCGTTCGGCCGACTGTTCGCGTATCTCGCGATCGGAATCGCCGCGGTAATACTCCTGTACTACGCGATCGTCTACGTCAGAGAAGTCCTCGCGGTCGAGGCGCGCGCCGAACAGTGGTATCTCACGATCGGAATCGGGGCGGCGATCGTCTACGCCGTCGCCGGCGTCGCCTCGATACTGCTGGAGCCCGCGTGGATCCGCCGATTCGTCGACGGCGCAGTCCTCTTTTTCATCCTCTTTCTGGCGCTGGCGATCCGCGCCATGTATCACGATCAGCCGGCCGCGGGCGATCGCACCCGGCTGTTACCCGCGTGGGCGGACTACGTCGTCGTCGCCGGCTTCGTCGCCGCCTGGTGGGGAACCTTCCTCGTCGAGGGATCCTCGACGCGGCTAGTCGTCGCCGTGGGCTGGATCGTCACCTCCGCGTGGGCGGTGCTCTACGGCGTTCGCGCTGTCAGCGTCCACGAGGGGACGACGTTCGCCGCGCTGACCCGACACCTACTGCCGGCGATCGTCTGCGTCGCCGCGGTCGTCTTCATCGACCTCGTGACGAGCTATCTGAACGGGTACGGCGCGCTCGCTGACGCCGCGTGGATCGTTGGAACGACGCTGGTCGCCGCCTTCCTCTTCAACACCGCCGTCGCTATCCGCCAGCAGGGCGGCGAACTCGAGCGGCTCTACGACTGGACGACCTGGCGCGAACAGTCGTTCGACGACCGCTCCGCCGAGTAAGCCCCGCCGTCCGGGTTCGCCCCATCGATCACGGCGGACGACCTACAGTTCACCGCGCAGGACGACCTCGTTGTCGACCCGCTCGAGCATATCCTCGGTAACGACGTAGTCCTCGTCGTCCTCGCCCTCCCAGCCGACCGACGCGAGTACCTGTTCTGCCACGCTGGGGTTGGGATCGACGGCGGCCCTGCTCCCGTCGACTTTGGCGACGATCCCGAGTTCCTTGCCTTCAACGTCGACGACGGTCTTTCCAACGTCATCCTCAGTCAGCGGTGTTGTCATATCCATCGCTACGAGGACCACCCGGGTAAGTGAACGGCCGTCCCGTGCCGGTTCAGCGATTCGTCTGCCGACCCGATCGGGTGCGTAAAATATTACTTGCGTATGTCGGCCAGAGAAAGCTATCCGTGCGCCCCGGGACTAGTTGACACCGGTCGTCGATACTCCGATCGACACGACCCCACCACACTACTACCCATGACACAGACACTCGAGATCAGCGACGATCTGAAGGAGCGACTCGACAACCACTGCGAGGACGGCCAATCGAACGAGGAACTCATCGAGGAACTGGTATCGATGTACGAGACCGAGGGGGCCTTCCTGCAGGAGGGGTATTCGGAGTGAGGCTACGAGCCGCGTTACCAACCCGTTTTGCGATGCGACCAGCCGACGAACGGCCGCCCACAGCGTGTGAGTGATGATGACACTCAAGTAGGTCGTCCTCGTACGATGCAGTATGCACCTACTAGTCGCCCTCGAGGACTCGGAGCCGGGATGGGCGGCACTCGAGTTCGCATGTACGGAACACGCCGACGACGAGATTACGGTCATCCACGCCGTCGACCCCACGGACAGCGGCTACGGTGAGGTTGCACACCTCGGACCGGAGGCGCTGCTCGAGCGCCAGCGCGAGGAGGCGGAAGAGTTGCTCGCAGACGCCGAAGCTCGCGCGGCCGATCACGGTCGTTCGATCGACACGTCGGTCGTCGTCGGGCAGCCGGCGGACGCCATCGTCGACCACGCGACGGAGAACGCGATCGACCTGATCGTCGTCGGCAGCCACGGCCGGACCGGCTTCTCGAGGGTCCTGCTCGGCAGCGTCGCGGAACGGGTCGCTCGACAGGCACCCGTGCCCGTGACGATCGTTCGATGAGAGCTGTGGGTCGGTCAATTCGCAGTGAATGAAATAGTAGGCCTAGTGAGAACGAGTGAGACGAAGCGTCCTGCTATCGTGGCAACAGGGGATCGCCACACCCTCCCCAGCCGATTTCTGCTCACGGGCGCTGCGCGCCCGTCTGCTCACGGCGGCTCCGCCGCCGTTCGCATGGTATGCGAGACCTCCGGTCTCGCACTATTCGCATGGTTCGCGGAACCGGAGGTTCCGCGCTAACGCTCACTAGCGTTCGCTCATCCACTGGAAGACGCGAGCGTCTTCCAAGCCGTCACTCACGAAGTTCGCGAAAGCCTCGCACGGCTTTACGCCGCGGTTCGTCAGTGACTCACCGCGGCCCAGCGCGCGCCACTGCAGACGGTTGCCCAGTCTCTGCGATACGTAGCTCACCGCTACTGAACGATCGGTCTAGGAATTCTCGTTAGAACCCGCAAATAACACTACTACCGAACAAAACAGGGAACATCGAACCGGACCCGGTCCGAGTCGGTCCTCAGTGATCGTGGTCGTGGTCGTGATCGTGCGAGTGGTCACTCGGCTCACCGCCGTCACTGGCCGCATCGAGGTCCCCGCCGGCCACGAGCGCGTCGTGGTCGCCGCCCATCATGTCCATGTTCTTCAGGGTATCGCGCTCCTCGAACTCCTCGACGGCGTCGAGGAGGTCCTCCTGTGTCAGCGTCGTGCGGTCCTCGGTCAGCGCCTCGAGGACGGCCTCCCGGAGCACCATTCGGAGGTCGCTTCCGGTCAGTCCCTCGGTGACCTCGGCGATGAGGTGGGGATCGAACTCGTCGATGTCCATCGTTCGAGTAATGAGACCGAGGATGTCCGCCCGCATGCCGGAGTCGGGCTTCGGGAAGTTGATAATCTCGTCGAAGCGCCGCCAGGCGGCGTCGTCTAACTGGTCAGGGTGGTTAGTCGCCCCGATAAGCAGGACGTCGTCATCGATGAGCGAGATGTTATCGATGCTCTTGAGGAGCGTGTTGACCGCGCGCTTGAGCGCGGCGTGTTCGTCGCTGCGGCGGGTTTTGGCGACGAAGTCGAACTCGTCGATGAAGAGGATACACGGCGAGAGCCGTTTGGCGACCTCGAAGGTCTTGTCGACGTTTTTGGCCGTCTCACCGAGATACTGCGAGGTGATCATCGAGAGTTTGACCTCGACGAAGGGGAGGTCCATGTCCCGGGCCAGCGCCTGCGCCGTCGAGGTCTTCCCGGTCCCCGGCGGGCCGACGAACAGCAGTTTACCGATCTCGCGCAGGCCGATATCCGCGAGGTAGTCTCGGTGTTCGATCGCCTTCGAGATCTTGTCGAGTTCGTTCTCCTGGTCCCGGGTGAGGACGAGGTCGTCGAGCGTGATCTCGACCTCCTCGGGGGCGCGGACTTCCACGAGGTCGAGCATCTCCTCGTCGTCGTCCTCGTTGAAGTACTCGTCGAGGAGCCCGTCGATCCAGACCCGATCGGCCTGAATCGGCCGGTTTCGATCGCGAGCTTCCTCGTGGGTGACGTCGACATCGTACGTCTCGTGCTCCGCGAAGTGTTTCGCCAGCGTCGGGTTCTCGAGCAGCCGCTCATCATCGACGCGTTCGACGAACCACTCCTCGGCCATATCTCGCTGGGCGAGGGTGATCGTGCCGGAGAACTCATCGCGCTCGGTGAACATCAGATCGGCGACGGCATCCCACGGCTGGCCGACGCCGGTTGCCTCGCGAGCCGTGCTTGTCGTCACCGACAGCGGGCGACTGATTCCGGCGGGTTTCCGGGTGCTTCCACCGCTCCCGCCGCTCCCGTCGTCACTCTCGCTCTCGTCGTCGACGCCGCCGGTCCAGTAGACGCGGCGAAACGACGGCGGGAGATCGTTCTCGTCTAACGTCCGGTCATCCGAATACACGCTCGTCGTGAGCAGAAACTCCACGACATCGAGCGCCGCATCACTCATTCCGTGAACGTACTCACTACACGTTCTTAACAGCGTCGTCACGCGCAACGTATGCGACACAGTTCCACCCGAAACGGTCCGCGGCCGCGTTTCGAACCCGAAAATCAGCACAACCGTTTTCGTGTATCGGCTCACAATCACCCGTATGAACGTGTTGCTGGGTCTCGGCGGCAGCGACGAGTCGGTGAAGACGCTCCGACAGACCATCGAGCGAACCCAGGATGTCGGCGACGACCTCACCGTCGTCATCGTCGACAAGCCCGAGTCGAAACGCTCGCAAGACGAGACGTACCAGATGGCCGTCGACCGCCTCAAGGACGTGGGACTCGACGAGATCACAGTCGAAAAACTCGAGGGGGATCCCGGGAGCGCACTCGTCAACTACGCCGAACAAGGCGAGTTCGATCAGCTGGTTATCGGCGGCGGTACCCTAAGCCCGATGGGGAAGATCCAGCTCGGCCCGATCACGGAGTTCGTCCTGTTGAACGCCCCGACGACGGTCAAGCTGGTGCGATAACCATGGTCGGAACGCGACAGTATCCGGACGAACCGTCCGGTCCGTTCCCCTCGCCGCCGACGACCGTCGAGGACCGCGAGGGTCGCTCGATCGAGGTCCGCGCACCGGACGAGTTCGCGACCGAGGCGCTCGACGACGTCGTCGACATGTACCTCGAGTTCGATCCCTCCGATCGGGCCCAGGGGATTCCGCCGACCGGCGAGGATCGCATCCGCAACTGGCTCGAGACGATCGGCGAAGACAGCATCAACGTCGTCGCCCGCCACGACGGCGACGCGATCGGCCACGCGATGCTCGTCCCCGACTCCGACGACCCGGCGGCGATCGAGCGGAAAAGTGAGATCGAGTGGGAGCTGGCGATATTCGTCCTGCAGGCCTACCAGCGGGCCGGCATCGGCACGCTCTTGCTCGAGAACCTGCTGGGCCACGCAAGCGACATCGGGATCAGTCGCGTCTGGCTGACCGTCGAACGATGGAACAATCCGGCGATCGCCCTCTACGAACGGGTCGGGTTCGAAGCGACCGGGACCAAGAGCTTCGAACAGGAGATGGCGATCCTGCTCGAGGGAGAGGACTGAGACGGATCGTCAGACCGAGACGGATCGCTGCCAATCGGTTTCAGCCCGTCCGCAGGATGGTCGCTTGCGCCGGGAACCCGGGACAGCAGTCCGTCTGCGGACCGCTCGATCGCCGAGCCGTCCGGCTACACTGAGAGGACCGGCTGGCTCGCGTAGGAGAGGACGTATTCGGCTGCCTTCTCGAGGACCTCCGCCTCGGCTCTGGTCACCGGTTCGCGCGGGAGCACGATGAAGTCGGCGTCGATGTCGTCGGCGGTGTCGAGGACGACATTGCCGGGGTGGCGCGTCTTTCGCGTCTGTGAAAAGCCGTCGTCAACGGACGTGGCGATCGGAACACCAGCGTCCTCGGCGATGTCGCCGATGTCGTCGAAGAACCCCTGCGTATTCTCCGCGATATCGGTTTCGTCGACCGTTCCGACGTCTAATCCCCGAACGACGCCCCGTCCGAGAACGAACAGCGCGTGCACGGCGGCGTCGTAGCGGTCGGCGACGGCGATGGCGTACTCGACGGCGGTGGCAGACTCGTCGCTGCCGTCGACCGGCGCGAGAACGGTGTCGACGGTAAACGGCTCGCTGGCGTCCATACGCGGCAGTGGGTGTTCCGTCACAAAAAAGCCACCCCACCGAATGCCGCCTCGATCCGCCCGAAAGATACTCAGATCCCATCGGCCGTTCTCCGATCCATCGCGTTTGGTACGCACGCAAACGAGGCGATTCAGCTCGCTCGAACGAACTCGCTGCCCGAACAGGGACGTTTAAGCGACCGCGAGCGCAATCCATCGATATGTTCGATACGGTCGTGGTCGCCACCGACGGCTCCGAGAGCGTGAAACGGGCCGTCGACGTCGCGCTCGATCTCGCGGACCGCTTCGAGGCCGACGTCCACGCCCTCTCGGTGATCGACGCCAGCGAGGTCGACGCCTCGCCCCAGCAGCTCCGGGACGAGCTCCGCACTGCCCTCGAGACGACCGCCGATGCCGCGATCACCGCGGTCGAGGAGCGCGCCGAGGGAGCAGTGACGACCGAGATCCGCGAGGGCCGCCCCGCCATCGAGATCTGCGAGTACGCTCGCGAGGTCGATGCCGACGTGGTCGCGACCGGGACCCGCGGTCGCCACGGCGAGAACCGCCTCCTGCTCGGCAGCGTCGCCGAGCGGATCGTCCGGACCTCGCCCGTCCCCGTGTTGACGGTGCGCCAATTCGAGCCGACGGGCAACGATGACGACGCCGCCGGCGAGGGGGAAACCGCCGACGCCTGATCTGAGCAGCGGCAGCCACTCCTTCGCCGTCTCACGATACCGGCGGTTACTTCCCCGCTGGTCACGCAGCACGTACCATGTACGACGAACTCATTCAGAGCGGCGATCTGTCGCTCGCCCGGAAATCGGTACTGCCGGGAACCGGCTTCTTCCTGCCCGATACGCTCGAGGAGGACCTCGAGGACCAGCAGACTGCAGCCGCACTCGAGGGTGCCGAGGTCGCGGTTATCGCGGACCCGGACGCCGACGGGCTGGCCTGCGTCGCGCTCATCCGGGAGGCCTACGGCGACGTGCAGAACGTGCCGGAACCCGACGAGGATGCGGCCGAAGATGATGACGACGGGGACCAGCCGGAACCGGTCGCCGACGCGACGGACGACGCCGACGAACAGAACGTTGTCATCGAGGCGGCCGACGCCGAGGAGCCACTCGAGGAGCCCGAACCGACGCCCCACGAAATCGCGCTCATCCCAGCGAGCCCCCACAACGTCGAGGACGCGCTGGCTCGCGTCGCCGAGTTCGGCGACGAGGGGATCGATATCTTCGTCTGCGACCTCGCGCCAGACCGCTACGAGTACGTCGAAACGGAGCTCGCCGCGGCACTCGAGACCGCCGACAGCGTCGCGTGGTACGACCACCACCAGTGGGGCGACGACGTGGCGAAGGCGGTCCGCGACGCCGGCGTCGACCTCGTGGTCGGCGACTCCGACGAGGAGTGCAGCGCCGACGTGGTCTACCGCTCGCTCGAGTACGACTTTAGCCCGCTGTACGAGGAACTGGCGGCCGTCACCCGGGACCACGACCTCTGGCTGCGCGAGGACCCGCGCAGCGACGACCTCGCGGACTACGCCTACTGGACGGATCCCGCGGAGTACGTCGAGGTCGTCCGCGAGTACGGCGTCGACCTGCCCGAGTGGGTCACGGACTACATCGCCGAGCGCCGCGTCGAGAAGGAGGCGCTCATCGATCAGGCGGTCGGCCGTGCGGAACTTCGAGAAATCGGCGGCTACACGGTCGGGATCACCTACGGCCGCTGTTCACAAAACGAGGTCGCCGAGACGATGCGCGAGCAGGGAGCCGACGCCTCGGTGATCGTCAAACCCGCCGGCTCGGCCTCCATTCGGGGCACCGACGAGTTCGAACTGTGCCACGAGGTCGCGGGGAAGGTCAACGGCGGCGGCCACCCCAAGGCCGCGGGCTGCAAGCCCGACATCTACGACGATATGCTCGACTACGCGAACCACTGGACGACCCGCGGTGCCGTGACGAAACGCGTCATCCTCGACGCGTTCCGAGATGTCGTCGACGAAGCGGACGAGGCGGCCGACGGCGACGCGGACACGGACGCAAGCGAGGACTGATCGGCTCGGCTCGTAGAGCATCCCGAATCAAGTCCCCTATTGTCGAACCTCGACTAGCTCTGAACGTCCAGTATTGGTGGCTGCGTACCGCACTATTTCGACTACTTGGCATGCGGTGGCGCGCGCCGTCGACTGCCCGAGTGATAGCGAGGGCAGTCGACAACGTTGCGCGAGGGATGAGCGAACGCCGCAGGCGTGAGCGAATCGGCTGGGGTGGGTGTGGCGATTCCGTGTTGCCACGATAGTAGAACACTCAGGTTCCGTTTCCATTCACTCGAGCGAACCGTCGGGAACGCTCGAGCAAACCAATTAAAATCACCCTCGCGATGCGAAGTACCGCATCACCAGCTGCAGGACGTGAACGAAGACGCCGGCGACGGCGATGTAGACGCCGATCGTCTGGAGCGCGACCGACGCGTTACGTTGGTCGCGAACCTTCCAGATCTCCCAGCCCAGCCGAAGCAGGAAGCCGAGGAAGATGAGGATGAAGCCCACGAGCAACACCGGCGCGACGAAGGTCCCGATTAGAATCGCGACGATGCCGCCGATGAACGCGTAGTTGGCGTAGGACCCCCAGTGCTCGAACGTCTTCGACCGCGCGTAGACGTAGGCAGAGATGACGGCCGTCAACAGCGCCACGACGACCGCCGTCACGGCGAGGATCGTTAGCTGGGACTCTCGAGGCGCGAAGCGAAGCACGCCGGCTCCGAAGACCCCGAAGGCCAATTGCAGAATGACCATCCCGACGAACGCGATTCCCATGTCCCCGCCCGTGACGCCACGCTCGGCGACTACCTGTCCGGCCATGATGGCTGCGCCGTAAGCGAGCGCACCGATGATCGGGAACGAGAACAGGTACTCGTTGACGGACGCGAGCGGCGTCACCACGAGGACGTACATCAACGCCACGTTGATCGCCATCAGAGCACTCGCACCGCCGATTACACGGGCTTCGCGGCTCGAGAGACCGAACCCGCGGCCGGTCTCGTACGGGGTTTCGGTCGAACTCATTACGTCCTACTACGCCGCTGAGCCGCAAAAGACTGCGGCCTACTACTGACTATCCACGTCTGCTACGTCTGCCACGTCTGCTACGTCTGCTACGTCTGCCACCTCTGCGGTTCGCTTCCGATGTCGCTAGCCGTCCATCTCGCCCACGTTCCATCGATCCGAGAACGCCGTTCCGCACGTACACTGCGCGTAGGCGTGGACGACGTCCCCCTCGGCGTAGATGCCACCGACCTCCTCGTTTTGCGCCTCGGCGAACGCGAAGACGAACTGGATCTCGTGTTCCTCGTCGGCCGCTGCGTCGGGGCAGTGCCCGCCCGTCAGATCGTCGTCGATCTCCCCCTCGTTGCTCATCGCAGATTTGGCGAACTCCATCGCTCCGGTGCCGGTCGCCGCCTGGAAGGCGTTCCGCCCGCGCTCGCCGTCGATCACGATCAGCGTCCCGTCGTCGACGCGCTCGCCGAACTCCTCGAGGCGCTCGTCCGACACGTAGGAATCCGCCAGGAACAGCGCCACGTCCTCGAGTCGCTCGCCCGCCAGAAACGCCTCGCGTTGGTCACTCATGGCGTCGGATTCACGCTCGAGGTGGAAAAAGGGCGGTATTCGGATTTTCGGCCGGGCTCGAGGGCGTCGGCTTGGGTTTCACTCGTCACTGGTGTGCGTCGATCCGCATAAAAAATGTACCGCCGCGGTACTCCCTGTGGTTTGCGAACGATTCGACGAGTCATAGGCTCGATTGTACGTCATTTCCGGGATGACCGCGACCGTACGTGCGGTCTTTCCAGGAAACCGGTACAATCGACCCTATTAGACCTCGAGATCTGACGCGGCCAGCATGACCTGCAGCGCCTCGCTGGGCGACATGTCGTCGTCGAGCTGGCCGGCATACCATGTCAGTAGGTCCACGAACACCTCGCGAACGTCGTGTGACGCCGCGCTGTGGTGTGCGACCTCCCCATCGGTCTTCAGCGTGATATCGACCCCGTGCGGTTCCGGCGCGTCGGCGAGTGCGTGATCGTGTGCGTGTGTGCGATCGTGATCGTCGCGCTCGCTGCGAGCGTCCCCTGCGGGCTCGTCGCCCGCTGGGAGTGCGTCCGCGACCTCGCTGGCCGCCGACATCGCCGCGCGCTTCGAACCGGACCCCTCCGATCGAACGAGATAGCGGTTCTCGCCCAACTCGTCGACGTGATCGTCGTCTAACTGCAGCTCGTCGGGGGAGAGAACGCCGTCGTCTTCGGATGGATCGGGGGTCATTGTGTGTCAATCGTCGGTGAGGTGGTTAGACCTCGACGATGCTCTTGTCACCGAAGGTGTTCGGCAGACTCACACCGTAGGTGTACTGCGCACCGGACTGGTCGATGAGTTTAATCGTCACACTCTCGCCGGCTGGAAGCCCGACGGACCGAGGATCATTGTCGCTATTATCAACATCATCTTCAATTGCACCGGTGTTAATTTCTAGTTTGACTCGCTCTTCAGTGTTAGTTAGCGATTCATTGGAGCTGTCTGTTATGGAATGAGTTGTGAAATTTTCAGCGTTAGCGCCCGAAACGCTACCGTCATCGTATGTGAGTGAGACGTCCTCTTTGTTACTCGTGTACTGGACCGTCATCGATGTGAGATCAATCGCTTCAGATCCGGCCGATTTTTTGATCGTCATATTAACCGTATCGACATAGGAATTATTAAGGGCAGAATCATTAGCCGCGGTACCTTCATATACGGAACCGACAGCGTGAATGACATCGATCTGATTCGCGACTTCTTGCTGGGTCTCGGAGCCAGTATCGGATGCTTGGCTCTGCAAGACACCAGCCGTATTAATCAGTACCCCTGCCGCGATCGCTGCGACGAGAACCATCGCAATAAACACAATTAGCGTACCGATACCGACCTGCCCACGACTGTCATCATCAAGCTGCAATTTTTCGAACATTAGTTAGACCTCCACCACTTCTTTGTCACCGAACGTGTTCGGAATACTCACACCGTAGGTATACTGAGCACCAGATTGGTCAATGAGTTTGAGCGTTGCGCTGTCTCCACCGTCAAGTCCGTCACTGTCTTCGATGTCGGCGGTATCGATGGTGAGCCTAATGCGGTGTTCAGTGTTAGTGAGCGATTCATCATCGTAGCCGTTGATTGCGGACGTAGAGAAATTCCCAGCGTCTGCTGCGTCAACTGCTGTCGCACTAGCATCAGTCTCATTGTACGTAAGTGCCTGATCGGTGTCGTCACTCGTGTACTGGACCGTCATCGAGGTGATATCGATCGCCTCGGATCCAGCAGACTTCTTAATCGTCAGGTTGAGATGATCGACTGCTTGGGGAGACTGCGAAACGTTACCGACTGCGTGAACCACGTCGATCTGGTTCGCGACCTCCTGCTGAGTTTCGGAGCCAGTATCGGATGCTTGGCTCTGCAAAACACCAGCCGTGTTAATCAGTACTCCTGCTGCAATCGCCGCGACCAGGACCATCGCGATAAACACGATGAGCGTCCCGATCCCGACCTGACCGCGGTCGTCGTTATCGTAGTCTGTTATTGCTTCGAACATTATGTGTACACCCTGCGTGCCGTCCTCGTCTGCATCGTGTCATCGTCATCGCGACACGAGCCGTCCGCGCGGACACCATCTGCCAGCTCGACGGGCCGAACCCGTCGCTCCCACCGCGAGACTGACGACGGAACACGATCGGTGTCCCGTCGAAGGCAGACGTGTGACGAGGTCGTTGGCATCACAGATTCTGGGGATGTACCCCGGCGAAGACAAAGACTAGTCGGAGTATCAACCTCAGTATCAGTTCAGTCGACGTATCGAAACTCGACTCACGACTCGAAACGCGGGACGAACTCGAGCGTACACCTTTAGGACCGCCCTCGCTACTGGGGAGTAGTATGACCGTATCGTCCGACGGCGAAGACCACCTCCGGCGGCAGGTGACGAGCCGAGTGACGGGCTCGCGGAGCTAAGATGGATTTCGGACTCGCCTCCCTGCGGAGCCTCATCGAAGACTTCCTCAGCGACAGCGGCGGCCGTCGGGGGCGCGAGCGCGAGCAACAACGCCAACAGCGCGACGACGGCACCGACGACGCTGGGGGGGCGACCGCACAATCGGGAGGCGAGTCCGACGTGGAATCCACGGACGACGAGGAACCGACCGAGTCCGATACCGACGAGAAGAGCAGTGGCGGACTGTTTGGTCGCGGAAAGGGCTCGAGCGGCGACGAAGACGATTTCGACGACCTCTTCTACCGGATTGAGGAACTCGAGGAGGAACTCGAGAGCAAGGAGTCGACGCTGGGCACGGTGCAGGACTCCCAGCAGCAGGTCGCGGACCAGGTCGAGGAGATGAACGACACGGTCCGACAACTGCTCGGCGTGTACGACATGTTGACCGACGACGTGAACCCGTTTACCGGCGCTGGTGAGGAGCGAAACGGGTTCGGCGTCTTCGGCGAGGACAAGGCGACGACCGACGGCGGGAGTGAGTCGATGGCCGGACTCCGGGCTGAAACGAGCTCGTCGGGGCGCGAGGAAACGGTCTCGTTCGACGACCTCAAGGGAGTTATCGAGGACGCGGCGGCCCAGTCCGACGGCGCCGACGAGACCGGCGGTGAGACGATCACGTTCGACGAGGACGAGGGCGACGACGACACCCGCGTCGAAGTGCAGGCGACCGAGAGCGTCGACGACACCAGTTCGGAGCCGAGTTCGGACGCCGATGGGGCGGACGTAACGGCGGCCGACGACGAGTCGGACGTCACTCTCGAGTCGCTCGCGGACACGTACGCGACGGATATCATCGTCCTCGAGTGGCTGACCGAACTGGTCCGGACGGCCGGGCCGGCGGCGACGCTGCGTGCGATTTCGTACTACGCCGAGATCGGCTGGATCGACGACGAGGTCAAAGACCACCTCGAGGCGATGTTGAGCGGGCCCGACCTCGACGTTCACGTCGACCCGGAGATGACGCCGGAGGAACTGACCGCCGAGGATCACGCCGATAGCTACACGTACATCATGAAGCTCCAGGAGATTCACGAGACGAAACGGGAAGTCGGCCCGGATACCGGACGGGGGCAGTAGCCATGCGTCGGGGCACTGAGGGAGGACGGTGATCGCGCGTGGGGTTCAGTACCAGTGGCGCGACGGCGATCATCTTCGTCGGCGTGCTGGTCGCCGCGGGGATCGCCTATCCGGTCTTTCACTCGGCACAAGAGGAGCGACGGACGGCGATTCAGGACCGCGACGATCGGACGCTGTCGATGCGAAACACGGCGATCGCGGTCGACTCGTGGAGCTACAACGAGAGCGGCGACAACGACTTCACCATGAGCGTGAACAACACCGGTTCGACGACGCTCTCGGTCGCCGAGACGGATCTGCTGGTCGACGGCGTCTACCAGACGCGGGACTCGTATGCCACGAGCATCGGGGGCAGCGCCGAACGAGAGCTGTGGCAGCCCGGCGAGACGCTGCACGTGACGGTAGCCAACAGGACGCCCGAACCGGACAGGGTAAAACTGGTGACCGAACACGGAATCGCCGAGACGGTAACGGAGGTCGGAGGGTGAACCATGGCCGGTGACTCCGTTTCGACGCTAATCCTGTTCATCGCCGCGATGTTGGTCGCCGCCGGCGTCGCCGGCACGCTGGTGACCAACGTCAACGATCTCACCAACTCGGTCGACAGCCAGAGCGGCGACATGACGGACAAAATCGATACCGACATCGAGATCATCAGCGATCCGGGAAGCCACGCGGTGTACAACTCGAGCGGCGCAGAGAACATCACGCTCCTCGTGAAGAACACGGGCCGAAAGACACTCACGGCCGACAGCACCGTACTCGACGTGCTGGTCGACGGCTCGTACGTCTCGAGCGATGAGTTTACCGTCGCGGTCACGGACGGCGGCCCCTGGCGGGACGGAACGGTCGCCGAACTCGAGATTGACCGGTCGCTCGCGACGGGCGAGGAGCACCGGGTTAGCGTGACCGTCAACGGTGCGGAGGAGGTGTTCGAATTCTACGTCCAACCATGACTGACTACTACTCCATCGGGCTGACCGATCAGGACCGCGTGAACACAGCGATCGGCGGCGGGATTCCAGCCGGGAGCATCATGCTCATCGAAGGCCAAGACGGCGCGGGCAAAAGCGCCCTTTCCCAGCGCTTTTCCTACGGGATCGCCTCCGAGGACGCCTACGTCACCTACATCTCCACGGAACTCGAGTCCTGGGAGTTCGTCCAGCAGATGCACTCGCTGTCCTACGACGTAGTCGATCTGCTGTTGGACGAACAGTTGCTGTTCTTGCACGCGAACATCGACACCCACGACGAGGGGCAAGAACGCCAGCTCCTCGCGCGACTCGCGAGCGCGGAGACGCTCTGGAAGGCCGACGTGGTCTTCGTCGATACCCTCTCAGCGCTGTTGCGGAACGATCCCAACTACGAGGGCGTCATCGAAGCGGGCGACGAGGACCACGTCATTCAACGGCTCGTCACGTTCCTGCGCCAGATGACGATGAAGGACAAATCGGTCGTGCTGACGGTCGATCCGACGAGCGTCCGCGACGACGCGTTGCGACCGCTGCGAAACGTGGCCGACATCTACTTCCAGATCGAGACGAACACGGTCGGTCAGGAGATCAGACGAAAGGTTCTGGTCCGGCGGTTTCAGAACATGAAGAGTCCGGTCGACGACTCCATCGGATTCAGCGTCCAGCAGGGACGGGGAATCTCGATCGTTAGCAGGACGGTGGCCTAAATGTCCGACTTCGGGAGCGCACGACTCGAGAACGAACTCGACGCATTGGCCGACGAGCACCCCCACCTGCGGGAACACCTCGAGTGGTTCCACGAGGAGTACGGCGAGTACCCGAAACTCATCGACGAACCGTCCGAGGAGTGGGAATCGGACCGGCCGAACGTCATCTACGAAGCCGAAGCACCGATCTTCTGTCACGTCTACGGCGATATGGGGATCGACACCACTTACTACTGCGTCGAGCCGACCCTCGAGGACGAGGATAAGGCGCTGTACGACCGGATTCGCCAGCGGATCCTCGACAAGAGCGTGACCCGACCCGCACCGGGCGACAACGAGGAGTTCGAGGAGCACCTGGACGAACTCCTGGACGAAGTCGTCGAAATCACGTCCGGGATCACCGGCCAGTCGATCGGTCGACTCAAGTCCTTGGGCACCAGCAAGGTCTCGCTCTCGCAGGATCAGTTCACCCGGTTGCGCTACCAGCTCCAGCGCGATATCGTCGGCCTCGGCCCGCTGGAACCGGTGATGGCCGACACGGCCAACGAGGACATCCACGTCATCGGTCCGAAGCAGTGTTACCTCGATCACGGCACGTACGGCATGATCTCGGCCACCGTCGACTTCGGGACGCCCGAGGAGTTCGAGCAGTGGCTCCGGAACATGGGCGAGCGGATGAACCACCCGATCAGCGATTCCGATCCGATCATCGACGCGACGCTGCCCGGCGGCTCGCGTATCAACATCATCTACTCCGACGACGTCTCCGTCCAGGGGCCCTCGATGACCATCCGACAGGGCGAGGAGATCCCGCTGTCGGTCTTTCAGATCACGAAGTGGGGGACGATTTCCCCGGAACTGGCCGCGTACCTCTGGCTCTGTCTCGAGAACGAACAGACCGTGTTCGTCGTCGGCGAAACGGCTTCGGGAAAGACGACGACGCTGAACGCGGCGCTGTCGTTCATTCCGCGCGACGCGAAGATCTACACGGCGGAGGACACCTCTGAGGTCATTCCGCCACACAATACCTGGCAGCAGCTGCTCACCCGCGAGGGATCGGGCGACGAGTCGGCCGACGTGGACATGTTCGACCTGGTCGCAGCAGCGCTCCGATCGCGGCCGGACTACATCATCGTGGGTGAGGTCCGCGGGGCGGAGGGGCAGATGGCGTTCCAGGCGGCCCAGACCGGCCACCCCGTCATGCTGACCTTCCACGCCAGCGACATCGTCTCGATGATCCAGCGCTTTACCGGCGCGCCGATCAACGTCCCCGAGACGTTCATGGACAACTGCGACGTCGCGCTGTTCCAGAACCGGGTGAAACAGGGCGATGACGTCCTCAGGCGGGTGACCTCGGTTCAGGAGATCGAGGGCTACTCCGACTACGAGGGTGGTGTCGTCACCCGGCAGGCGTTCAAGTGGGACCCCCGCGACGACGAGGTCGCCTTTACGGGTCGCAACAACTCCTACGTCCTCGAGGAACAGATCGCGACGCTGCTGGGCTACCAGGACACCCGGAAGATCTACGACGAACTCGACCGTCGGGCGGAGATCATCCGCCAGCTCATCGATGCCGACGTGCTGGGCTACCACGAGGTCAACGACGCGATCGCTGGCTTCCATCGCGACGGCCTCGAGGGGCTGCCCATCCGGATCAGCGGCATCGATCAGTTCGCCTGAGATCACTATGTCAACAGACTCTCAGTCCGCGCCCGATATGAGCACTCGATCGGCCCTCGAGTCGCTCAACATGGCGTACGCGAACATGGAGATGGGTGCCTCGCGGTATCTCCTGCTCGTCATCGCGCCCGCGTTCGCGTTTTTCATCGGGAGCGGCGTCGCGGTCGTCGTGCTCGGACTCTCGCTGCTGATCGCCCTCCCGGTCGTCCTCCTGGGGCTGCTGGCGATGGTCGTCGCGATCATCTACCCCAAGCTGGCCCAGGACCGAAAGCGCAAGCAGATTCGCCAGCGCTTTCACCTCTTTTTGACCCACATCACCGTCCTCTCGATGACGAACATCAACCGCGTCGAGATCTTCCGCACCCTCGCGGAGGAAGACGAGTACGATGCCTTAGCCGAGGAGATGGGACATCTCGTCGCGATGGTCGACACCTGGAACCAGAGTCTCGACGACGCCTGTCGGCTCCGCGCCAAACAGACGACGAGTCCGCTCCTGACAGATTTCCTCGAGCGGCTGGCGTACACGGTCGGCGGCGGCCAGCAGATCAGCGAGTTCCTGATCGACGAACAGGACACGATCATCCAGCAGTTCGTTACCCGATACGAGGCGGACCTGGGGAAACTCGACGTGATGAAGGAGCTGTACATGTCGATGATGCTGTCGGTGGCGTTCATCCTCGTGTTCGCGATCGTGCTGCCGATCCTGACCGGAACGAGCCCGACGCTGTTGATCGGCGGCACCATCGCCATGTTCACGATCGTCCAGGTCGCGTTCATCTACGCGGTCCACGTCATCTCGCCGTACGATCCCCTCTGGTATATCGAGGAGACGGAAGGGACCGGTCCGCTCACCCGGATTCCGCGAGCGCTCGCGATCGGTATCGGCTGTAGCATCCTCCTCGCCGTCGTGATGGGACTAGCCCTCTTCGGGATCGTGCCGGGGATCGCCAGCCGCGTCCCGCTACCGATTATGGTCGCGATCCCCGTAACGCCGCTGCTCCTCCCCGGGTGGCGGATGCGACAGGAAGAACAGAAAGTCAAGGTCCGCGACGGGGAGTTCCCCAGCTTCATCCGCGCGCTCGGTGCCGTCGAGAGCGTCAAACAGACCTCGACCGGGAGCGTCCTCGAGAGCCTCCGGCGCAAGGACTTCGGGGCGTTGACCGACAACGTCGACGCGCTGTACAAGCGGCTCAACATGCGGATCGACGACATCCGCTCGTGGCGGCTGTTCGCGGCGGAGACCGGCTCCTATCTCATCCAAAAGTTCGGTGACATGTACGTCGTCGGTCGCCAGATGGGGGGCGATCCGAAAGTCCTCGGGCAGGTCATCAGCGAGAACCAGAACGAAGTGCTCAAAGTCCGCGAGCAACGGGATCAGGCGACGATGACCCTGATCGGCGTTCTCTACGGCATCACCGCCGCGGCTGTCTTCTCGTTTTTCGTCGGCCTCGAGGTCGTCGAGATCATGATGAATATCACGAGCGGGATGGACCTCCAGAGCCAGGGCAGTTTCACCGAGGGGCTGCTCAGTACCGAGCAATACGACATTCAGATGATCGAGTACCTGTTGCTCCTGACGATCGTCATCAACGCCGCGCTCTCGGCGATCATGATTCGACTCACCGACCGCGGCCACATTATCAGCGCGCTGGTTCACTTCGTCTTCCTGACATGGCTCGGTGCCGTGATCGCGGTCATCACGGAGTACGTCGTCGGGATGGCTATCAGCGTGTAGCAGCGTTCGGACTCGTCACCCCCGACGGACGACTGGCCATCGATCGACTCACCCCGATCGCTCGCAATCCAGCAGCCTTCGATCCGGTAGCGACGACGACTCACCGTTCGTAATGACGTGAATGTTCTTGAGTAGCGGACGACTGCATTACAGTAGATCGGCGACACCAGCCATCCATGCCAGATCAAAAACCATATCTCCAGACGCTCGAGCGATCGGCCGGGCGAACCAACGCCACCATCCAGTGGGCTCGCTTTCTCGGCGAGACCTTCGGCACGACGGGCGCGCTGAACTGCCTGCGGTACTACGAGGACCTGGGCTGGATCAGTCCACTCGTCCGCGAGCAGATGACCTCGTACCTTCGCGGACTCTCACTCGGGGAGATCCACAACAAACGCTACGACGAACCGACGACGCTCGAGTATCCCCTCGAATCCCTGAGCGGGACGCTCTTCAGCGCCCACGCTCAGACCCTCGAGTACATCGCGAAGATCCGGGGCGACGACCTCGAGGAACACGTGATGGTCGCACGGATGGCCGAGCGGCGAGTCGAACGGCGAATCGATGATGACGAGGACGACGGCGACGAACCGAACGAGATGGTAAGCATCATCCGTGACGGGCCATCACACCACTGAGCATACATTTGGCTTTTGGCCACAACACTTATCATTGGATTCGAACTGGTACCCAGAATCCTACAGACAAATGTATTTATAAGTAATTCACGACCACTTGTTTCTTTTCTCCACCCCACACGGACTAGTATCCGGAGAGTCCATGATTGGATAGTTATTCTATCATTCACGGAAAGTTGATTTATCTATATTCGACACCATTCACTTCCCTGTCTCTTAATACGGATCAGTGTCAGGGACTCAGTAGTCGTGAGTGGGGCCGTCACCGATCATCCGGCGACAGTGCGTGGTCGGCGGCTGCGGAACGGTCCACATCACGTACCCCCATAGGTGATCGTCAATGCGTGAGGACACTCCAAATACCGAATCCGTGCTCGACGAGTTGTCGAGAGCGGCGACTGCGGACAACCAGTCGGAATCGTACGATATCTCGCTCGGATCGGCCGACGATGCGACCAGAGACGTCGAACGCGAACTCGACGAACTGATGGCGCAGGTAAACAGCGCGCTCCCGACCGACGAGGTCCAGTTCGACGAGGACATCATCAAGGAGAACTTAGACGAAATCCTCCTGATGCTCATCGCGCTCCACGAAGAAACACACGGGAAAGAGCTCCTCTCGGATCTCACCCACCTCTTCGGCGCCCAGCTCAGTCCGGGCACCGTCTATCCGAGCCTCCACAACTTAGAGGAGGAGGACGTGCTCTCGATGCACGCCAAGGTCAGAACCAAGGAGTACTCGATCGCCGACGAGGAGTACGTCCGTGCGACCGTCGAGCGGACGATGGTACAGCACCTCGCCTTCGGCCTGCTGCTGTACGCGTTTCTGCCGCGACTCTAAGGCGCTCCCGTTTTCCGCGCTCGAGTTGAACCCGATCGCGTTCTCGAACCCGAAATCGCGCCGTCACCGACAGGCTCGAGTCGACGGAACCGCGTCGGCCCGGTCGTGAGAACGCTATAGTAGCCACTGAAACGATTGATACACTGATCGCAACGCAGTCGTGCGATCAGGTGTGTAGTGACGTTCAGTGACTACTATATTCCCCGGCCGAAACCCGGCTACCGCCGAGATCTGGGGGCTCGCAAATCAGTGGTCCTCGAGATCCTTCGCGATCTCGCTCAGGCTATCGCTTGGCGGCTCTCGCGCGTCGTAATAGGTCGTCTCGCCGGGTGCGCGAAGGCCGTAGAGAAACTCGGATTCGACGACGTCGACCAGCACCGAGCCCCCCGCCGGAATATCGTTCTCGGCGGTCCACTCCGAGAGGCGGTCGGTCGCGCCGCTGGGGTCTCGGGCCTCGTCCGGCGTCTCGTAGACGCCCGGAATCAACAGGTCGTCGCCCGTCAGCGCCCGCTCGACTCGCGCGAACAGTTCCTCGCCGTCGAGGGCGACCCGGACAACCTCGTCGGTCGGAAACGCACCGCGTTCGTCGGCTGGCACCTCGAGTCTGACGCCGGTCGCCGTCTCGGTACACGTCGACCGGACCGCCTTCACCGAGGAATGGTCGCTCGCAATTCTGTCTCCCATAAAAATGAATTGAAGGAATCGCCGCGATTACTCGTCGTCGTCGCCGCCCTCGCCGAGGAGGTCGTCGACGTCGGTGCTCCCGCGCTCGGCGATCGAGGCGTTGACCTGCGCGACGGCGTCGGAAATCTCGCTCCCGCGAACCGTGATCCGCCGGCGCTCGCCGTCACGGTCTGGACGGTAGCCCGTCTGCCGGCCGGTCATTAGCACTTGCGTCAGGTTCGGCCCGGAAACCTCGCCGTTGAGTGGACGGCCCGCCTCGTCGGAGCCGCCAGTGATCTCGAGCGTGTAGCCGTCGAGACCGACCGAGCCGCCGTCGACCTCCTCGCCGATCGACTTGCCCATGAATCGGTTCGCGTCCTGTTCCTCTGCCTCGAGCTGATAGGACGACCCGGATTCGGGGTCGCCGACAACGACCGTGAAACTTGCCATGCCCGACGGAAGACGGCCGTCGCTCAAAAGATCATCGATCGGGACCGAACTTTTGCGCTGTCGTTCGAGAGAGCAAAGCTCTCTCGTGATGACGAAAGGCGCAAAGCGCCTTTCGAACCACGGGCGCGGCAGAGCCGCGCCCTCGGCAAAACTTCGATGAAAAGCAACGGAAGACGTTCCTGCTCACTTCGTTCGCGGGCTGCGACTTCCGAGCCTTCGTTCACTCCGTTCACGAAGACACACCTCCTTCCCCGCCAGCCGCGCCAAGCGCGGCTTCTGGGTCAGTCGTCGGCCCGCTCGCTCACCCCGTCTCACGGCCTTCGGCCGTTCGACTGTTCGCGGCGCGTAGCGCCGCGCACGGCTTCGCTCGCGGTCGGTACTGGGTAACCGCCTGCCCTCCCCTGGGTTAGACGGCTCTCGCGTTGCTCGAGCCGTCCGCCTGGCCACTCGAGCCAGCGGCGTTTCAGCGTTGGCGTTTCAGCGTTCAATCGCTCGAACAGTCAAGTACCCCGACCCCCTACGAGTAGCCGTGTTCATCGATCCCGGACGACTCGAGATCCGCCTGCGCGAGGAGTTCGGCGGAACGATGGGGCAGTCACGCGTCGTCGTTCGACAGGCCGTCGATCTCGCGGATTCCAACCAGTACGAGGGTGATATCGGTGTAACGCTGACGAACGATATCGTCATCGACGAGCTCTCTGACGCCCCCGACGGCACCCCACCCGAGCGGTGGAACTGGTGGATCGGCTCGCTCGAGGTCGCGTACGGTGGCTACGGCCGGTTCGGGATCCAGCGGTATCGGAAATAACCACTCGGTCGAAAGGACAACACGGATTGTCTTCCACGACGTAAGTGGCTCTCAATGAGCGAGCTGTCACGGCCAGTCTGGCCGGCGTATCCGCTGTCAGCGCTCGTCGCCGGCCTCGGCCACTGTTACCTCGGTCGGTGGAAACGCGCCGGGATCTGGTTCGTCTGCTACGGCCTCGCGATCGCGTTCCTGAGCGCGAGATCGCTGTCGGGCGCGTTCGAACCGGGCGAGCCGTTCGTCGTGACGGCGCTGCAGTTCGACGCGGTGCGCTTTACCGACGTCGCCGTGCCGCTCGCGATCCTGTTGATCTGTCTCCTCGACGTCTATCTCATCGGACTGACCGAACGGACCGACGCACGGCGGGCCGATGCGAACGATCTTCGATCGAACAGCTCCTGATACCGCTTCGCGAACGGTCGACTCGAAAGAAAGTCACAGCGTCGCGATTATTGCCGTCTGCGGCCCCGAGTGGTTTTTGTGCACATCCGACGAACGGTGCGTATGGGACGCCTCAGTTCCATCCTGTTCCAGGGAATCGGCGTACTCGTACTCGCGCTCATCGCGCTGAGCGTCGTCGGAACGATCGTCGGTATCGCGCTCTCCCTCGTCGTCGCCGTTCTCTCGGTGATCGTCTCGCTCACCGTCTTGGGCCTGTTCGTCCTGGCGATCGTCGGGCTATTTTCAGTGTTCAGTGGCGATTCAGCCGCCGAAGACGACGCGCGTCCACCACAGCGGTCCGACGACCGGACCGCCCCCGAGGATAGGGTTCGCTCTCGGTACGTCGACGGCGAACTCGATGACGACGAGTTCGAACGAGAACTCGAGCGCGTCCTCGGACCGGACGAGCGACGCAGTCGAACGGATGCCGATCGCTCGAGTTCTCGACGACCATCGGGCGACCGACATCGACTCCGAGATCACTGATGCCGACTCCGGACTCGCTGGCACCGGTACCGGGATCGCTATCGCGACTCCCAGTTCTCGTTCTCGGATGCAGATATCGAGTTTCTTGACCGAAATCTGTGAACCAACGGAGGCAAACCGGACGAGATGCAAGGAACTCGCAATGGACGTCCAGTTGCTGGGTGGCGCGCGCGAGATCGGCCGGAGCGCGATCCTCATCGACGACACGCTCTTGCTCGATTTCGGAATGGATTCGGGGAACCCACCGTCGTTTCCGATCGGCGACGTCGACCCCGATGCCGTCGTCGTCAGTCACGGCCACCTCGATCACGTCGGCTCCGTTCCGGCGCTCCTGTCGGGCGACGCGCGGCCGCCGATCCACTGGACGCAACCGACGTACGACCTCACGATGGTCCTCGCGCGGGACACGCTGAAGCTCCACGGCGGAAGCTACGACTGTCCGTTCACCGAGGCGGAACTCGCTCGCGTCGCGGAAGTCTCCGAGAACCACGGCTACGAGAGTCCCTTCGAGGCCGCCGGGTACGAAATCACCTTTTTCGACGCCGGCCACGTTCCCGGTAGCGCCCACGTGCTCGTCGATGACGGCGAGACGAGACTGCTCTACACCGGCGACTTCCACACCGAAGAACAGCGGTTACTCGACGGCACGACCGCTCGGCCCGACGCCGATGTTGTGCTCTGTGAGAGCACCTACTCGGACGTGACGCGACCGCCGCGACCCGAAATCGAACGCGAGTTCGCCGAGAGCCTTCGGACGACGATCTGGGAGGGCGGCACCGTCGTCGTCCCCGCCTTCGGCATCGGCCGCACGCAGGAGGTCCTCTGCATCTGCGAGGAACACGACCTCGAGTGCTACGTCGACGGGATGGGGAAACGCGTCACCGAACTCTTCTTACGCGACCGGAACCGAGAATTCCTGCGCGACCCCGAGCTCCTGCGACGCGCGAAGGGCAACGCTCGATTCGTCGACGGCCGTGACGGCCAGCGCAAACGGATCGCGGAACAGAATACCGTGATCGTCACGACCAGCGGGATGCTCCACGGCGGCCCCGCGATGACCTACGTGCCCGCGATCCGCACCCACCCGACGAACAAGATCGCCATGACGGGCTATCAGGTCGAGGGGACACCCGGCCGCGACCTGCTCGAGACCGGGAGCGCCGAGATCGACGGCCGGATGATGCCGGTCAGCGCGCAGGTCGAACAGTACGACTTTTCCGCGCACGCGGATCGAGAGGGGGTTCGTGCGTTCCTCGAGTCATATGCGGATGCAACGGTACTGATCAATCACGGCGATCGCTGCGAAGCGTTCGCGGCGGAGTTGCGCACTGACGGCTACGACGCGACGGCGCCCGAACTGGGCGAGCGGATCTCGATCTGAGCGGTCGGGCGTGCTCACGCTCGCACTCTGGCCCGCGGTCCGGCACGTTCAACGGGACGGGTTTCCGTCCAATCGTGGGTCTCGCGTGCGTGACAGACACAGCGGAGCGTCGCGGGCGACCGTTTTGCGCGGAGTCGGGGGTGAACAGCCACGCAACGTCGCCGGTGGCCTTCGCATGGTTTAAGCCCGCGCTGCCTGCATGTCGACACAATGAGCGACGAGAGTCAAGAACTCGGAATCACCGAGTCGAAATCGCACAAGCCCGGGGAGTGGTACGCCGAGGTCGTCCAGAAGGCGAACCTCGCGGACTACGCCCCGATGGGCGGGTTCATCGTCACGAAACCCCGCGGCTACGCCCTCTGGGAGGCCATTCAGGACTCGCTGGACGGCTGGTTCAAGGAGACCGGCGTCGACAACGTCTACTTCCCGATGTTCATCCCCGAGAGCTACCTCGAGCGGGAGAAGGACATCGTCGAAGGGTTCGATCCCGAGGTCGCGTGGGTGACCCAGGGCGGCCACGAGGAACTCGAGGAGCGACTGGCCGTTCGTCCCACGAGCGAATCGATCATCGCGCCCTTCATGGCCGAGTGGACCCGCAGCCACCGCGATCTGCCGATGCGGCTCAATCAGTGGTGTTCGGTCGTGCGATGGGAGGCCACGGAGACGAAGCCGTTCTTCCGGACGAAGGAGTTCATGTGGCAGGAGGGCCACACCGCCCACGCGAGCGACGCGGGCGCGTGGGAGGAGGTCTGGACCCGCCTCGGGCAGTACGAGCGCGTCTACGAGGACGTGCTGGCGATCCCGGTGCTGCGCGGCAAGAAGCCCGAACACGACAAGTTCCCCGGCGCGGATACGACGACGACCGTCGAAGCGCTGATGCCCGACGGCAAGTCCGTCCAGGGAGCGACGAGCCACAACCTCGGCCAGAGCTTCGCCGAGGCGTTCGACATCACCTTCGCGGACGAGGACGAGGCCGAACAGACAGCCTACACCACCTCGTGGGGGCTCTCCTGGCGGGCGATCGGGGCGCTCATCATGACCCACTCCGACGATCAGGGGCTCGTGCTCCCGCCGACGGTCGCGCCCACGCAGGTCGTCATCGTCCCCATCTGGCAGGAGGATACCAAAGACGACGTCCTCGAGTACTCGGAAAATATCGCCGACGACCTCGAGGAAGCCGGCTTCCGCGTGGAACTCGACGACCGCGACGAGCGCAATCCCGGCTTCAAGTTCAACGAACACGAGCTCAACGGGATCCCGCTGCGTCTGGAGATCGGCCCCCACGAGGTCGACGACGGGGAAGCCACGCTGGTCCACCGGCCGGACAACGAACAGTCCGTCGCCGAGCGCGACGAGATCGTCGACGCCGTCGACGAGCACCTCGACGAGATCTACGACAAACTGTACGAAACTGCGGAAGAGAACCTCGAGGAAAACGTCCGGGACGCCCACAGTCCGGAGGATATCCTCGGGACGATCGGCAAACACGGCGGCTACGTGAAGACGCCATGGTGTGGCGACGAGGCCTGTGAAACGGCCATCAAAGAAAAGATCGCCGCCGAGATCGTCATGCAGCCCCTGGCCGACGAAGGCGGGACGACGGCCGGCGAGGTCCCCGAACCCGACCGCGACGAGTGTGGCGTCTGTGGCGATCCCGCCGACGAGATCGCCTACTTCGCGAAGTCGTACTAGCGCGGTTACTCGACGGGAGCAGGTCCGTTCGGCGGTAACACGCACGTTCGGTGGTAGCACGCCCGTTCGGTGGTAGCACGCCCGTTCGGTGGTAACACGTCGACTCGTCGTTGCTCGCTTGAGCCGAGAATCGAACCGTCAGCTTTCCGGTGTTTCGCTGCCGGCGGCAGGTACTTTCGATCGGATGTCGTCTTCGACGGAACGCTCACATCGGGATGCGTAAAACGGTGAGATGGTTCGTCGGTGCGAACAGGGTCGAGACGGACTCCCCACATGAACCGGTCGGCCCCACTTGGGGAACTGGTTCGAACGGTCACCTCGACGAATCGTGGGTGTCACAGTCACACGCACCTAACTCTTTAACCCAATAGTGCTTACCAGCGGCGAGTAATTAGAGACTGTGGTGTTCACTCTGGTGGGTGAACACTACGTGCCTCTGACAATTTACCCCGCTGTCGGGAAGCACCGCTTCCCGGAAGGGGGTTCGAACAGTGCCGTCCTGAACCTCGACCCCAGAGCGGTAGCTCGATCCGATAGCAGTAGCAACTGCGGCGAGAAGGCGCGTGGACGGTGACGTGGCTCATATATAAGGCCCCCACAAATACCTTATATCACACCATATGTGTTTATAATACACTTAGCCATAATGGGTTAGCCTCTTATATCTGTTTCCGCAAGGGAGGGCTATGCCACAGCCACATATAGCGTCATCCGCCGAGCGTTCACAGGGGCTCGCCGACCCCGCGGACGCGCGGTCGAACTGCGGCGTCGGCGTCGTCATGGATCTCGATGGGGATGGGGGCCACGACGTCGTCGCTGACGGACTCGAACTACTCATCAATCTCGAGCACCGGGGGACGACCGGGGCGGAGAAGAACACCGGCGACGGAGCCGGCATCATGCTTCAGACGCCCGATTCGTTCTTCCGAGAGGTCCTCGACGCCGAGCTTCCGGACACCTACGCCGTCGGTTCGCTCTTTTTGCCCCAGGACGACGCGGCTCGCAACGCGCTCGTCTCGCTGGTCGAGGAGACGGTCGACACCTACGATCTCTCGGTCCTCGAGTGGCGGGACGTCCCGACCAACAACGACGACCTCGGCGAAACAGCCGTCGACTCCGAACCGGACGTCCATCAGGTCGTCGTCGCACCCGACGACGATATCTCCGGCGACGACTTCGACCGCCGACTCTACGTCGCCCGACGCGCGCTCGAGAACGCCGTCGAAAGCGCCGATATCGAGAACAAAGAGCGGTTTTATGTTGTCTCTCTCGACTCCAAGACGGTCGTTTACAAGGGACTGCTGAAAGGCGTTCAGGTCCCCGCTTACTACCCCGATCTCACCGACAAGCGCATGGAATCGACGTTCGCGATGGTCCACGAGCGATTCTCGACGAACACGCTCGGTGCCTGGCACCTCGCCCACCCCTACCGGAACATCATCCACAACGGCGAGTTCAACACCATTCAGGGGAACATCAACTGGATGCGGGCCCGCGAGACCGATATCGAGAGCGACGTCCTGGCGGACCTCGAGGCGGTCAAGCCGATCATCGACGACCCCGACCAATCCGATACGGCGAGCGTCGACAACGCCCTCGAGCTCCTCATGCAGGACGGCCGGGACCTCGAGCACGCCCTGCGGATGCTCGTTCCGGAGGCCTGGCGCGGCGACGACGCGATGGACCCCGATCGAAAGGACTGGTACGACTTCCACGCCTCGCTCGTCGAGCCGTGGGACGGTCCCGCGCTCGTCGCGGCGACCGACGGCGAACGCGTCGGTGCCGTCCTCGACCGCAACGGACTGCGTCCGTGCCGGTACGACGTGACGACGGACAATCAGCTGATCATGGCCAGCGAGGCCGGCGCGCTCGAGACCGAGCCCGAAAACATCGAAGAGCGCGGCCGTCTCAAGCCCGGACAGCTGTTCCTCGCTGACCCCAACGAGGGGCGCGTCATTCCCGACGAGGAGGTCTTCGAGGACCTCACCGACGACCGCTACGGCGAGTGGGTCGCCCAGGAGCAGGTCCATCTCGACGACATCCGCACCACGAGCGATCGTTCGCCACAGCAGGCGGTCTCGGGGCTGCGAGACTATCAGGCCGCGTTCGGCTACACGCACGACGAACTCGAGAACATGATCGAGCCGATGACCCAGAAGGGGAAAGACCCCGTCGGCTCGATGGGTGACGACACGCCGCTGTCGGTGCTCACCGAGTTCAACCGGCCGCTTTTTTCTTACTTCAAGCAGCTGTTCGCGCAGGTCACGAACCCGCCGCTGGACTACATCCGCGAGGAACTGGTCACCTCGATGGAGAGCCGGCTGGGCTTCCAGCGCAACCTGCTCGACGAGTCGCCCGAACACGCCCGCCAGCTCGTGCTCGACTCGCCGATTCTCACCGACGCCGAACTCGGCTCGATCCGCGACTGTTCGACCAACGGGATCACCACCGCGACGATCGACATCACCTACGAACCAGAGAGCGCGGAACTCGGGGCCGGCCTCGAAGCCGCCATCGAGCGCGTCCGTGAGGACGTCGTCGAAGCAATCGAGGACGGCAACCACGACGTTATCGTCCTCTCGGACCGCGGCGTCGACGATGACCGAGTGGCCATCCCGAGCCTCCTGGCAACCGGCGGCGTCCACCACCACCTCGTTCGGAACGGACTGCGCAACCACGTCGGCCTCGTCGTCGAGTCCGCCGATCCGCGCACCGTCCACCACTTCGCGACGCTGGTCGGCTACGGCGCGGGCGCGGTCAACCCGTACCTGGCCTACCAGACGATCGAGGACATCACCGCCGGCCCCGACGGCGCGGACACCGACGTCGCCATCGACGCCTACGTCGGCGCGGTCGAGGACGGCCTGCTGAAGATCATGGCCAAGATGGGCATCTCGACGGTCGAGAGCTATCAGGGCGCCCAGATCTTCGAGGCCGTCGGCCTCGACTCTGGACTGGTCGCCGAGTACTTCGAAGGCACCGAGAACCGCACCGAGGGGATCGGCCTCGCCGAGATAGAAGAAGACCTCCGCGAGCGCCACGCCACCGCCTTCGACGGCGACGGCGAGGACGCCGACCTCGACCGCCACGGCGAGTTCGAACACCGGTCGGACGGGATCTACCACCAGTGGAACCCCCAGACCGTCGGCGCGCTCCAGCAGGCGGTCCGCTCGAACGACTACGAGCGCTACCAGGAGTTCGCCGAGCAGATCAACGATCAGCAACAGAACCTCCAGACGCTTCGGGGCTTACTCGAGTTCGAGTCGGATCGCGATCCGATCCCGGTCGAGGACGTCGAGCCGATCAAGGACGTCGTCCAGCGGTTCTCGACGGCCGCAATGAGTCTCGGGAGCCTCTCGCCGGAGGCCCACGAGAACAACTCGATCGCGATGAACCGGCTGGGCGCCAAGTCCAACTCCGGCGAGGGCGGCGAACCGCCCGAGCGGTTCAACACCGAGCGCGAGTGTAACGTCAAACAGGTGGCGTCGGGCCGCTTTGGCGTCACCTCGACGTACCTCTCGAACGCCGACGAGTTGCAGATCAAGATGGCACAGGGCTCGAAGCCCGGCGAGGGCGGCCACCTCCCCGGCTCGAAGGTCAACGAGATGATCGCCCACGTCCGCAAGTCGACGCCCGGCGTGGGGCTCATCTCGCCACCGCCGCTGCACGACATCTACTCCATCGAGGACCTCAAGCAGCTGATCTTCGACCTGAAGGCCGCGAACGAGACGGCAGACATCAACGTCAAACTCGTCTCCGAGGCCGGCATCGGCACGGTCGCCGCCGGCGTCGCCAAGGCCAACGCCGACGTGGTCCACATCTCGGGTCACGACGGCGGCACCGGTGCCTCGCCGCGCACCTCGATCAAGAGCGCCGGTCTCCCCTGGGAACTCGGCCTCGCCGAGGCCAACCAGATGCTCTGTGCGACCGGCCTCCGCGATCGCATCCGCGTCTCGACCGACGGCGGGATGAAGACCGGGCGCGACGTCGCCGTCGCCGCCCTCCTCGGCGCTGAAGAGTACATCTTCGGCACCGCCTCGCTGGTCACCGGCGGCTGCGTGATGGCCCGACAGTGTCACAAGAACACCTGTCCGGTCGGCGTCGCCACCCAGCGCGAGGACCTGCGCAAGCGCTTCCCCGGCGAGCCCGAACACGTCATCAACTACATGACGTTCATCGCCCAGGAGCTGCGCGAGATCATGGCCGAACTCGGTTACGAGACCATCGACGAAATGATCGGGCAGGTTAGCGTCCTGGAACAGCGCACCGACGTCGACCACCCGAAGGCTCGCAAGGTCGACCTCTCGGAAGTGCTGGCGGATCCGGGCGGCGACGTCCGCCGCAAGATCCGCGAACAGGACCACGAGCTCGAGGACCAGCTCGACCGCGACCTCATCGAGGCCGCGGCCGACGCCATCGAGGAGCAAGATCCCGTCTCGCTCGAGACGGACGTCACGAACGTCGACCGGACCGTCGGCGCGATGCTCTCGAACCGCATCACGGATCGCTACGGTGAACCCGGCCTCCCGGAGGATACGATCACCATCGACGCGGAAGGGACCGCCGGCCAGAGCTTCGGTGCGTTCCTCGCCAGCGGCGTCTCGATGCATCTCGACGGCAGCGCGAACGACTACGTCGGCAAGGGGCTCTCCGGTGGCAAACTCACGATTCGCACGCCCGAGACCGCGGGCTACGATCCAACGGAAAACATCTCGATTGGCAACGTCGCACTCTACGGCGCGACCGACGGCCAGCTGTACGTCAACGGCGTCGCTGGCGAGCGCTTTGCCGTCCGCAACTCCGGAGCCAAGGCCGTCGTCGAGGGCGTCGGCGACCACGGCTGTGAGTACATGACCGGCGGCGTCGTCGCCGTCCTCGGCGAGACCGGGAAGAACTTCGCCGCCGGCATGTCAGGCGGTGTCGCGTACGTCTACGACCCCGACGATGAGTTCGCGGCGAAAGCCAACACCGGCATGGTCTCGCTCCACGACGACCTCGAGGAGAAAGACGAACGGATGCTCCGTCGGCTCGTCGAGAACCACGTCGCGTACACCGGCTCCGAACGCGGGCAACTGCTGCTCGAGAACTGGGAGCGCGCCCTCGAGTCATTCGTGAAGATCATGCCCGAGGCCTACTACGAGGCGATCACCGAGCAGGGGAGCGACGACGTCCGCAACGAACTGCCCGGTGCGCCCGAGGTGGCCGCAGAGGCCGAATCGACCAGTTTCGCGGCGAGCGACGACTGAGCCGCGACCTGCCGCTTCTCTTCACTCGTTACTATACAATAATTTTCCGTCCGCGGACCGGAGTCGTCGTCGACTCGAGGCTGCGATACGCGACCGCTACTCGCGACCCAGCGTGTGGAATTCCTTGTTGGGCTGCATCTCCGCGAACATCGCCAACCGGTTGCTCAGGTTGTAAAACGCAGTCACGGACGCGATATCCCAGAGCGCCTCCTCGCTGAACCCGGCCTCGCGAAGCGCCTCGAGGTCGTCCCGCTCGACCTCGGTCGGTCGTTCGGTCAGTTTCACGGCGACGTCGAGCATCTTGCGGTGGGCGTCGTTGATATCGGCGGTCCGGTAGTTAGCTACCAGTTGATCGGCGAGCAGCGGATCGTCGGCGTAGATTCGCACGAGCGCGCCGTGGGCGACGTTACAGTAGTAGCAGTGGTTAACGCCTGAGACCGCGACGACGATCATTTCGATCTCTTCGCGCTCGAGGGCGGTGTCTTCGACGAGTGCGTCATGATAGTCGAAGAACGCGCGAAAGTGAGACGGTTTGTACGCCATCGCCGAGAATACGTTCGGCGTGAATCCGGCGCCATCGGTTTCCGCCGCGATTCGATCCTGGAGGTCCTCGGGGAGGTCGTCGAATTCCGGAACGGGGAACCGTGCCATCGCGTCGTCGTTGAGTTCGGGGTCGGTCGCTGACTTGGCGTCGGAACCTGAGTTGGCCATAGCTACCGTTTCACATACAGCCCTAATAAATTAGGGGCGAACTCCGGGTGCAATCCGTCGACGATGCCGCCCGCATCGGCCGCCACTTCGAGAACGGAGTCAGCATGGCTCGCCCATCCGCCACAGTTTTTTCCCGCAGCCGTGACGGCTACGCATGGACACCGCACTCGTCATCGGCGGCACTCGCTTCATCGGCCGCCACCTCGTCGACGACTTGCTCGAGCACGACTACGACGTCACACTGTTCACTCGCGGAACCAGCGGAAACCCGTTCGTGGACGACGATCGGGTCGATCACATCGAGGGTGACCGGACGAACGAGACCGCCCTCGAGGCCGCGGCGACGACGGTCGACCCCGACGCGGTCTTCGACTGCGTGGCCTACCATCCGAAAGACGTCCGCGCCGCGACGACCATTTTCGCGGACTGCGACGCGTACGTCTACGTCTCGAGCGGGGCGGCCTACGGCCGCGAGGAGATCCCCAAGCGGGAGGGCGAGACGCCGCTGCACGAGTGTACGCTCGAGCAGGCGACCGACGATTCGTTCGAGACCTACGGCAATCGGAAGGCCGAGGGCGACCGCGCCGTCTTCGCGGCGGCCGAGGACGGCGTCCGCGCCATGGCCGTCCGGCCGCCAATCGTCTACGGCCCCCACGACCACACCGAGCGCCTGGACTGGTGGATCGACCGCGTGAACCGCTTTGACCGCGTCGTGGTGCCCGGCGACGGGACGAACCTCCGCCACCGCGTCTACGTCGAAGACGTCGCGAGCGCGCTCCGGATTGTGGCCGAGCGCGGCGCGGCCGGCGAGGCCTACAACGTCGGCGACCGACGGCTCGTCACGCTCGAGGAGATGATCGACCTGATCGCTGAGTCCCTCAATCGCGTGGCGCATAGCGCCACGGAAAAAGCGAATGACGTAGAACTCGTCCGCGCCGGCCCGCGCGAGCTCGCGGCCGGCGACATCGAACTCGACGACTACCCCCTCTACCGGACGTATCCCCACGTCCTCTCGACGGCGAAACTCGCCGCGCTCGACTGGGAGTCGACATCGCTCGAGACGGCGATGGATCGCTCGGTCGCGGATCACCTCGAGAGCGACCGGGACGGGAGCGAGAACGGGCCGGAACGGGAGGCCGAGGAGCGCGTGCTGGGGATCCTCGAGACGCTCTGATCAGGAGTCGCGAAGGCGCTCGAGTCGCCGAGACCGCGACGGCTGCGACGCGAGCAACTCGCTGAGCCGACCCCGGTCGTCGGACAGGTCGGAGCCGATCTCGATAGCGGACGCGAAGGGCGCGGCTCCGGCGGATCGAGCGGCGCGGCGATCGGCAGCGAACTCGAACCGCCGGTAATACCGGAGAAGAAGCGGCGCGGTGATCGCAACGCTACCCACCATGATGAGAAGCGATGTCCAGACGGTCAGCGTCACGACCAGTCCGAAGAGAAACGCCAGCACTAGCGACCGCCGCTCGAGGAGCCACAACTCGTCGCTGGCGTCCGCACGCGCACAGAGCGCAATCAACGCCTCGTCGTCGAGGGCGTCGAGAGCGTAGTCCGTGGCGTACACCCGCCGGTTCCAGAACGGTCCGTCGAGGAAGGGTCTGGCGATCTCGGCTTCGCGAGCCGGGATCACGCCGCCGATCGTCGCGGTCAGGCCGGCTCGGTCGGCAGCGTTCTCGAGTCGCTGGCGCTGTTCGGCCGTCGTCTCGGTGACTGTCTGTGAGAGGCAAATGCCGTACTGCAACCAGGCGTAGACCACGGCGATGAGGACGACGAACGAGAGCGGGATCAACAACGGACTGGGATCCGATGCGCTGACGAGCGCAACGAGGGGAACGAGTGCCCCAAGGCAGAGCATCGTGATCGCCACGAGATATTTCGCGAGCCGACCGACCGCCGTCGCGGCGCTGATCTCGAGGTCGCGGCGTTCGCGAGCGTACGGAAAGACGCCGAGATACGCGACGAGCGTCGCGACGATCGCACCGCCGAGCACGGGAAGCCAGGCGAGCGTCGCTCCGGTCCCGTCCCCTAGCGCTGGATGGACACTCGAGAGGGTGTTTTCAGTCGCCTCGAGGAGGCCGGATAACGCGAGGACGATTCCAGTCCCGAAGCCGACGACGGCGAGAAGGCGATACATACCGAGCGATCGCCGGCCGTCCGGGCGGCGTCGAAGCGTGTACCATCCGTACAGCCTGGCACCGGCGTAACCTGCGCCGAGCAATCCGAGCCAGAGCGCGGCTACTGCAATCATATACGCCCGTTATAGTTGGTAATTATATAACATCGCCGATCGATTCGCCGGATCGACTCGAGGTTGTCGACCGGCCGCCGCAATCGGCTCGCCAGTTCGGCCTCGGCAGCGGTCGCCACGAACGACGCGCCGACGAGGAAAAACACATGACCCGGGGGTGTGTCTGGAACGGTATGTTCGAGAAGTCGACGTGGATCCGCCTGCCGCGAAACGTCGTCGTCGGCCACGGCGTTCGCGACGAGGTTCTCGACGTGATCGACGACCTCCACTTGCAGGGGCGGCCGCTGTTCGTCACGAGTCCGACGCCTCGCGAGGTTGCTGCGGACCCCATCGCGGCCGACTTCGAGGCCGCCGGGATCGAGCCCGCGATCGTCACGATACAGAAAGCGACCTTCGCCGCCGTCGAGCGGGTGATCGAGGTCGCCGAGGCCGAGGAGGTCACCTATCTGGTCGGCATCGGCGGCGGGAAGGCCATCGATATCGCGAAACTGGCCAGTCACCACCTCGATATGGGCTTCCTCTCCGTGCCGACGGCGGCCAGCCACGACGGGATCGTCAGCAATCGCGGCTCCGTGCCGGACGGGGATTCCCGCCACAGCGTCGCCGCGGAGCCACCGCTCGCGGTCGTCGCCGACACCGGGATTCTTGCCGAGGCGCCATGGGAGCTGACGACCGCCGGCTGTGCCGACATCATTTCCAACTACACCGCCGTGATGGACTGGCGACTCGCCCAGCGGCTCAAAGACGTCGAATACTCCGAGTACGCCGCCGCGCTCTCGGAGATGACCGCCGAAATTCTCGTCGACAACGCCGACCTCATCCGGCCGGGACTCGAGGAATCGGCCTGGGTCGTCACCAAGGCGCTCATGTCCTCGGGCGTCGCGATGAGCATCGCCGGTTCCTCGCGGCCGGCGAGCGGGGCCGAACATCTCTTTTCGCACCAGTTAGACCGGCTGGCCCCCGACGCGGCCCTCCACGGCCACCAGGTCGGCGTCGGCTCGATCATGACCGCCTACCTCCACCAGGGCGGAGACGGCATCTGGCGCGACATCCGCGACGCGCTGTCGAGTATCGACGCGCCGACGACGGCGGCTGAACTCGGAATCGACGACGAGACGATCATCGAGTCACTGACGACCTGTCACGAGATCCGCGACCGGTACACCATTCTCGGCAACGGAATGAACGAACGGGCCGCTCGAGACGTGGCGGCGAAAACGGGCGTCATCGACTGAGTGGTTCGTCGGACGGAATTTGACCGGCCCCCGGGATCGGAACCGACGTGGCTCCTTTTCGCGAAAACTGGGCGACGCTGTCGAGCGAATCTGTCCGTCAGCCCAGATCGGCGCGTTCGAACTGCCAGATCCCCAGCGCCAGCGGGACGACGAGCCAGGCGAGCATGACGACGAGCATCGTCTCGCCCTGCAGGAACCACGGGAGATCCGGCGGAATGGTGTTGAACCCCTCGGGGAACGCGAGCCCGGTGGAGTTGACGTACGCCGCTGTCGGGCTGACCAGCGACTGGACGAACGCGATCTGGTTCATCGAAACCTCGAGGCCCGCGAGGTCGTTGAGCACGTAGTCGATAGCAAGCTGGAGCGGACCGAACACGTTCAAGACGCTCGTGATGAAGAAGAAGGCGATGGAACCGCCCATCGCGCGCGAGCGAGAGGCGGTCGCGGCGGAGATCGCGATCGCGACGGCGACGTAGGTCAGCGCGTACAGGACCGTCAGTGCCGCCATGATACCGAACGTGTCCATCTCGGGCGAGGGGTACCACAGTAGCGTGAGCACGCCGCCCACCAGGAACGCGACGACGATCGACGCGCTGACGATGGCCGTCCGGGTAGCGAACTTTCCGAGAACGACGTCGCGACGACTGTTCGGGATCGAGAGGAGGTACTTGATGCCGCCGGATTCGCGTTCGCCGGCGATCGCGAGATACGCCGTCACGAGCGCGATCAGCGGGATGAACATCGCGCCGATAGCGGTCAAATTCCAGAGGGCGCCCAGAATGGTCGGATCCGACCGCCCGTTCTGTCCGAAGTACACCAGCAACACCATAAACAAGGTGTAGAACGCGCCGACAAACCAGACGATCTTGGCCCGGCGGACGTCGAGGAAGTCCTTCTTCGCGACATCTACCGTACTCATGCTGAGGCCTCCGGCGTCGCGGCCCCCTCGTCGCGCTCGCCGTTCGTGTACGTGTTGAACAGTTGCTCGAGCGAGACGTCTTCGGAGACGATATCGCGGACGGTCGTCACCTCGGCGACGTGTCGGACGACATCGACCTTGACCGAGGGATCGGCGCAGGTCGCCGTGATCGTGGCGTCCTCGACGGTGACCGAGCGGACGCCCGCGAGTTCGTCGAGGGCGAGGCTCTCGGGGACGCTCGCGACCTCGAGCGTGATCGGCGCGCCGAGATCCAGTTCGCCCTGCAGGTCGTCGAGGGTGCCGGTCGCGACCAGCCGTCCCTCGTTCATGATGCCGATGCGGTCACAGACCGCCTCGACCTCGCCGAGGATGTGGCTCGAGAAAAAGACGGTGGTGCCGCGATCTGCCTCGTTGCTGATGATCTCGCGCATCTCCTGCATCCCCGCGGGATCGAGCCCCGAGGAGGGTTCGTCGAGTATCAGGAGGTCGGGATCGCCAGCCAGCGCCATGCCGAACCCGAGGCGCTGGGCCATCCCCTTCGAGTAGTCGCCGGCGGGACGATCGCCGTCGTCGCTCGTGAGACCGACTTTCTCGAGCAGTGCGTCGGGATCGTCGTCTACATCTTTCGTGTCGATGACCCACTCGAGGTGTTCGCGCGCGGTGAGGCGGTCGTAGACGCTCGCCCCTTCGGGGAGGACGCCGATTCGGTGACGGATCTCGTCGGTGTCGGCCTGCGCGTCGAGGCCGAGCACCGTCGCGCTCCCCTCGGTCGGTCGGACGAAATCGAGGAGCATGTTGATCGTCGTCGACTTCCCGGCACCGTTCGGGCCGAGGAAGCCGAACACTTCACCCTCCTCGACGGTGAGGTCGAGGTCGTCGACTGCGAGGATCGACTTACCGTATCGCTTGGTGAGCCCAGTCGTCTGAATAGCGGCCATAACGGGAACTCTACGCCCCCATCATGTATAACCTTTGTAATAATTTCGTTGACCGATCCGAGCAAGCGGCCGCTCAGACGTGTTCGTCGAGGAAGTCCGCGATCGCGCTGTACGCTTCGATGCGGTTCTCGAGCTTCGAGAAGCCGTGCCCCTCGTCTTCGAAGATGAGTTTCCGGACCGGCACGCCCTGTTCAGCTGCTTGCTCGGCGATCTGTTCGGCCTCGCCGACCGGAACGCGGGGGTCGTTCTCACCGTGGAGGACAAACAGCGGAGCCTCGATGTGTTCGACGTTGTTGATCGGCGAAATTTCCTCGAGGAACTCGCGATCCTCCGCGAGCGAGCCGTACTCGGCCTCGCGAAGTTCGCGCCGCCAGTCGCCGGTGTTCTCGAGAAAGGTCACGAAGTTCGCGATGCCGACGACGTCGACGCCGGCGGCCCAGAGGTCGGGATACTCGGTCAGCGCGGCCAGCACCATGAAGCCGCCGTAGGAGCCGCCCTTGGCGGCGATCCGATCGGGATCGATCGTGGGATGATCCTGCAGCCACTCGACGCAGGCTCGAATGTCCGCGACCGAATCCATCCGCTTTTCGACGTCGTCGAGGGCCGCGTACTCGGCACCGTAACCCGACGACCCGCGAACGTTCGGCTCGAAGTAGGCGTAGCCCCGGTCGAGGAAGTACTGCTTGACGCTCGAAAAGGAGGGACGACGCTGACTTTCGGGGCCGCCATGAATGTCGACGATAACGGGCGTCTCTCCGTCCTCGTGCCCGTCAGGAAGCGTCAGGAAGCCCGGCACCTCGAGCCCAGCGTGGGACTCCTCTGGAGTCCCACTGGCTGACGGGCGCTGTCCGTCAACACCGAAACTCTCCACGCTGACCAGATCGGAGTCGCGAAACGTTTCTGGAGGGATCCCTGCAGTCGGCGCGCTGGTCCACTGTTCGGTCTCACCGCTCTCGAGATCGACCACGAAAGCGTTCGTGTTGACCGTGTCGCCGGTCGTCGACAGCGCGAACCGTGCCGCGTCGGGCCCGAAACTCACGCCGCCGGAGATGCCGCCCGGCAGGTCGGGTTCGGGAAAGGTCTCGTAGGCGGTCGGCTCGTCAGCGTCGAACTCGCCGACGGTCAGTTCGGTGTAGCCCTCGACGTTTCGCGAGCAGACGAACCGGCCGGTCTCGTCGTCCAGCGCGATGCCGTCGACGTTCCATCCGTTCCCGTCGATAACGGTCTCGAGTTCCATCTCGTCGCTCTGGAGGTCGAGATACGCGAGGTAGAGCGTGTCGGCTTCCCCCTCGTCGGTGACGAGGTAGATGCCCGTCCCGTCGGGTGCCCAGCTCGCGCTCTGGTAGCGCACGTCGCCCTCGTGGGGGGTGAGATGGGTGAGGGCGGGCTCGTCGGCCGCGAGATCGAGCACGTACAGGTCCTGATCGAAGTTGGAGTAGGCCTGCGAGACGAGCAGCCGGGAGTCGTCGGGGCTCCAGCCGGACAGCGAGAGCCAGCCGTCGCCCTCGTAGACGAGTTCGGCGTCGTCCCCCTGTTCGTCGCGATTCTGTACGTAGACGTCGAAGACGGACTCGTCGCGGCGGTTCGAGGTGAACGCGAACCGCTCGCCGTCGTGGCTCCAGCCGCCCCACCTGTGTTTGGCGTCGGGCATCGCCGTCAGGTTCTCGATTTCGCCCGTCTCGGCGTCGAGCCGGAACAGCTGGGCACGCTCGTTGCCGCCCTCGTCCATCCCGAAGATGAGTTCCGGCCGCTCGGGCGACCACGAGGCGAACGTCACCCGCTCGTCGTAGAACGTTCGTTGCTCGGGCCAGGATCGGGGCTCATCGAGCGTCCAGATCTGTGGCGTGCCGGTCGTATTCATTAGAAAAGAGAGCCGTTCGCCGTCGGGACCGAACGACGCGCCGTAGGCACTGCGGACGTTGAGATAGCGCTCGATATCGTAGCTTCCCATGGCAGGGCCGTACGGACTCGAGCGGGTAGTCGTTTCGGTCAGAGCGGACTCGTTCGGTCGGGGCGGACTCGAGACGGCGACCACGCCTCGGTAGGGGCCGGTTATCCCCGCTCGTCACCAACCGCGATGAGTCGAGCACTCGAGCGACGAGCGCCCCGGTCGGCTGCCGTGACTGCGGTCCGCGCTGCCGATGGCTGCGCTTAACAATACCGTCTCCCGTCCTGAACACGGTCGATGGCAGGTGAGACCGACTCGTCGTCGATCGGGACCGTCCTCGTGACGACCGTGATCATCCTCGCGGCGTTCGGGCTGACCGTCGCAGCCGTCGGCCCGGAGCTATTCGTGGGCGAGGGAGGCGAAACGCCCGAGGTCGACGGCGAAACGGAACCGCTGGGGGGACAGGATGCCGAGAGCGACGAGACGGGGGCTGATGACTCCGAGGACGAGAGTGGCGACCTCGAGGACGGCGAATCGGCGGACGATTCGACCGAGGAAGGCGGAACCGAGGGTCGTGACGACGGGACCGGCGGTGGGGACGAGATCAACGAAAGCGACGAGGCCGACGATGACGAGCCGGACGATGGCAACGAAACTGTCGATGACGAGACGGACGATGACAACGAGACCGAGAGCGACGAGGCTGATGACGGGGACGCGACCGAGAGTGACGAGTCCGAGGATGACGAAACCGAAGACGACGCGCGGGAGGCCGAGGACGGTGACGACACGGACGAAGAGACCGTCGACGATCCGGAATCTGGAACGAGTGAGGACGGGAGCGACGACGAGACGGCGACCGATGACGGCGACGACGGTGGCAGTGACAGCGAATCGGAGACCGATGGTGACGAGACCGACGACGGCACGAGTGACGACGACAGCACGGACGACGACGATTCGGACGACACCGATGGCGGCTTCTTCGAGGGAGTCGGATCGTTCTTCGAGGACCTTCTTCCCGGCGACGAGAGCGACGAGTGATCGATCCGGACCCGAATCCGTCTCAGCGTGGCCGAAAACGGTCACCGATCGTCGCCTGTCCGTCAGTTTCGAGCGGCAATTGCGGCCGAAACCCGTGCTCCTCGAGCCGACGAATCGGACGAAAAAAGTGACTTTATAGCCCGGGGCTACGTGGCGGCCGAATATGCGAATCGCGTTCGTCTCGTTCGAAACGGTTTATCACCGCGATACCGAGACGAACCAGCGCTTTCGAACCGTCTGCGAGCTGTTCGCGGCACGCGGCCACGACGTCCACTGTTACTGCGCCGGGTTCTGGGCCGGCGAGGAGTCCACGTTCGAGCGCAACGGCGTCACCTATCACGCAGTCTCGAGCGGCACCGAGGCTCGAAGCTCGTTCCTCCTGCGGCTGCCGTTCGTCCTCGCGGCCGCGAGTCCGGACGTGATCCACGCCAGCGCACAGCCGTCAAGTCAGGTGCTCGCGGCCAGCTGGGGATCGACGCTCGCTCGCGCGCCGCTGGTTCTCGAGTGGTACGGCGACGACGGCGTGAGCGACACGCGATGGACCCGTCTGGCGACGGGCCGGCCGGGCCGGATCGTCACGCCCTCCGAACTCGTCGGGACGTGGGTCCGAGAGATCGGAGCCGACGGCGATATCGTCGAGACCGTCCCGAACCCGATCGACTGCGAGCGGATTCAACGCGTGGAACCCGGCGAATCAATCGACGTGATCTACGCCCGCCGACTCGACGAGGGGGCCAATCTCGAGAGCCTGCTGTTGGGACTGGCCGAACTCCGCGGCCGCGACTGGCAGGCCAACGTCATCGGCGACGGCCCTGAACGGGAGACCTACGAGCGCCTCGCGCGGGACCTCCGGATCGAGGACCGCGTGACGTTCGTCGGTGACCTCGAGCTTGAGGAGCGGATCGCAGCCTATCGCGGGGCGCACGTCTTCGCCCAGACGGCAGACCACTGCGTCTTCCCGACGGAGATGCTGTGGGCGCTCGCCGCGGGCTGTGTCGGCATCGTCGAATACCACGCGAACTCGAGTGCCCACGAACTCGTCGAAGGGTGGGACCGGGGGTTCCGGACCACCAGCGAAGACGAACTGGCCGAAGCAATCCTCGCGGCGGGCGACCTCGAGCACCGCGGATACGACGAGGCGTTCGCGGAGTACGACCGGTCGGCGGTGGCCGATCGGTATCTCGAGTTGTATCGCACGCTACAGGACGAACACGGTCTCCTGTAAGCGTCCAGTCGTGTCGAACGCCGACGGGCGCTCGTCGAGCGGAGATACCTATATGTCGGTTCGGGAGAGAGTTCGGCCATGCACGACGACTGCGAGTTCTGTCGGATCAGCAACGGTGATCGATCAGCGCCCGTTCTCCACGAAGACGAGCGAACGATCGCGTTTCTCGACCGAAATCCGGCCGCCCCCGGACACAGTCTCGTTATTCCGCGCGTCCACGAAAAAGACGTACTGACGATCGACGAATCGGTCTCGACGGCCGTCTTCGACACGGTCCGAATCGTGTCGACCGCGCTGGAAGCGGCACTCGAGCCGAGCGGGTTCAGCGTCTTTCATACCAGCGGGCCGCTGGTTGGAACCATCGACCATGCCCACGTCCACCTCGTGCCTCGCTTTGCGGACGACGACGTGGCGCTGTCGCTGCCGCGGGATCGACTCGATCCCGACGAGGCGGCACACCTGCGGGATCGCGTTCGGGCACACCTGTGACGGAGTCGGTCCCTCGAGCGCCGAACTGACGCTCGCCGCGCTCGGAGTCGCCGCTCAGAGATCGAACTGCGCCGCCGCCGTCTCCATGTCCTTGTCGCCCCGACCCGAGAGATTGACGAGAATCGTCTCGTGGTTGCCCTCCTCGGCGAGTTCGATCGCGCGAGCGATCGCGTGGCTGGACTCGAGTGCGGGGATGATTCCCTCGGTTTCGCTCAGTTCGCGGAAGGCCGCGAGCGCTTCGTCGTCGGTGATCCCCGTGTATTCACAGCGTCCGACGGCCCGGAACATGGCGTGTTCGGGGCCGACGCCGGGGTAGTCCAGGCCCGCGGAGACGGAGTGAACGTCGACGTCGTCGTCGATGACGCGCGTCTTCATACCGTGCAGGACGTCGTCAGTTCCCTTCGCGAGCGGAGCCGCGTGTCGACTCGAGTCCGATCCCTCCCCGCCGCCCTCTGCACCGTAGAAGTCGACGGGATCGTCGCGGAAGGCGTGGAAGAGGCCGATCGCGTTCGAGCCGCCGCCGACACAGGCGACCGCGGCGTCGGGGAGGTCGCCGGTTCGATCCTGGATCTGCTCGCGGGCCTCGCGTCCAATGACGCTCTGGAAGTCCCGAACCATCCGCGGGAACGGGTCGGGGCCGACGACGCTTCCCACCAGGTAGTGGGTGTCGTCGACGTTTTCGGCGAAGTCCTCGAGCGCGGCGTCGACAGCGTCGGCCAGGCCCTCGTCACCGCGGGTGACCTCGTTGACCTCGGCACCCATCAGTCGCATCCGGAAGACGTTCATCTCTTGGCGCTCGATGTCTTTCGCACCCATGTAGATCTCCGTCTCGAGGCCCAATAGCGCGCCGACCATCGCGGTCGCGGTGCCGTGCTGGCCGGCCCCGGTCTCGGCGATCAGCCGGTCGCGGCCGGCCCGTTTAGCGAGCAGGGCCTGCCCGAGACAGTTGTTGATCTTGTGCGCGCCGCCGTGGAGCAGGTCCTCGCGCTTGAGGTAGATCTCGGCGTCGTAGCGCTCGCTCAGATTCCGTGCGTAGTACAGCGGCGTCGGCCGGCCGGCGAACTCCTCGAGCAGGCCGCGCAACTCGGACTGGAACTCGTCGGTGTTCGCAACGTCGTCGTACGCCGCGGCGAGTTGCTCGAGCGGTTCCTGCAACGGGTCGGGGACGTGTCGTCCGCCGTAGCCTTCGAATGCTCCGTCGGTCATGTGTCGTGACTTGCACGCCGTCGGCAAATACGTTCCGTGCTCCGGTCGCGGTTCGTACCACCGATTGGGCGGTGTCTCCCGCCGGGTACAGGCGTCTCCGAGCGTTCGCGGTAGCGATTGGACGGATAGCGATGCCTCGAGCAGCTGGCAAATATCACCTGAACCACGGACAACGGCTCGGTCCGTCGAGCCGTCTCTCGGTCGATCGGTCAGAACACCGCCAGCAACACCGTCAACGAGAGCGCGCTGGTGGCGAGCAACGCGAGAAGGACGACGAGCGCGGGCGTCGCGCCGGTGTTGCGGAGGTCGCTGAGTCGGATCTCGGTCCCGAGTCCGACGAACGCGAGCACGAACAGCCAGTTGTAGGCGTTCTCGATCGAATTCAACTGGGTCGAGGAGAGGACGCCCGCGCTCGCGACGACGGCGAGCGCGAGAAAACCGAGCACGAACTTCGGGAACTCGTCCCAGAGCGTCCGGACGGAGGGACGACGACCGCCGGCCTCGCGGGCGTAGTAGCTGGCGTATGCGAGGACGACGACGCCGATCAGGGCGTTGCGCGAGAGCTTCGTCATCGTCGCCCACTGTCCGGCGACCTCGGAGTGGGCGAAGCCGACGGCGACGACGGGCCCCGTCGAGAACATGCTGACGCCGGCCCACGCGCCGAACACCGTTCCGGAGAGGTTCAGCAAGTCACCGACGATCGGGTAGACGACGATGGTGATCGCGTCGAACAACAGGACCGTCGCGGCCGCGTAAGCGGTCTGTTCCTCGCGGGCACGGACGGCACCGGCCACCGCGACGACCGCCGAGACGCCACAGATACTGGCGCCAGCCGCGAGCAGCGACCCCAGCCGATCGGCCAGCCCGAACACGTTGCGCGCGAGAAGTTCGACGGTCAGCAACGTCGTCGTGGTCACGCCGACCACGAGCAACAGGACGGGTCCGCCGACCTCGAGGACGGTCTCGAGCGAGATCGACGCGCCCATGAGGACGATCCCGCCGCCCAGCCAGAGCTTGTGCGTCGCGATCCCGGGCTCGAGGCGGTCGGGAACACCGACGGTGTTCGTCGCGACGAATCCGAGTGCGATCGCCAACAGAAGATGGCTAAACCCGAGCGAGGCGGCGAGCGCTCGCGCGAGGATCGCACCGAGACAGAGGGTCAACAGACCGGGCAGCAGTCGACTGCCGTTCATCCGTCACCACGGGATCTGCAGTTCGAGGAGGGAGACCAGCGCGACGATCGCCGCGCCGACGAGGACGCTCTGCCAGTCGCGCTCGAGGTCCCTCCAGCGATCCGTCACGGTGCCGGTAGCCGGCTGCCAGCCATCAATCGACATGTTCCATGTTCGGGCGACGGTCGCAGTTAATTGTTGTCGATTACGTCGCAGTTAGCAGCGTATATTGCCTTGATCTCCGACGAAACCGGTCGGATCGAGGCGCTCGGGTTCGGGGTCCGATGGTTCGCTCAGTGGACGAACGATGACGGCCGTACGCAGCGGCTGTGGACGGCTACAGGCGGTGAGAGGCCTTACACCGGTAGAAGGACGCCCGCGATCAATGGCGGGAAACGCCGTCTCGCGCATCGAAATCGTTTATGTGTCTCGTCGTCCGTAGCATGGGATATGTCTCGAGGGCTCGACTGGTTCGACGCGTTCCGCGAGGTCGCCCCCGAGTGGGTCATCGTCCTGCTCGGGCTGGTGACCCAGCTCGGGGACGTCTGGTTTCTCGGGGTCGTCGTCGGAACCGTCTACTTGGTGTCGGCGACGCGCCGGGATGAGGCCGCAGCCATCTTCGGGTTGTTGTTAGCCGGGCTCTCGCTCATCACGGGCCTGAAGCACGTCTTCGCGCTCCCGCGGCCGGAGCGGGTGCTCGTGGAGGTCGGGGCGCTTCCGGAGACGGTGCACCCGCTGTATCAGGCGACGGCGACGGCGACTGGCTACGGGTTTCCGAGCGGTCACGCACTGATGACAACGGTCGTCTACGTCAGTCTGGCCGAATATCTGTCCGTCGGCACGCGTCGACAGCGATACCTCGGTGCCGCCGGGCTCGTGACCGCCGTCTGTCTCTCGCGGGTCGGTCTCGGCGTCCACTACCTCGTTGACGTCGTCGCCGGCGTCGCCATCGGGCTGGTGTTTCTGCTCCTCGTCTGGCGTCTCCTCGAGCGGTATCCGGGACACCGCGGCACGCTCGGATTCGGACTCGCGACGGGCCTCGCCGCCGTCGCCCTCGTGACGAGTAACGCCGATCCCGATGCCGTACTCCTATTCGGCACGACCCTCGGCGCGTTCGCCGGCTGGCAACTCGCCCTCCTCGCTCAAGGGCTAGACGGCGGACGCGGACCGATCCGAACCAGCCGCCCGCTCGCTGCGAGAGCCGTCGTCGTCGTCCTCTCGATCGCGACGCTCGTCGCGCTCATCGGCTATCACTGGCCCGTCTTGCTGTTCGCCGGGAGTGGCGCGCTCGGACTGCTCGCCGCCGCGTTCGTCACCGCACCCGTGCTGTCCCGTCTCGAGCGCGTCAACAGTCTTCGGGGACGGTCACCCTCGCGTTCGCAGTAGCTCGGCCGTCGCTGCTGGCTCGCGCTCCGAGGCTGCCGGCCTGCACACCAAGGCGGTTGGCTCGCGCTCCGAGGCTGCCGGCCTGCACACCAAGGCGGTTGGCTCGCGCTCCGAGGCTTCCGGCCTGCACACCAAGGCGGTTGGCTCGCGCTCTGAGAGACGGGGTCTCGAGTACACGGTCGGCCAGTAAAACGGGGGGAGCAGTGCTGGCCCCAGTCGAGGCCGCAAGCTGGTGTTATTCTTTGTTCTCGTCCGACTCCGTCGCGTCCGCGGCGTCAGTCTCGTCCGTTTCCGAGTCCGACTCGTCCGCGTCCGGCGGATCGACCTTCATGTGGGAGGCATCATCCGCGGGGCTCTCCTCCGGTTCGGTGTCCTCAGTCTGGGTCGGCTGGGCCTGGGTGGGATCCGGTCCCGTCGCCTCGCTGGTCTCGTCGGCCATCGCCGAGTCGGAGACGTCGACCGCGACCCCATCGGTATCGGTCTCTCGTCGGGGCTCTTCCTCTTCCGCCCCGAGATCGGGTCGAGACCGGGACTCGTCCTCGCCAGGCTCTTCAGTGAAATCGATCGCGGAGCCCGACTCCGCCGGGTCGTCGATCCCCGGTTCCGCCGAAATCTCGCCGTCGGACTGGATCTCGGATTCCCGTCCCGAATCGACGCGTTCGGCGGCGGCGCTGGCTTCGTCCGAGGTCTCCTTTCCCTCAGTGCCGCCTTCGATGTCCGGCACGCCGGTCTCGATCCCGGACTCGCCGCTCGAGCGGCGGTTGCTGAGCCCGAAGCCGACGAGCCCGGTGCCGACGATGGCGAGCGGAATCGCCCGCCGTCGCTTCGCGGCCATCGATCGGATCGCAGCCGCCAGCGCGAGTCCACCGCCGATCAGCGGGAGCGTACCGCTCTCGAGCGCGTCGGCCGCCACCGAGGCGGCATCGCCGATCGGGGACTCCAGTTCCTCGAGATCCTCGACGTCGTCGATGTCGTCGAACGTGTCCATCAAATCGTCCGTCTCCGCGTCGTTTTCGTGGTTTGTGGTCATCGGAAAGCCTCCGAGCGACAGTGCTGGTGAGCCTCGACCGTCACATCGGCTCGCTGGCAAGCCGCTACTCGGCCGGCTGGCGAGCCGCCGGATCACCAGTGATCCGCTCACGATAGCTACGGTGTCCGATCGGATGAATATTCGACCGGCAGATGAATACCCGCGCCGGGAGCAGTAGTCTGCTCAGCGGGCAGCGGCGATATTGAGCGCTGCCGAAATCGACGGTTTTTACCCGAAAAGCGGACGATATCTTCGAATAGCGCCCTGCATACTCCGGCCCGGTGACCTTCCCTGCTTGCCGTGGATGTAGTCACCCATGTCGGACTCTAACGGACGTGATGCCGAGTCACATAGCACTGTGGGGAACGTCGTCCTCGTCGTTCTCGATACGGCCCGGGCAAAAAGCGTCGGAATGCAGCCGCTTCCGACCGATCGCCCCAAGGCCGAGACCGAGGACGACGTGGCCGGCAACGAGGCGGCCACGACCGAAGCCGATTCCGCCGGTGCACACCCGACGCCGACGCTAACGCAGCTGGCCAACGAAGGAACCGCGTTCGAGAACGCCTTCGCGACCGCGCCCTGGACGCTCCCCTCTCACGCGTCGTTTTTCACCGGGACGTACCCCTCCGAACACGGCACGCACGGCGGCCACACGTATCTCGACGACGAGCTGCGAACCCTCCCCGGGGCCTTCGCCGACGCGGGATTTCAGACGATCGGCGTCTCGAACAACACCTGGATCACCGAGGAGTTCGGCTTCGACCGCGGATTCGAAGACCTTCGCAAGGGCTGGCAGTACATCCAGTCCGACGCCGACATGGGCGCGGTCGTCCGCGGCGAAGACCTCCGGGAGAAACTGACCGCGACCCGCAACCGGCTCTTCGACGGCAACCCGTTCGTCAACGCCGCCAACATCCTCTACAGCGAACTCCTGCAGCCCGCCGGCGACGACGGCTCCGATCGAGCGACCGACTGGATCGCCGACTGGCTCGAGAGTCGCGACGACGACCGGCCGTTCTTCCTGTTCTGTAACTTCATCGAGCCCCACGTCCAGTACGATCCGCCCAGGGAGTACGCCGAGCGATTCCTCCCCCGCGGTGCCAGCTACGAGGAAGCGACCGCGATCAGGCAGGATCCCCGCGCCTACGACTGCGAGGACTACGACATCTCCGACCACGAGTTCGCCCTCCTCCGCGGCCTGTATCGGGCGGAACTCGCCTACGTCGACCAGCAGGTCGGGCAGCTTCGAACGGCACTCGAGGAAAGCGGCGAGTGGGAAGACACCCTCTTCGTCGTCTGTGGCGACCACGGCGAGCACATCGGCGAACACGGCTTCTTCGGCCATCAGTACAACCTCTACGACACCCTGCTCAACGTCCCGCTCGTGTTCCACGGCGGCCCCTTCACCGGCGGCCACCGCGCGGGGTGCGGCCGACGGCAAGAGCTCGTTCAGTTGCTCGACCTCCCAGCCACGCTGCTCGAGACGGCCGGAATCGACGACCCCGAGCTCCGCGAGCAGTGGTCGAGTCGATCGCTCCACCCCGATTCAGCCGCCGAGCCCCGCGACGCCGTCTTCGCCGAGTACGTGGCTCCGCAGCCCTCGATCGATCGTCTCGAGGCCCGCTTCGGCGAGATTCCGGACCGCGTTCGGGAGTTCGACCGACGACTGCGGGCGGTCCGCACGGCCGAGTACAAGTACGTCCGCGGCGACGACGGCTTCGAGCGCTGCCACCGCGTCCGGACCGACCCGCTCGAGCGGACCGATATCAGCGACGACGAGCCCCAGCGCGTGCGAGCGCTTCGCAGGCGGCTCGAGGAGCGCTTTGAGCCGCTCGAGAAGACCGACGGGTCGGCGGATGACTCATCGGAGGACGGCGCGTCGGAGGAGGTCGAGATGCGAGCGGGGACCAAAGAGCGACTCGCGGATCTCGGCTATCTTTGAGGAATTCCGCGGAAGTGCGTGGGGAGTTCGGCTCGGGAAGCCCACGGTCGTGGTCGCGTCGCTCGGACTGCCGTTACCACCCGAACGAATTGGCCGTTTTCCGGTCGATCCGATAGCGTTCGATAGCGGGGAACGTTTCGATATGAACCGCCACTGCGGGACGACGGCTGTTCGATCGATTCCGACCCGATGCGACGCGCGGCTACGTCAAACGTACAATTGTACACCCCCGGAGGCTTCCATCCGTCGTCGGAACGTGAGCCTGTGCCCTCCGCTTCGCCTCCCGAAACGGCGTCGTTCCCGTACCCGACGCAGGTCGTCTACGACGGGCGGGCCGACGAGTTGCGCGTCGCTGTCGACATCGCTCCCGCGACTCGCGAGGACGTGACGGTCGAAGCCGGCGCGCGTCGCCTCCGGGTCGCGGTGGCCCGCGACGACGATCGCGCCGAGCGAACCGTTCGGCCCCTTCCCGCCGACCACGTCTTCGGCGACGACCGTGAGGCCGTCTACAATCACGGCGTTCTCAGCGTGACTCTCGAGACCGTCGAACGCCGGCGGTAGGCCGAGCCTGCTCAGCCGTCGTCGCCGGTATTCGCGTTCCCCGGTTTGATCCCGCGAGCCGTCGAATGATCCGTCACGCGATGAGCGACGA
>NZ_JBHDYC010000040.1:0-8838 GCF_041894845.1 Natrinema sp. H-ect4
TTGCGGATTACGGACGCACGACTCGAGTGACAGTAATTGTACCGCGAGCGAACGAAGTGAGCGAGCGGGTTTTTGATCCAGTTTCTCGAGTGGTCCGATCGTGATGGGATGACTGAGAACGTGACGTTTTCGGAGAAAATCGGGTGTTTCGTGAGCAGGGGTAGAGATTGTGAGTGAGATAATGCACGAATGCGACGGACGATACTCAATCGGTCACTCCTCGACATCGAGGGGTTCGAAGACGTACATGTGTCGGAGATCGACGTCGTACAGGAGCGTTCCCTCCGGCATCCGTTGGAGACGCCAGACGACGTACAGATCCCCAACCGCGCCGGTCGTGTTTACGAGTAAGACGAGATACGCGGTGACGGCGATAACCGGTACGGGAACGGCCAAGAGCGGCGTCGCAACGACGGTAATACTTACGAGCGGGGCGAGCCCGATAGGAAACAGTTGCTCGCGTCGCTGGAACTGTCCGAACGCCGCCGCGTAGAAGGAACCCATGGCCGGATGTACGCCGTAGGTCACGTCCTGTCCGTAATATCGCATGACGGTACCGTGAATCAGCTCGTGGACGACGACAGTTACGAACAGCGCCGCGACGAGCGGGAGGCCCACGTCGATCAGATCCAATACGATCACCGTGCTATCCCCCGTTTCGGTCACGCCGAACAGCGCTGCGAACACCTCCGGGCCCTGAATCTGCCAGAGCAGCCAGCCGAAGCCGTATGCCGCGAGTAAAAACAGTGGAATCGACGCGATCAGTAACACTGGTGTCGAATATTCGAACAGTCGGGGCTCGCCGTAGCCATCCGGTGGTTCAGGCGGGCTTGGCGTTCCTTGTCCAATACGGTTCGTCGGATCCATCTCGACCATAAAACCGCTTCTCCATTTCGATACTTGACAGTTCCGTCGGAATCACCGTTTCACTCGGTGCCCCTCTCACGACGTCGTGAATGGATGAAGTCAGCTGAAACGGAGAGGCTTCTACCACCCGTCCGATTATTCAGTTACTGATTCGGTAGCGCGTCTCGAGCGGCGCGCTCTTGTACCGGGCGAGTACCAGGTGGAGTCCGATGGCCACGGCGAACAGCCCGAAGTTCCAGATCGGCGAATCGTAGTAGATGACATCGACGATCACCGTCTCCGAGTATAGCGGCCAGAACGGCGTGAGCGGGGCGGCGATGTCGGGTGCGGAGAGGATATCCGCAAACAGGTGGCTGATTCCGCCGAGCGCCAACCCCGCTGTCGCGAAGACGAAGACCGTCTCGGACGCGATATTGGTGCTTCGAATCCAGCGGGTGGCAGCGAACCTGGGGGTGAGCCACTTCGCAACGGCCGCGCCGACAAGGATGCTCAGCAGGAGCACGAACACCACGGTGTGGGTCACGCCGTGGTGGGTGATCGGGAACACCTGCTGTAAGACGAGATCGGTGTCCGGGAGCATCGCGGTGACTAACGCGAAGCCCGTAAACCCCAGCGCGCCGCGTCGACCCCAGACGAGCCACGCCGGGGCGGCGAACAGCAGCGCCATCGCGAGGTGGCCGGTGACATCGACCATCGGTGTGGCGCCTACCGGAGCCTCCGGGCGATCCGGAGTGCCAGTGATACCGCCGTCCCGATGCCGGGAACGCGAGACGAGAGCGCGGCCGCGCCGAGAAGCAGGAGGCCGCTCTTCGGCCGCCCGCGCCGAAACGCCAGCAGGCTGTCGATCAGCGTCGACACGATGCTCAGCTTGTTCGCTGACTGTGAGTTCAGGTTCACCATAGGTACGTTTGCCAACGTAGGGTTCGTATAGTCAAACCCGACACCGCTGCAGTAGCAGGCCGCGGAATCGATCGGTTTCGACCACAAAGCCGCTTGCTCACTGACTCGCGACCAGGGCCGCTCGTCTTTCGAGCTTTCGGCACTCCTTCGCTCCCGATCAGTCGTGCCGAAAACTCCGCTGGCCCGTAAACGCCATCGCGGCATCGACCTTTTTCTCGTCGGGTTCGTTCGCTCTGCTTACTCACCGCTCCTCGAAAAATCTCGACCAAAAAGCCGCTCGCTCCCGCTCACGGGCGCGTTACGCCCGTTCGCATTTCCGCGGTTCTCGCTCACGACGTTCGCTCCGAACCGCGCTTCGCTCGCGGTCCTAATCGTGTCTGAAGGACCGCTGGCCCGTAAACGCCATCGCCATGCCGTGTTCGTTCGCCACCTCGATCACGTCCTCGTCGTTGACCGAGCCGCCGGGCTGGACGACCGCTTCGATGCCCACCTTCGCGGCCTCCTGGATGCCGTCCGGGAACGGGAAGAACGCGTCCGAGGCCATCACCGCTCCTTCGGCGTCCTTGCCCTCCGCGTGTTCGTCGGCCTTCATCGCCGCCAGCCGAACCGCGTCGACGCGGGAGACCTGTCCCATCCCGACGCCGACCGTCTCGGTTCCCTTCGTGAAGAGGATCCCGTTCGATTTGACGTGTTTGAGCGTCTGCCACGCGAACACCATCGACTCGAGTTCGGCGTCAGTCGGCTCGCGTTCGGTAACGACCTCGAGGTCGTCGACCGAAATCGACTGCAGATCCCGTTCCTGCACGAGGCGGCCGCCGACGAGGGGCTTTTCGGTGAAGCGCTCGGTGCGCTCGCCGAGTTCACCGACATCGAGCACGCGGAGATTGTCCTTCTCGAAGAGCACCTCGAGCGCGTCGTCGGTGTAGCCGGGCGCGACGACGACCTCCTTGAACGAGTCGATGACCTGCTCGGCGGTCGCGGCGTCGCACTCGCGATTCAGCGCGACGATGCCGCCGAAGGCGCTCATCGGATCCGTGGAGAGGGCCTTCTCGTAGGCCTCGGCCAGCGAGTCGGCGGTCGCACAGCCTGCCGGGTTGGTATGTTTGATGACCGCCGCCGCGGGCTCGTCGAACTCCTTGATCAGGTTGAGCGCGCCGTCGGCGTCGTTGTAGTTGTTGTACGACAGCGCCTTCGCGCCCTCGTTCAGTTGATCGGCGTGGACGACGCTGGCCTCGTCGCAGGTGTAGTCGGTGTAGATCGCGGCGTCCTGATGCGGGTTCTCCCCGTAGCGGAGCGTGTCCGCGCGGTCGTCGGAGACCAGCCGACGCGCCGGCAGCCCCTCTCGCGGCTTCGCCGCTCGAGTGTTCGAGGCGCTACGCGCCTCGCGTCCGTCGTGGTCGTCCGAATCGGTGCTCGCTACGTCGGCGTCTACCGAGACCTCGCCGGCATCAGTGTCCACATCCACCGTGCCTTCGGCAAACCACTTCACGGCCCGCGGATACGCGCGGAACTCGCCCTCGTAGAGGACGCGCTCTTTCAGGCCCTCCTCGTCGTCGCCCTCGTAGACCGGGATCGGCTCCTGCGTGACGATCGGCCCGGCGTCGACGTCGTCCTCGATGACGTTTCCGTCCTCGTCGGTCGCATCCGTGACGACGTGGACCGTACAGCCCGTCACTGAGACGCCCGCCTCGAGCGCGTCGCCCCACGCGTCCATCCCCGGGAACGACGGCAGCAATGCGGGGTGGACGTTCAGCGTGGTCGGCGCGGATTCGAGGAACGTGTCAGAGAGGATTCGCATGTAGCCGTCCAGACAGACGAGGTCGAACTCGTAGTCCGACAGCGCCTCGAGCACCGCCGCCTCGTGTTCGCTGCGGCTCATATCATCGGCGAGCGGAACGACTTCGGTCGGGATCCCGCGCTCGGCCGCGGCCTCGAGCACCGGCGCGTCCTCGCTGTTCGTCAGGACGACGGCGAACTCGACTCCGCCCGGTCGTCGGTCGGCGATGTTCAACAGATTGCGCCCTCGGTTGCCGGCCATCCCGGCGATTCGCGTCATGGTGGGACTCCCGCCCGCGAGCGGCAAAGTGGTTGCGGTCTCGACGGCCGATGTATCCACGTCCGTGTATCGATACGGCGATATTCGCAACCTGATCCGGAGAGGTATGCACGCTCGTGGCATCGGACGCTCCGGGTTTCGATACGCTTTTGCACCGCGCTGGACAGACTCGCACAATGACCGAGACCGACGCCCTGTACGCCGTCTCGCCGCTGGACGGCCGCTATGACGGCCGGACCGCCCCGCTGTCGCCGTACGCGAGCGAAGCAGCGCTCATGCGCGCCCGCGTTCGCGTCGAAGTCGAGTACCTGATCGCGCTGGCCGACCTCGAGGCGACATCGCTCGAACTCGGCCTCGAGGCGCGCGAGCACCTCCGTGGACTCTACAGCCACTTCGCCGAGGAGGACGCACGATTGATCAAAAAACTCGAGACTGAGGGCCACGCCGACTTCGAGGCGACGAACCACGACGTCAAAGCCGTCGAGTACTTCGTTCGGCACCGACTGCCCGAGGGCAGCGACGCCTCGGCCTGGATCCATTTCGGGCTGACCAGCGAGGACGTGAACAACCTCGCCCACCGGCTGCTCGTCCGGGACGCCGTCGACGAGGTGCTCCTCCCGGAACTGTACGCCGTTCGGGACACACTCGCCGGGATGGCTCGCGAGCACCGCGACCTCCCGATGCTGGCCCGGACCCACGGCCAACCCGCCACGCCGACGACGTTCGGCAAGGAGATGGCCGTCTACGCCTCGCGGCTGGGCCGGGCGACCGGCCGCATCCGGCGGGCAACCGACAATCTGCGGGGGAAACTCGGCAGCGCGTCGGGCACCTACGCGGCCCACGTCGCGGCCTATCCCACCGTCGACTGGCAGGCCTTCGCGCGGGAGTTCGTGGAGGGGCTGGGCCTCGAGTTCGAACCCCTCACGACGCAGGTCAACCCCTGTGACGACCTCGCGGCGCTGTTCGACGCGTTCCGCGGGGCCAACGCTGTGTTGCTCGATCTGGATCTCGACGTGTGGCTCTACGTCTCCGACCGCTACCTCGGGCAGGAGGCCGTCGCGGGCGAAACGGGGTCGTCGACGATGCCCCACAAAGTCAACCCGATCGACTTCGAGAACAGCGAGGGCAACCTCTCGAAGGCCAACTCGGATCTCACCTTCCTCGCGGACTACGTCACCACCTCTCGACTCCAGCGCGACCTCTCCGATTCGACGGTCAAGCGCAACATCGGCGGCGCCTTCGCCCACTGCCTGATCGCCTACGGCAAGACCGCGTCGGGGCTCTCGAAAGTCGTCCCCAACGAGCAGGTCATGCGCGACGACCTCGAGGACACCCCCGAGATCATCGGCGAGGCCGTCCAGACGATCCTCCGGCGCGAGGGACAGGAAGACGCCTACGAGCGCGTCAAGGCCGTGACCCGCGGGAAAGACGTGACTCTCGAGGACTTCCGCGAGATGTTCGACGAACTCGAGGTCGACGAGGATGTCCGCGAGGAACTGCACGCACTGACGCCGACCGGGTACACGGGCGTCGCGAGCGAGTTGGTCGACGACCTCGAGTAGAACGACTGGCGAACGCCCCGGACGAGTACCGCGGTAGACGCCGTTTACCGGAATATAGACTGGGTCTCATCGAGAATAGACGCCGTCTATTCTCGCGATCTATTTTGCACCGCGTATCACTTCGACGTTATACGACCTCTCGCTCGAGTTGAGGCTTCCTCTGTACTGTTGTCAGCTGGTGTATATATAGTGGGGTGTGTGGCATAGGTGTTCTCGAGTCGCTCCGGGCGTTGGCGGTGCAGGACGGTGGGTCCGGCCGCCGAACGCGACGGGGCGACCACGGAGAATACGACCTATGACGAAAGACAAGTTCGACCTTTCGCGGCGGAAAGTACTGGGAAGTCTCGGCGTGGTCGGCACCGGTGCCGTCCTCGGGGGAGCCGGAACGGCGGCGCTGTTCAACGATCAGGACGACGTGACGGGCAACACGATGCAAGCCGGTCAGCTGGATTTGGAGGTTGATTACACTGCTGAAAATACCGGAACTAACCAAGTAGTTGAACGAGGTGGAAACGAGGAAGATGGAACTGGTGACCTGACAGGGTTCGAACTTAGTGATATTAAGCCAGGTGACGACGGCTCTCTGGAAGTCTGTCTCAAGCCGGTCTCCAATCCTGCCTGGATCTGGATGAGCGGGAATGTGACAGAGAACGCAGAGAACAACAGGACCGAACCAGAGGTAGACGTTGATGATACGCCAAACCAGGGCGAACTTGCCAACTACATTGAGGGCGAGCTAAGATACGTCGCAAATGGAGATGTGATCGCTGAGGGAACACTCGCACAGATAATGGGGGAAATTGGCAATGGTGTTCTCATTGACCACGATCCAAGCACATCGGAGGATGATGCCTTCCCAGCAAACAATCGTGCGTGTGTTATCCTTGATTGGTGGGTCGACAGTGATGTCGGTAATATCATCCAGACGGATAGAGCGAAGTTCGATCTGAGCTTCTACGCTGAGCAGGAACGGCACAATAGCGATTCTGATAACCCGTTCGCCTAGCACAGTTTCTCAGATCAAACATCAATTTAGAATTTCTTGACCCGCGTCGGCGCGTCGACGGTTCGATTCCGTTGGTGGGTCCTCCCTCAAAGGGATGTCAAGATGACTAACGAGAAACTCGATGTCTCACGACGAAAACTGCTCGGCAGCCTCGGACTGATGGGCGGCGGTGCCGCGATTGGCGGTTCAGGCACGGCAGCACTATTCAACGATCAGGAGGAAATGACCGACAACGCAGTGACGGCTGGCGCACTGGATCTGAAAGTCGGCTGGGACATGACGTACAACGGTGCCGAGACGAGGACCGATTCCGATGGCCTCGGAAATAATCCGGGGCCGATCTTCCAGATCCCGCCTCACGGCGACGTCAAGCCCTGCGACTACGGCGAGGCCACGATCGGTCTCCATGTCTACGACAACCCGGCGTGGATCCACATGGGCGGTGAGTTGACGGCCGACGACGATAACGGACTCACCGAACCGGAGAGCGAGGTCGACGACACCGGCGGCGATGGCGAGGGCGAACTCGCGGACGCCATCCTCGCACGTGCATGGTACGACGACGGTGACAACGTCTACGACCCCGGAAGCGAACAGCAGATCGTCGCAGGCTCGTTGAGGGACGTACTCGAGGAACTGAACGAGGGGATCCTCCTCGATGGGGATGTCCAGAGCGAGAGCAGCGAGGGCAGTTCTTGCGTCAAGTTGGGAAAGCACGACGATACGCCAAAGAACGGAGAGACGTACGACTTCAGCGAGGGATCGATCGACATCGTCGGTGTCCACACCGAAGACGGCGAAGTCGTCGGCATCGATTGGGAGAGCACGGTCGACCTCTGTGCGGTCGTGGTCGCTGGCGGTGGCGATGGTGGATCCAAGACCGTCGAGACCTGCTACGACTGCGTTCGCTCTGGAACGGCTTTCGCTCCGGAAAACGAGAACAATCGTAACCGCCGCTGGTACGAGATCAGCAATGTGACGTTCTACTACTGTCAAGAGAAAGGCGACGCCAAAGGAGAGTGCTTCGAGAACTCGACGACGCAGTACATCGGCTTCGAGTGGGAACTCCCCTGCTCGGTCGGAAACGAGGTCCAGAGTGACTCGGTGGAGTTCGACCTGAAGTTCCACGCCCAGCAGTGTCGGCACAACGACGAACCGGACAATCCCTACTCGTAAGGGACAGTAGCAAGATGTCGACGACTCTCTTTTTGAACGGTTCTGTGAACGGTTTCCAACGAGCGCCTACCCTGTCTTTGATGGCTCGCTAATTCGAACAGTTGCTGCTACTGTGAACAGACGGTTCGTGAAACCCGGATAGAACGATTAGAAGACGATCTCTCGTCTCTCAGCCGTCATCGGATCTACTCAGCCGTTCGGTTCGGTCTCCGTCACGTTATCGTCGTTCTCGCTCTCTGCTTCGACCGTTTCCTCCTCTTCTAGCTCCTGAATCTCACCGTCGCTCGTCGCCGTTTCACTGTCCGTTCCGGATTCATTATCGGTGTTTTCGTCGGTCGTATTCTCCTCTATCGCCCCGTCGTCACTTTCGTTCTCGAGCGTATCGTCGTTGCTCGTTGCGGTGTCGTTGGTTTCGTTTTCGGACTCCTCGGTCGTCCCATCCGTGTCGGTTTCGTTATCGGTGTTGTCCGACTCGAGCCCATAGCCGTCGCCGGCCTCGATTTCGTTCCCGTCCAGTACTTCCTCGTCGGTAAACGTGCTCGTCGTCGTCGTGATCGTCGCACCCGCGAGCGTGAGCGTGACCATCACAAGCAGGAGCGCGAACCGCGTTCGTCTGTTTGGTTGCATTGCTATTTCTCAGTCGTCCTCCGCCGGTTCCGGAGCGGTGTGCTCCACGTCTCGAGGGAGACTCGTTCGATCGTCGATATTGGGTTCGTCGTCCCCGTCGTCACTGTCGGCGTCTTCGGTGCCGTTCCAGGCGCGGTACAGGTTCCACGCCTCGGAAACCATCAACAGCGTTCCCGGCACGATCATCAGGAGTACGATCCCGAGTCGCGTTCCAGCGAAAAGGACGACGTGACCGATGTAGGGGAGCGTGTGTGCGTGGCGAGCTTCGACGGCACCGGCTGGAACGAGAGTGGCGTCCGGATCCTCGTTCGCGTCGCCTTTCGTCTGGAAGTAGTGCTCGCCATCTTCCTCGACGACCTCGACTACGCGGTGGGTCGTCCGCTCGCCGCTCGAGTCGGCGTACGTGATCACGTTCCCTTCCTCGATCGTCTCGGGATCGACGTCCTCGACGAGAATCACGTCGCCCGATTCGAACGTTGGGTTCATGCTGTCGGAGAGCACGACGTGGCTCTCGCTGGCCCCCGCGAGCTGCGGGACGCCGACGACGAGGAACGGCGCGACGACTGCGACCAACACGAGGATTCCGACGACGTTGACCGCCGTTCGATGCTCCGACACGACAGTACGGACGGAATCCATGATTG